>CP133960.1:946220-1261627 GCA_036251875.1 Orbaceae bacterium lpD02 | reverse complement strand
ATAAAGTATAATGCCATAAATGGTGGGCCGGCGGATACTGCTGTGACATCTGCCATTGAGGCTAGAGCAAATGAGTTATTAAAAAATAATTTAGCTGGGGTTAAACGGCTTACACTATCCAAGGCAATGAGTTCAGGGTTTATCCATACTAAAGAATATGAGGCTGATTATATTGATGACTTAACTAATATCATCGATTTTGATGTTATTACCGGTGAAAACCTGAACATTGGTGTTGATCCACTCGGTGGTGCTGGTATCTCTTATTGGTCGAGAATAGCAGAGCGATATAAATTAAATCTTAATATTGTTAATGATAAAATAGATCCGACGTTTAGCTTTATGTATTTAGATCATGATAGTGTCATTAGAATGGATTGTTCAAGCGCTGATGCAATGACTGGTTTATTGCAATTAAAAGATAAGTTTGATTTAGCTTTTGGTAATGATACTGATTTTGATCGACACGGCATTGTAACTCCGGCAGGGCTAATGAAACCTAATGCTTATTTAGCGACTTGTGTTAACTACTTATTTAAGCATCGGCCTAATTGGAATAATCACTGCTTAATTGGTAAAACATTAGTTACTAGTTCTATAGTTGATAGAATTGCGACTAATTTACAGCGAACATTATTAGAGTTTCCCGTGGGATTTAAATGGTATGGTGAAGGTCTATTTAATGGCACAATTGGTTTTGCTTGTGAGGAAAGCGCAGGAGCCTCTTTTTTAAGAAAAAATAGTCAAGTTTGGTCCACCGATAAAGATGGGATCATTCTATGCTTACTTGCTGCTGAAATGACCGCCAGGATGGGTAAAAATCCACAACAACAGTATGAAGAGCTCGAGCGACAATTTGGGCAATCTTATTATGGACGAATTCAAGCTTCGGCCAGTTTTTTGGAACGGCAAAAATTAGCTAAACTTGATGCGAGTCAATTGACTACAGACTCTCTAGCAGGTGAAATTATTGAACAATGCTTGACTAAAGCACCAGCTAATGATGCTCCAATTGGCGGCTTAAAAGTCGTTACTAAAAATGGTTGGTTTGCTGCTCGCCCGTCGGGAACAGAAGACGCTTATAAAATCTATGCAGAGAGCTTTATTAGTGAAGAGCACTTGCTACAGATTCAACAAGAAGCACAGCAATTAGTTACTAAGGCAATCAATTAATTCATGTCGTAAATTGAGCTAGTTTATTTTACTAGCTCTCATTGTTATTAAATTATTGCAAAATCGTATAACCCAATAGTACTAACTATTTACCTACCTCATTTTTATTCTTTAACTCGACAATTTCACCTCTTAATGATATAACGGTACCGATATTTTTGGTCGTGCTCTTTTTAAAGAAAATAATAAAAAATAATTAAATAATAGCATCTCATAAAATAAGTAATTTTGTGATGTTAAACATAAAATGGTTATCAGCTAAAATGAAAAAAAGAATTGCTGTTTATGTTTTGGTAATGGTTAGCGTACTCTATTTTGGTGATGTCACTTCCGCAAAATTAACGAATCAACAGATAAATTTATTGCTCGAAAATGATGATATTCAAATTATTACACCATCTTCAATGGTCGTAAAAAAATCCAGCCTAACTATTGAAAAAAGTACTGATAGTAGCCAAGGTAAGACAATTGTCGAATATGATAAAAAGGGGTTGCTAATTAATTATTATTCGGCCTCCGCTACAGGGAAAACACCTGAAGATAAAGTGACAATGATAGTTACTTTGATGCGTACAGAAAACGATAAATGGCAGCGCAAACAGACTATGGGTGATTATGAAATTGATAATAGTCTTTATTCTTTAAAAGGTGACTATATGCAAGTCACTTTACTGCCATCATATAACTTTGATAAAAAACGTCTTATGCTACAAAAAAATCAAACGATAGACAGTGGCAAAGAATTTGCAGTAATTTTTAAGTATGATAAGACCCTAAAAAAAGAAAAATTCAATATTGAATATCAATTTAACCAAGATGGGTTATTAAATTCATTTAATTTTTTAAATATTGATGGCAATAAAAAAGGCTATACATCAATTGTTAACACTAACTTTGAATACGACGATCAGCAACGATTAATTCGTAGCAATGAACGTTCATATTATCAACTGACTAATCAAGCGGCCGAGGAAACAATTGCTAAAATTATGTATAGCGATTTTGATCGGTATGGAAATTGGCAAACAAAAATAGAACTATTTGATGAAGAGCAGGTTATTTATAAACGAACTATTGAGTATTGGTAATAAATAGCCTCTATTTTTTAATTTAACTTTCAAGGTTTATTAAGGTTATTGGCTATTTGCCCTTGTTTTTTACATAATAATTTTCATAACAAATTAAGAAGTTTTTGGTTATTATTAATTAAATCATAGATCGTGTATTTTTCTAACTCGTTTAAAAATGCATTTTTAGCATCGATGAGATATTTTTTTAAGCGACAAGCTGGGCTAATATGACAAAATGATGCGCCGCAATTAAGTAATTCTAATGGTTCGAGTTGGCGAATTATTTGCCCAACATTTAGCTGTTTCGGCGATTTTTTCAGCTTGATACCTCCGTTTTTGCCTTGTATTGTGTCAATATAACCAAGTTGACCGAGTTTATGGACCACTTTGACTAAATGGTTTTTAGATATATGATAATGCTCACTTACCGTTGCTATATTACTTAATTCGTCCTTATCTAGCATAGCTAAATAAATTAGCACTCGAATACTGTAATCCGTAAAACTTGATAGTTGCAATTTTTCTCCTTAGTTTATTTTTTATATTCAATAACTTATATATTATTATCCTAACCAAATGTTATGTATAGGCCAACTTGAGCCTAATTGAGTGAAAATTCAATTTTTAACTCGTGTAATATTAACGCTTGTGTTCTTTTATTTTTTGAAAGCTAAAAATAGCCTTTTATCATGGTTTGAAAATAGAACATCTGGTGTTATAAGTCTTTTTTTATACGTGACAAAGATCATAGCTGACCTTAATAATTATTCAATATTAGCCCTTATTAAATATAAGGGCTAAATAAAACTAAGTCTGATTAAGCTGCGTTTACCGTTAAAATTCTCGCTAAGTCTTCTTTGGCATCTGTTGTTGCTTTTAGGTCAAACTCTTTTTGTAAAATACTAATGAGGTTACTGGTCAAAAAAGCAGGCATAGATGGACCGGTATAGATACCTTTTGCCCCTAAAGATAATAACGTTAATAAAATAACAATCGCTTTTTGTTCAAACCAAGATAGTACAAGCGTTAATGGTAATTCGTTCACTCCGCATTCAAATGTCTCTGCAAGCGCTAGAGCTAATTGAATTGCTGAATATGCATCGTTGCATTGTCCTATATCAATTAAGCGAGGAATACCGTTTATATCACCAAAGTTTTGTTTATTAAAACGATACTTTCCGCAGCCTAATGTTAAAATAATGCTATCTTGTGGAACCTGACTGGCCATATCCGTATAATAATGGCGCTCATCGCTAATCCCATCACATCCTCCGATTAAGAAGACGTGTTTTATATTACCTGCTTTAATTTGTTCTATGACTGTTGGCGCAACGTTCATTAAGGCATTACGTGCAAAACCGATAGTAATGTAATGTTCTAATTCGGTATGTTTGAAGCCAGATTGATTTAATGCACACTCAATTACAGCACTAAAGTCATCGTTTTCTAGGTGAACGACCCCAGGCCAGCCAACGATGCTACGAGTAAAAATACGGTCAGCATATCGCCCAGCGAAAGGGTTAATAAGACAATTTGATGTCATCACAATTGCACCTGGGAATTGCGCAAATTCATTTTGTTGATTTTGCCAAGCACTGCCAAAGTTACCGACTAAATGAGGGTACTTTTTTAGCTCAGGATAGGCATGAGCAGGTAACATTTCACCGTGGGTATAGACATTAATTCCTTTTCCTTGTGTTTGCTCTAAAATTAATCTTAAATCCTTAAAATCATGCCCTGAAACTAAAATACATTTACCTGAGATGGGTTTGGTATTTACTTGAGTTGGTACTGGGTGGCCAAATATCGTTGTTTCTCCTGCGTCAAGCATTTCCATTACTTTATAATTTAATGCACCAATGGCGATTGATAAATCAAGCAACTCGCTTATATCGGTTGGGTTATTGCCTAATACGTTCATTATTTGATGATATTCAATACAGATTTCATCACTGAATTGTTCTAAAACTGCCGCGTGTTCCATATATGCAGCTAAACCTTTTAAACCATAAATAGCGAGTAAACGCAGACCAATTACATCATCTTCGATATCGCCTTTACCTCTATTCAAAAAGACGTTAGGAGCCAGTTTTAGTAGCTCTTCTTTATTTTTTGGATATTGCATTTGAGCGGCGTAAGATAGCGGTGGTAAGGAATGGTTAGCTTGTATTGCAGCTGCTTTAGCTAATTGTTCTAACTTTAGACTGTGTATATCCGCTTGCTGTATATAATTCAGTATTCTTTCTGGATCAAAATTAACATTTGTTAGCGTGGCAAAAAATGTTTGGAATGACCATCGATCAACCGCTCTATCACTAATTTGGTATTGGTGGCAAATTGATGCCCAAAATGAGACACGCTGTAGCGCTGCAACTAAGATATCTTGTAAGTCCGATACTTCGGCTGTTTTGCCACACATACCTTTGGTATAGCTACAGCCTTTAGTTGTTGATGTTATTATTGTTTGCTCGCATTGAATACAAAACATAATTGCTCCTTTATTTATGGTTATTTTTATTTTCGATAAAACATGTATTAAAAATACATGTTTAAAGTTTAAAAGGCAAAATGAATTTTGAAAAGAAAATATTTTGATTACTTGCAGACTTTATAATCAAAAATACTTACACTTAATTATTATTTCCAACGTTAACCATAGAGGCATTCCCAATGAAAAAAATAATATTAATTATTTGCTCAATCATATTACTATCTACAACAAGTGCTTTAGCTCATACTGATCACCAAGTAGTGGATAAAAATATGAACCCAATGACAGAAGAATATTTACATGCCATGAATGAAATGCACCAACCAATGATGGAAGGTGTGATGTCATCAGATCCTGATGTGGCATTTGTTGCGGGAATGATCCCCCATCATCAGGGGGCTATCGATATGGCTAAAATCGAACTAAAATATGGTAAAGATCCTGACATCAGAGCACTCGCAGTGCAAGTGATTAAAGCGCAAGAAAAAGAGATTGAATTTATGAAAAAATGGCTTGAAAAGCATCAGAATCGATAGTTTTTACAAAATAGAGTGAGTAAATAATAGGTATTTATTTCTAATACAATTTATTCAGTTAATATAGCAAAATAGCGAGCGTGAGGCTCGCTCTTGCTATATTCGATTATTTAATTAGACCAGCAAGGATTTTAATACCTTGTTCAATTCGTTCTTCTGGTACCGTAACAAATGCTAAACGTAAACAGTTTGTTTTGGGATCCGTAGCAAAGAACGTTTCCCCAGGCACAAAAGCAACATTATTATTAACTGCTATGGTAAGTAATTCTGTGCTATTAATATGCTCAGGCAGTTCCACCCAAATAAACATACCACCTTCAGGCTTAGTCCAACGCACCGTATTTGGCATATATTTCGCTAATTGCTCAAGCATAAATTGGCAACGTCTTTTGTACAGCTCTCGAATTTTCGGTATATGCTCGCCTAAATAGCCATCTTTAATCACGTTATATGCAATATGCTGCGTATAACTAGGTGTATGCAGATCGGCAGCTTGTTTTAGCTGCACTAGCTTACTAATAAAATCAGCGGGTCCGACAACATAACCTAGGCGCATTCCTGGTGCTAAAATCTTGGAAAAGGAACCTAAATAAACGGTATTATTTGGTGCATAACTGATTAAGCTAGGTAAACGATGCCCTTGATAATCGAGTTCCCCATAAGGATCATCTTCAATCATCAATAAGTTATTAGCGACGGCTTTGTCAGCTAGCTTTTTACGCCGCTCGGCAGGTAAACGCCTTCCTGTTGGATTTTGAAAGTTAGGGATTGTATATAAGAAACTAGCTGATTTTGCCTCTTCATCACTTAATAGATCGGGATTAAGACCGTGATCATCGCTAGCAATTGATACATATTCCGGTTCGTATTGAGTGAAGGTTTGCAAACCGCCTAAATAAGTAGGTGTTTCAACGAGTACTTTGGTTTGCTTATCTATTAGCGCCTTACCAATTAGATCAAGGGCTTGTTGTGAGCCGGTTACAATAAGAATATTATCAACGTTTAATTGTGTTTTTTCACGCTGATTAATTAAAGTAACAATCCATTCTCTTAGCGGTTTATAACCTTCAGTTGGCCCATATTGTAATGCACTAAATGCTTCATCACTTTCCATGATTCTGTCTACTGCTTGTTTGATTTTTTCAACAGGGAACGTATTTGGCGATGGTAGCCCACCCGCAAATGAAATGACATGAGGAAGTTCTGTTATTTTAAGAATTTCTCTAATTGCTGAACTTTGTAATGCAGCCGCGCGTTTGGAAAATTGCCATATAGATGAAGACATCGTAAATACCTTATAAATACCTTATAATCTTTATTAAGACGATAAATATAATACTTGCAAATTTATTTGTCATTATTAAAAACAAAAATTAAAATAGATAAGCTCAAAATACTGGTTTATTGCAAATTATTATTCATAACGAATTTTAATATTATTCCAATTATTTCATTATGTTATGTTTATTGCAATAGTATTAAAATTCAGTAGGAATACCAATTATTGTTGATTTATTATGCCTAGCATGATGAGAACTATTGTAAGTTTTATAATATACTGTATTGGTTTTACTAAACCTTTACGCTTTTTCATTCTACAGTATCCGTTATCTTGATAATATATTAGGGAGTGATAAGCTTAGTTATTATATTAGCTGTTATTATATACATGATTCGAAAAGTTGCTCGGAACTAACCAGCCAAAAGAGTTAATGGCGCTGCAAAAACTTAATTAATCGTATACGTATAAAATTGTTATAAATATAAGTAGGGAACGTAATGTCAATTGCAACAATTGAAATCAGTATTAGTGGATTATTACATAATGTCGCGTTTTTTAGAAACTTGAGTCCAAATAGTAAAATCATGGCGATAGTAAAAGCCAATGCATATTCCCATGGTAAAGAAAAAATTGCGACTTTGCTCGATAACCATATCGACTATTTTGGTGTTGCGCGATTAGAAGAGGCAATTGAACTTCGAGAAATAGGGATCAAATCGCCGATAGTGGTTTTGGAAGGTTTATTTCAACATGATGATATGCAATTATTAATTGATTACGATTTACAAACAGTTGTGCATTGCTCTGAACAAATTGAGAAGTTAGCTCAATTATCGACGCCAGCGGCTTTAAAAGTTTGGTTCAAATTAGACTCAGGTATGCATAGACTTGGTTTTAGGGCTGATAGTGCGACACAGTTTTTTGCCAAGCTAGTAAATTGTGATTCAGTAAAAAAACCAATAAATATACTTAGTCATTTTAGTTGTGCCGATATTTTGACATCGCATGAAACGCTAAAACAGATTACGGTATTTGATCAATTCATCGATTCGATTACCGACCCGTCATTACTTGGCAAGCAATCTCTAGCTGCATCAGGTGGCATTTTAGCATGGCACGCCTCGCATAGGGATGTGATCAGACCCGGCATTGCCCTTTATGGGGTGTCGCCATTTGATTATAACGAGCTTAATAAAGCAACTGGTTGCCAATTAGGTTTAAAACCCGTGATGAAACTAAAATCTGAAATAATTACAGTTAGAGAGCATAAAAAAGGTGAATCGGTTGGGTATGGACTTATTTGGCAAAGCAGTCGCAATACTAAGCTTGGCGTCGTTGCCATGGGCTATGGTGATGGCTACCCAAGAGATATTTCACCTGGGACTCAAGTTTGGCTAAATGGTCGCTTAGTGCCAATAGTTGGTCGGGTGGCAATGGATATGATACTTATTGATCTTGGTCCTGATAGTAAAGAGCAAGCTGGAACTGAAGTCATATTTTGGGGTAATGATGAGTTGCCTGTTGAGAAAATCGCTGCGCATTCAGGTATGAGCCCTTATGAACTTTTGACGCGTTTAACGAAACGTGCAAAATTGCGCTATGTAGACTAATTACTATGAAAAAAAAGCTTATTGTCTATTTTATTATTGTCAGTGTTGTGCTTTTGAGTATTACTGCCGTTTTTGGTTTCTATTTTTTAGAAAAATTTTCACACACCCAAATCCGTGTTAATGAATCTAATCAATTATTTGAGCTGAAGCGAGGCACTTCAATTACTGGATTTGTTAAGCAAATAGAGCAAGCATCATTAGTTGATGATGCTTACTTGATTCCTTATTTAATGAAAATAAAGCCGTCATTACATGGCATCAAATCAGGCACTTATCAGCTATCATCAGCAATGACGGTTGAGACATTCTTACAATTATTAGTGAGTGGCAAAGAAGTTCAATTTCAAATTAAATTTGTCGAAGGGAAGCCCGCTAAAGATTGGCTCGTAACCCTCGCGTCCACTGCCGATCTTGAATATAAGCTCACTGGATTACCTTTAACGCAAATAGCTCAAATGCTCGGTATTGATGGTTCTCTTGAAGGGTGGCTCTACCCAGATACCTATTCTTATATTAAAAATGATTCAGATCTCGCCATCTTGAAACGTGCTTATCAAAAAATGCAAACTGCCTTGCAAAGCGTTTGGGATAACAGAGACGAAGGGTTGCCTTATAAAACGCCATATGAGCTGCTTATTATGGCTTCTATTATTGAAAAAGAGACGGGCCTTGATAATGAAAGAGCTAAAGTGGCTTCAGTTTTTATTAATCGTTTAAAATATAATATGTTACTACAAACCGATCCAACCGTAATTTATGGTATGGGAGATAACTATAATGGTCGTTTATTTACTAAAAATTTAAGAGATAAAAATAACCCCTTTAACACCTACGTTATTTCAGGTTTACCGCCCACACCAATAGCGATGCCAAGTCTTGCTTCACTCGAAGCGGCAGCTCATCCGGAGCAGACTAATTATCTTTATTTTGTGGCTAATGGTGATGGTGGGCATACGTTTACCACTAATTATGATAATCATAAACAAGCAGTAGATAAATATAGGCAGTTTATACGTAAAAGAGGTACTAACAATGTTGCAAAATAAAATTCGGCAAGCGGTTCAAGGCGATCACCCCATATTACTGGCTTTATGGCAACATAGCGTTAAAGCAACCCACTCTTTTTTAACCGAGCAAGATATCGAAAAGTTATATCAAGGTTTAAAAAATGAGTGGCTTGCTCAGGTTGAGCTTTGGGTTTTGCTTGCCCAAGACGAAATTGTTGGGTTTATTGGACTTAATGATAATAATGTAGAGATGTTATTTATTGATGACAAACATCAAGGCAATGGCTATGGTAAGCAATTACTCAATTTTGTTAAGCAGCGATATCTGCAAATATACCTTGATGTTAATGAGCAAAACCCGCATGCGCTGCGCTTTTATCAAAAGCAAGGATTTGAAATTGTTGGACGTAGTGAGTTAGATGGACAAGGCAATCCCTTTCCATTATTACACTTAGCTTATCAAGCCACTTAACTGTATTCAACGCAGTATTTTATTATGATATTTTTAGAACTATGGTGTGCTTTTGTCTATAACTAGGTTATTTACACTAAAAAAATAACGGCAATTAACATTGCTTGCCAACATTTTCCCCACAGTCAATTGCTTCATTGCAATGGCAGCTTTAAATTTTTACTCTTTTTATAGTTGCTTATTGGCACTTTTGGTGAGGACTTAACATCTTTAGATCGTTTAGTTGCTGTTAATGGACATCTCAACATCGATGCCCATTTTTAACTTGGTTTTAAATATGATAAAATCAATACAATTTTGCCTACAAGCAGACATTGATCATAACAACATTATTTAGGTGTACTTTGAAAAAGCCAGACAACGCGGTAACTAAGCAGCAAAAACTAAAATTTAATAATACGCAAATTTTATGTGAAGTATTTTTATTTTTAGTATTGGCTGGCGCAATTTATTTTTTGTTTTCGCTTATCTCATTTGATCCTGCTGATCCAGGTTGGTCACAAACCGCTTGGCACGAACCTATTCGTAATTGGGGCGGGATCGTTGGAGCGTTCTTATCAGATGTTTTTTTGCAGTTTTTAGGTTTTGTGGCTTATAGCATTCCTATCTTTATTATCATCTTTTGTGTGCAAGGTATGCTTTATTTTTATTACCATGCCGATAAATTGATAAATTATTTCAGTTTATCACTGCGCGTTATTGGATTTTTAGCTTTTATTTTTAGTGCGACTGGTTTTTTTGCACTCAATATTCAAGATGTTGAACAGTTTCAAGCTGGAGGGATCTTAGGAAATATAGTTGCAGATGAGGTTGTACCATTTTTTAATCATATTGGCGCTACAATTATTCTGTTTGCATTTTGTATTGCTTGTATTACTTTATTAACTGGTTTGTCATGGTTTTTTATTGCAGAAATCACAGGTAAGTTAGTGGTTTTCATTGTTGGCTTAATTATTAGCTTATTTCGAAAAATAGCGACATTATTGACTAAAAAGTCAGAACAAGAACAATCAGAATTAGATACGGATCTAGAACCAGAACCCGCACTAGTTAGCTCATTGGATAATGAAAGCGGCGATGAACAAATCACCCCGATAACTATCGATGTAGAGCAAGGTAATAATGATATTCACATTGCTACTGAAGACATAAAACTTATCGATATTGAGGATAATCGCCAATTAGACTCTTTTCCAAGTGTTATTAATAACCAAGTAAATGCGGTTTCAGACTTTGATCATGAGTTAATGGCAGTAAAATATGACGAGTCACATATTATTACGATTGATGAAAATAACCCGCCACCTAAATTAACTCATGATATCGATGACGAACTCGCGCATCAATTTATTATTAATCCTGATTATTACTCGCCGATTTTATTGAAAAATAATAAAAATCAGCAGGGAGAAGGAAAAAGTGAACATGAAGATGAAGATGATCTAATTAAATTGGTTGATATTAATGAGCAAGATGGCATCGCACCGGTTGGTAGTTATACGCCATTAGTTGATACTTCTGAGCCTATCATGAGTGATGAAAATGATGAGCCAATTGTTGCATCAACTATCACTAAGCAAAATATCCACGATAGTTTGATTCATCCTTTATTGCAAAAAGATAATAAACCGCTTAAAAAGCCAACAACACCATTGCCTGCGCTTGATTTATTAACTGCTCCACCTATAAAACAAATTGAAATTGATCACCAAGCATTAAAAGCAACGGCTGAATTAATTGAAAAGAGTTTGTCTGATTTTAGAGTAAATGCTCGAGTCGTCGGCTATTTACCGGGACCGGTGATCACTCGCTTTGAAATTGAGCTTGCTCCTGGAGTTAAAGCTTCCCGTATTTCTACGCTCGATCGTGATTTAGCGCGCTCATTATCCATCTCATCGGTACGGGTTGTGGAAGTCATTCCTGGTAAACCTTACGTTGGACTCGAATTACCTAATCAAAATCGACAAACTGTTTATTTTAGAGAAGTACTGGATAGCCCTCAGTTTAAAAATGCTCAGTCACCTTTAACCATTGTTTTAGGCAAAGATATAGCGGGGCAATCAGTGGTTGCCGATTTGGCTAAAATGCCTCATTTACTCGTTGCTGGTACGACGGGTTCTGGTAAATCTGTGGGCGTCAATGCGATGATTCTTAGCATTTTATATAAATCACAACCTGAAGATGTTCGCTTTATTATGATTGACCCTAAAATGCTCGAGTTATCGGTATACGAAGGGATCCCGCACTTACTTACTGATGTAGTAACGGATATGAAAGATGCGGCGAATGCGCTTAACTGGTGTGTTAACGAGATGGAAAAACGCTATCGTTTAATGTCGAGTTTAGGGGTTCGAAACATTGCTGGCTATAACGAGAAAATAAAAATGGCTGAAGATATGGGGCGACCAATCCCTGATCCGTTATGGCGGCCGGGCGATAGTATGGACATTGATATGCCAATGCTCGAAAAATTGCCTTATATTGTGGTGATGGTTGATGAGTTTGCTGACTTAATTATGGCGGTGGGTAAAAAAGTTGAAGAACTGATTGCTCGTTTAGCGCAAAAAGCCCGGGCCGCAGGGATCCATTTAGTGCTAGCAACTCAAAGACCATCTGTTGATGTTATTACGGGTTTAATCAAAGCGAATATTCCAACACGTATTGCATTTACTGTTTCAAGTAAAATTGATTCGCGAACTATATTAGACCAAATGGGCGCAGAATCACTACTTGGGATGGGCGATATGCTATATTTAGCACCAAATAGCTCGATTCCTATTCGTGTGCACGGAGCCTTTGTTCGTGATGAAGAAGTTCATAGTGTAGTGCAAGATTGGAAAGCGCGTGGTATTCCTGTCCAGTATATCGAAAATATTACCACTAGTTCCGATGATGGTGATAGCGATGGTTTTGATAATACAGATGAAGAACTAGACCCATTATTTGATCAAGTTGTCGCATTCGTGGTTGATAAACGTCGCGCATCAATATCAGGTGTGCAACGTCAATTTCGTATCGGTTATAACCGCGCAGCTAGAATTGTTGAGCAGATGGAATCACAAGGGATTGTAAGTGCGCCAAGTCATAATGGTAATCGTGAGGTTTTAGCTCCACCATCAAGTAACGATTATGCTTGATTTTATGTTAAAAAAATAGGGTTAACTTCAATTAAGTGGTTAACCCTTTAATACTTATAGACCAATAATAAATGACCATTGGACTAATAATGATTGTTATTGAAACTCTGGATCAGGTTTTTTCGTTATGCGATTTCTTAAATCACGGCGAACAATTTCGATCACCCAAACCCACAAAGCTGTACCAAATATTTCAGAAATAATTTCTTCTAAGCGTAGATCCCAAACTGGTGTAGAAATACCTATTATTGGCATTAAAATACCATGGAAAGCGATCGCGACGATTAAACCAAATACCATACCTTGCCATAGCTTAATTTTAGGAAAAATCTCGGCACCGACGCAGTAAACAAGTGCAGATACAATTGAAAACAGGATATGAACTAAATTACCACCATAATAAACCACTTGCTCTGAATAGGTGTATGCCCAATGAGTAACATCGACTCCCAAATTTTTTAATAAAGTGACAGGAGGAGCGCCTTCGGTTAGTAAGCGAGGAGGTAAAATTCCCTCGGTACCGCTTTTAACTAATGCTGAAATGAACCCTGAAATAATGCCAAGCCAAACCGCTAATGAATAGCATCTAGCTGCTGGTTTTGTTTTTTGAAATAAACCTGTACTCATTTTAAATATTCTCCTGACTTTAATTCATAATTGAATATGATAGTCGCGAAAGTTAGACTTAATTGTATTCTCGATACTTTTTGTTTTAAAAGTAACGTTTAAGTATCTCACAAGTAATAATGCTATTCAAGATGGCAATTTAATGTAACCATTTGAAATGAAATAATAAATTAAAGTAACGAATAAATTGTTTAGATTGGGATTTAGCTAAAATGGGCCGTTTTAATGGTAGTTTATTTTAGTAAATAAAATATTTATGACAACCATAATTAATTACTGTTTTTTTAAACAGTAATTAATTATATAATAAGCTGATAATTTATCTGTTTTGATTTATTATAGCTAACATAAATAGTTAATTTTGGTAGGTAACGAGTGAAAAAAATTCTTTTAATACTCTGTTTATTGGCTTCTTGTTCTGTTTGGGCAGATGCTAAAGATGTACTTAAGGAGCGTTTGGGTAAAGTACAAGGTTTTTATGCTCAATTTTCTCAAGAGGTTAAAACTGCCGATGACCAATTAATTCAAGAAGGAAGCGGCGAGCTGTGGGTTAATCGACCTAACTATTTTAATTGGACAATGACAGAGCCAGATGAAACGCTGATATTGTCAGATGGTACGGCATTATGGATTTATACTCCAATGGTTGAACAAGTAACGGTTATGGCGCTAGATCAAGCAGAAGATAATCGATTATTATTGTTAATCACAAGTAGTGATAATGCGATTTGGAATGATTACCAAGTGTCAAGAAAACAAAATACGTTTACGCTGACGCCAACAGATAATTCAACGCAGCATTTTACCATTAGCGTGTTGCCATCAGGTATGATTGCGGATTTTACCATTATTGAGAGTGATGGTCAGCGTAATTTTTATGTACTTTCTCATCAAACTTTAGGGAAAGTAGATATGGGCCATTTTAAATTTACCATTCCAGAACATGTTACGGTGGATGATCAACGTTAGTTGGAAGCGAATATGTCAACATTCTCATTTGATTTTTCTAATCAACAGTTTAAACCATTAGCAGCTAGAATGCGCCCTCGTACTTTAGCTGAGTATATTGGTCAATCGCACCTACTTGGCGTAGGTAAACCGTTGCCAAAAGCGATTGAAGAAGGGCACTTACATTCGATGATTTTATGGGGGCCGCCAGGTACGGGTAAAACCACGTTAGCTGAAATAATAGCCCATCATGGTAATGCCAAAGTTGAACGCCTTTCTGCGGTCACTTCAGGTATTAAAGATATTCGTGAGGCTGTTGAACGAGCTAAAAATAATCAACAAATGGGATTTAGAACGATTTTGTTTGTTGATGAGGTTCATCGTTTCAATAAAAGTCAACAAGATGCCTTTTTACCTTTTGTCGAAGATGGCACGGTTACTTTTATTGGCGCAACGACCGAAAATCCCTCTTTTGAACTGAACTCGGCTTTATTATCTCGAGCGAGAGTCTATTTACTTAAGTCTTTAACCGAGCAAGATATTGAGCAAATTTTACAGCAGGCGATGACAGACAAAGAACGCGGTTATGCCGCTAACGGCATTACATTGCTTGATGAAACTAAAACTCAAATAGCCCAATTTTCTGGTGGTGATGCAAGGCGCGCGCTAAATACCCTTGAATTATTGGTTGATATGGCTGGTGATAGCCCAACATTAACGCCTGAATTATTAAAAGAGGTGGTAGGTGAGCGCAGTGCGCGTTTTGATAATCAAGGCGATCGTTATTATGATTTGATTTCCGCGGTACATAAATCAGTTCGCGGCTCCGCGCCTGATGCGGCACTTTACTGGTATGCTCGAATTATTAGTGCCGGAGGCGATCCACTCTATGTTGCTCGTCGCTTATTAGCGATAGCGTCTGAGGATGTCGGTAATGCCGATCCTAGGGCAATGCAAGTGGCGTTATCGGCATGGGACTGTTTTACTCGCGTTGGCCCTGCTGAGGGTGAACGAGCCATCGCGCAAGCGATTGTTTATTTAGCTTGTGCTCCGAAAAGTAATGCGGTCTATTTGGCGTTTAATCAAGCGATGAAAGATGCACAAAGCTTACCTGATTATGATGTTCCTAATCATTTACGTAATGCACCAACAAAGCTTATGCAAAATTTGGGTTATGGTGATGAATACCGTTATGCGCATAATGAAGCTAATGCGTATGCGGCGGGTGAAAATTACTTTCCTCCAGAGATGGCGGATAGTCAGTATTACCAACCAACTGATCGTGGTGCTGAAAGGCAATACAGAGAAAAACTGGCATGGCTAGCTGATTTAGATTCCAATAGTCCACTAAAGCGGTATAAAAAGCGTTAATTTTATACCGTAACTTACGCTTATAGCGAAATTTTAACGAAAATCAATATTAAATAAAATCATCTATTGACCTTATAGTCACTTTAGGGTTTAAAGTGCTTAGCATCAATAAAAAATATCTGCTACCTAAAGCGGAACTAAGCGCATTAATACCAACGAGGTTACTTATGAGTCAGCGTAAACATAATTCATCTTGCTGTAACGAGCAACAATCGACAGTCCATCATCATAAGACAGCTTCTCATGGCGAGCATCAGCATCAAAAAAAATCTCACCACTGTGGTTGTAATGATGAACATGCGATCTTATTGGCAAATGATAAGCCAATTCCCATAAGCAATGATAGACAAGCGGTTTATCGTATTCGTAATATGGATTGCCCAACCGAAGAGGCATTGATACGCAAAAAATTAGCTAATATGGCCGGAATTATTGCGCTTGAATTTAACTTAATACAGCGTATTTTAACGGTTCATCATCGAAATGCATCTTTGCCAAGTATTGAAGCGGCATTAACTGCTATTGATATGGATCCAGAGCCGATCCTTAATTTTGATACTACCGCTGATTTCACTCCGATAATAAAATGGAAACAACTCGCGTTAGCAGGGATCTTAGCGCTAGCAGCTGAAATTACCCATTTTATATCAGGTCCTAATTGGTTAGTTTTAACGTTAGCGCTGGTGGCAATAGCAATCGGCGGGATTGGCACTTATAAAAAAGGCTGGATAGCGCTTAAAAATCTTAACCTAAACATGAATGCATTGATGTCATTTGCCGTAACCGGCGCATTAATAATAGGGCAATGGCCTGAAGCCGCAATGGTGATGGTGCTATTTACTTTAGCAGAAGCAATTGAAGCTAAATCAATGGATAGAGCTCGTGATGCGATTAAAAATCTATTAAGCTTAACACCAGAGCGAGCGACTGTATTACAAACCGATGGTACATGGCAAGATGTCGATGTTAAAGCGGTATTAATTGATAGTGTGGTGCGCGTAAAACCAGGCGAACGTATTGCTTTAGATGGCAAAATTACATCAGGGCAATCAACGATTAACCAAGCCCCGATTACTGGCGAGAGCTTACCTACTGAAAAAGGTATGGGCGATCAGGTCTTTGCTGGTACAATTAATGAGTCTGGTTCGTTTGAATATAAAGTCACTGCGCTAGCTACACAATCGACATTAGCAAGAATAATCAAAGCGGTTGAATCAGCTCAAGGTAGCAAGGCACAAACACAGCGATTTGTTGATCGTTTTGCTAAAATATATACCCCAATCGTGTTTATTATTGCCTTGTGTATCGGCTTAATTCCACCGTTATTTATGCACGGAATATGGTTTGATTGGATTTATAAAGCCTTGGTGTTATTAGTTATTGCTTGTCCGTGTGCGTTGGTGATTTCAACCCCAGTAACCATTGTAAGTGGCTTAGCGGCTGCAACTCGTTATGGTATTTTAATTAAAGGCGGCATGTATTTAGAGCAAGGCCGTAAACTATCCACTCTCGCTTTAGATAAAACTGGTACCATTACCTATGGTAAACCAAAACAGACTGATTTTATTAAACTGGGTTCATCGAGTGAACAAGATATAAGGCAAATTGCCGCAAGCCTTGCGTCTCGCTCCGATCATCCAGTTTCTAAAGCCATCACTTTAGCCGCTGAAGAAGACAATACTACGCACTTAAATGTAACTAATTTTACCGCAATATTAGGGCAGGGAACTCGTGGCGAAATAGAGGGTATATTATGGTTTATGGGTAACCACCGAATGGTCGAAGAACTCGGTGTTTGTAGCCATGAGTTAGAGCAGCAAATACAAAGCTTAGAGCAACAAGGTAAAACAGTTGTTATGCTAATAGGACCACAAGGTGTGCAAGGTCTATTTGCGGTAGCTGATACCATAAAAGAGACGAGTGTTGCAGCGATTGCCGAGCTCAAAAAATTAGGCATTAAAACCGTTATGTTAACGGGAGATAATATTTATACGGCTAACGTGATAGCAGAGCAAGCTGGCATTGATCAGGTAAAAGGTAATTTATTACCAGCAGATAAATTAGCCGTAGTGAGTGAATTATCGCAATCAGGTATTGTTGGCATGGTCGGGGATGGTATCAATGACGCGCCAGCGCTAGCTAAAGCCGATATTGGGTTTGCGATGGGAGCGGTCGGTACTGATACCGCAATTGAAACTGCAGATGTTGCCTTGATGGATGATGATTTACGGAAAATTCCACAGTTTATTCGCTTATCAAAAGTAACATTTACGATTTTGGTGCAAAATATTACGTTTGCGCTATTGGTTAAAGCGCTATTTTTTGCACTTACATTTATGGGGGAGGCAAATATGTGGATGGCGGTGTTTGCCGATATTGGCACCAGCTTATTAGTGGTTGCTAATGGACTTCGACTGCTAAGAAAGTAGCATAAATTAAGATGGCACTAATAAATTCTACTAGTATGATACTGTATACATCGTAATATTAATTGAGGAGAATAAAATGAAATTAATTGTTGATAATATGAGTTGTAATCACTGTGTAAAAGCCGTCACTAAAGCGATTAATGACATTGATCCCAAAGCGGTGGTGACCGTTGATCTCACTAAAAAAGAAGTAGCTATTGAAGGTGGTTCGATTTCGCAAGAAGCGGCGATTAAAGCCGTAGATGATGCTGGTTATCAATTTGTGGGTATTAGCTATTGAATAACTGTAGGCAGTCAAAGCTATATCGTAAAAAATATTACGATATAGCTTATAACGAACTATCTAATTAATATGTGTCACGCCATTATCGAGTGATTAAATTTTTTGTAATTCCGCCAGCTGCATAAAAATCTTACAATCATCAGTTTTTACCACTGCTTGAACATCTTCTAGTTTTTCTATTTGGCTTAACATTTGTGGTAGTCGTTCGTCATCTTTAACCAGCAACCAGATCCGGCTAAAGCTTGAATCATTTAATGGTAAACATAAGATCCCTTCGACATTGAAGGCGCGGCGAGCAAATAAGCCACAAATATGGGTCATTACGCCAGGGTGATTCGCAACGGTTAATGTTAAAACGATTTGTTTAGTTATTGATGACATCTATTATTCTCCTACCATTTCAATATTTGCAGCACCGGGTGGTACCATCGGATAGACTTTTTCATTAGTATCAATGCAGGCATGAATCAAACAAGGACCATGGCTATTTAGTGCATCAGCCAAGGCTTGCTGTGGGTTTTCTACTTGATTTAAATCACACGTTTTTAAGCCAAAACCTTGCGCTATTTTTATAAAATCAGCTTGATAGGGTGATGTAGATGAAAAAATTCGCTCGCCATAAAATAGTGTTTGCTGTTGATAAACCAGCCCTAACGCTTGGTTATTGAGTAAAATAATCTTAATGTCTAAATCGTGTTCAGCGATTGTCGCCAGCTCTTGAATATTCATCATAATACTTCCATCGCCTGTAAAGCAGATCACTTTACGTGCTGGTGCAGCAAGTGCCGCACCAATTGCAGCGGGTAAGCCAAAGCCCATTGTGCCTAATCCTCCTGATGTTAATAATTGTCTTGGTTTACTAAATGGGTAGGCCTGTGCAACCCACATTTGATGCTGGCCGACATCAGTAGTGATAATCGCATCTGGACCTACGATTTGGGCAACATTCCTAATTAGCCCATAATGGCTCAATGGGTCATCACTTTGGTGATAACATGGATACTGCTGTTGTAGTTGTGCTACCCGGGCGAGCCAATCAGATCTAGGTTGTGAAATAACGTTAGTTAATAACTGCTCAATAACATCCGCCACATCGGCATGAATAGCGATATCAGGTTGCTTAATTTTACCTAATTCAGAACGATCAATATCAACGTGGATAATTTTAGCATGTGGGCAAAATTGCTCGGTTTTACCGATTGCGCGATCATCAAATCTTGCACCAAGCACAACGAGTAAATCGGCTTCCTGCAAAATAAAGTTAGTGCTACGTTTGGCATGCATACCTAGCATGCCTAGTGATAATGGATTATCACTAGGTATACAACCCAGCGCCATTAGCGTCGTCGTGGTCGGTAAATTCGATTTTTCGGCAAGCGTCTGGGCTGGTTTATGTGCATCAGCAAAAATAATCCCGCCGCCAAGGTAAAGAATTGGCTTTTTAGCCTGATTAATCAAATTTGCAGCTTGCTCAATTTGCGCAATAGCTGCTTTGGGTGAGCGGTTCAGTGCGGGTAATTCGAGTAATCTATCGATGTCAATGGTTGCAGTCTGAATATCTTTCGGCACATCAATCCACACGGGCCCGGGTCTGCCTGATTGTGCGATTTTAAATGCGCTTTGAATAATATGGGGCAATTCTTCAATTGTTCGTACTAAATAGTTGTGCTTAGTAATCGGTATTGATATGCCATAAGTATCGACCTCTTGGAATGCGTCAGTGCCAATTGTTGATAAGGAGACTTGACCGGTAATACAGATGATCGGGATTGAATCAAGTTTAGCATCGGCAATTGCGGTGAGTAAATTAGTTGCACCAGGTCCACTTGAAGCAAGGCAGACTGCTGGTTTACCACTTACTCGGGTCATACCTTGCGCAATAAAGCCAGCAGCTTGCTCATGACGCGTTAGAATGTGCTCAATCTTTTTACTTTGGCTTAAGGCGTCATACAATGGCAATATTGCGCCCCCAGGTAGGCCAGCTACTTGTGTTATGCCATAATTTTCTAACATCTTCACAATTAATTGTGCGCCCGTTAGCCGCATACTTGTGATGGTATTTGACGATTGCATTGCTCTTTATCCTTATTGTTAGCCGGGAAAATTAGAGCGGGAAGTTAGAAAAAAGAAACCCCGCTCGGTTTGCACCGGCGGGGTTTTGGTCAACTAGTTGATTTAATCCCGTCGCGGCGCATTGCCGACCACCACACGCACGACGAGGACCACTGAATTAATCAGTGTAGCAATAAGCTGTGCCTTCATACGTGTAGTCATAGGATTAAACTCATTTTATTGTTAAGAAACTTTGTCTATAAGAACATAAATTTTTTATAGGCGCAATTATTTTATTCTAATTTTTTTGAGTTATTTAGAAAATGTGAAAATGATCACGTAATAAACATTAATTAGTTTGGTTTGGTAGCGCCTATTTTTCTGTATTCGCATAACGCTAGCGTCAAAAAGCAGTCTATTACCCTAATCTAAAATTACACCAAAACATATTGTACGATAAGGTTTACACGGAAATATGCGCTATATTATGCAAGACTTCCATTCCACTCATCTTCAAACTGCTGTAAAAAATTAAGTAAAAACTGATGTCGCTGCAGGGCTAGCTTTTTACCTTCGGCAGTATTCATTTGGTCTTTAAGTAATAATAACTTTTCATAGAAGTGATTGATCACTGTGGTTGGTGTTTTATAATCTTCTAGACTCATATTGACCCGTGGTGCAATAGCTGGGTCATACATAACATTTTTTTTATTGGCACCATAATAAAATGTTCTACCAATGCCGATAGCGCCAATAGCATCTAAGCGATCCGCATCTTGTACTATCTCACCCTCTTTGCTTAACGGTTGCTTGGTCGATAAATTTTTACGAAAAGACATATTATCAATGATATCTAAAATGGCTTGCTGAGCAGAGGATTCAACTTGTTGCTGTAGCATAAACTCAATCAGCTCTTGTCTACCTTTTTCAACATTTTCAATCACTTTATCATCGATCACATCATGTAAATAAGCCGCTATTGTGACAATAAATAGATTTGACTCAGGCTCTGTTTTTTGGATATGTTGAGCCAGCTTAACAACTCGGGTAATATGTGCAATATCATGCCCTGAATAATCGTGAGAAAGTTTTTGTTTAGCATATTCATAAGTATTGGCAATGATTTGCTGTTGATGTTTAGTTAACATTTGAGTTTATATCCGGCAAAATTAAACAATATCGCAATTATACATAATAATCCTGTATTCTGTGAGTGAAAATCGAATGATGAGTAAAAGAGGCAAATAAATGAAACTGGTAGTTTTGGTTGATAATAATACATTAATTGATCGTTATTATTATGGTGAACCGGCAGTCTGTTATTACATTGAGGATGGTAATAACAGACTATTATTAGATGTTGGTTATTCTGATATTTTTATTAAAAATGCTGAGCTGCTTAGTATTGATTTAACTCAGGTAGATACCATTGTACTTTCTCATGGGCACAATGACCATACACGAGGCTTAAAATATTTAGTTAATAAAATTGATCTTAAACAGATCAAAGTCGTTGCCCATCCAGATGCGTTTAAGCCGAAAATATTTGCCCAACAACCAGTTGGTGCGCCATTTAATGCGCAACAATTAACTAAAATGTGTTCATTACAACTCTCTAAAACACCAATTAACATTACGTCTAATATTACTTTTTTAGGTGAAATCCCATCATTAAATGAGTTTGAACAACGACAACAATTGGGCACAATAGTAGATGAACAACAAAGCCTTACTAAACCTGATTATGTGATGGATGATTCCGCATTAGTTTATCGCGGTAAAGAGGGCTTATTTATTATTACTGGGTGCTCTCATAGTGGCATTTGTAATATTGTTGAATATGCAAAGCAAGTGTGTAACGAACAGAAGGTAGCCGGCATTATTGGCGGATTTCATCTGTTAGAGGTGTCCGAGCAACTGCACCGCACAATTGAGTATTTTGTTGAAAATAATATTAAGTTACTTTACCCATGTCATTGTGTATCATTTAGTGCAAAAGCTGAGTTAAATAGCGCAATTCCGATTGAAGAAGTTGGCGTTAGCTTAACTATCGAAATAGATTGATTTTTATATTCATCGTTTCGGTTATTTACTAAATTAGCTGATTCGACCGTGATTTTATTAACTAAACATAATAGAATAAATATAACTTAATTCAATTATCAGTGAGGGAGTTTGACATGAAAGATCGTTTAAAATGGATTGATGAATTTGGTTTTATTGGTGAAACAGCCAGTGGTCATACGCTCGTTATGGATGGCGGTATTGAACATGGCGGACGTAACCGAGGAGCAAGGCCGATGGAGTTACTTCTTCATGGTGCAGCAGGTTGCATGGCATATGATATTACCGCGATATTAAAAACCGCGAAAGAAGAGATTCTCGATATGTGGATTGATATCGAAAAAACACAAGCAGATTCTTCACCTAAAGTTTATACATCAATTAATTTCCATATTGTTTTAATCAGTAATTCAATCTCAAATGAAGCCGTTGAGCGAGCAATTAAGCTGGCATCCGAAAAATATTGTAGCGCATCGATTATGCTAGCAAAAACAGCAAAAATGAGCTATACCTATGAAATTAGATCACAAAAATAAGTGAGTTTTCCTGTTAAAATATTCCCGCTTTTGCGGGATTATTTTCATAGGTAATAAATAAAAAATTGTTTGTAGCGAGTTCCAAGCATATAGCTGTTCGGAATAACATAATAGCCTTTTATTCTTAGCATATTAACACAATATAACTAAGATATAGGCTTTAAATGTTAATTTATCGAGATCATTTATGCCACAATTAAAGAAAAGTATGCATTTTAAAGAGTTGGTGATCCTTGGGTTACTCTTTATTGGTCCCGCGGCTCCGGTTGGCTTGTTTGGTGTTCTAGATGCAATCAGCGATGGCGCTGTAGCGCTGGTCTATGTTGTTGCGACGATTATTATGGCATTTACTGCATTTTCGTATGCCAGAATGTCTGCCGAGTTACCTAGTGCCGGATCTGTATATGCCTACTGCTCTGCAGGTATTCATCCTCATGCTGGTTTTTTAGTCGGTTGGTTATTACTACTTGATTATCTGTTTATTCCTGCGGTTGCTTATTTGTTTAGTGGTATCTCATTAAATGCGTTAATTCCTGATGTGCCGATCTGGATTTGGGTATGTATTGCCGTTGCTATCACAACCACACTTAACCTTATCGGTATTAAAAAGTCGGCTAAAATAACCTTAATCATTTTAATTTTAGAGATCATGGTTCTGGCAGTTGTTCTACTAGTTGGGATCTGGGTTTTGCTCCAAGATGGCGTAAAGCGTGATTGGTTAGAGCCTTTTATTGGTGGTGAATTATTCAGTTGGAATAGCTTATTTGCCGCAGTTTCAATCGCCGTATTATCTTACTTAGGTTTTGATGCAATTGCCACCTTTGCCGAAGAAAATGGTGGGGCGTGTAGTTTAGTCAGCAAAGCGATTATTGGTTGCTTAATTTTAGCTGGCGCTCTATTTATTATACAAACTTATATCGGTGCGCTATTAAGTCCTTACTCGGCAGAATATTTACGGGCTAACCCTAGTCTACAAGGTAAAGCGTATTACCAAATTGTCAACCAAGAATTATCACTATGGCTTGGCTGGTCTTTAGGATTGATGAAAGCTGTCGGAGCCGCATTTGCGGCAATGGTCGGACAAGCTGCTGCAAGTCGTTTATTATTTAGCATGGGACGAGATAAACGTCTACCCGTAATATTATCAAAGGTTGGCGAAAAAACCGGGGTGCCGATAGTGGCGATATGGTTTGCTGCGATCTTTAATTTATGCTTAGCAGCAATTGCGGCAAGTTATGCTAAAGGATTACCTACACTAGTTTCATTTGTTGACGTAGGGGCGTTAACGGCATTTATTATGCTGCATGTTGCTGTTATTGGCTACTTTAAATTGCAGCAAAAACGTAGTGGTATCGTATCATTCATTTTTGATATTATAATGCCCATTCTTGGTATATTGATGTTATTGCCTGTGCTGATTAATATTGATAATGATGCTAAAATTGTTGGTGCCATTTGGCTAATTATTGGCATAATGATACTGCTTTTTAATAAAGGGAAAGTAAATTTAAGCTGGTTAAACCGTGTCCAATGATCACTGGCGTCGGCGTTGTATATACCGAGCAGATCTAGCTTATTTAGTATAAGATTGGCTATTATGATTGTTAGTCATTTTAATAATAATATTGATAAAATGGCATAAATTAGGAGAATAAAAATGGTTAAAATTATCAATTCAGATAAAGCACCAGCTGCGATAGGTCCATATGTTCAAGCAGTTGATTTGGGTAATTTAATGTTTGTATCAGGTCAGATCCCAATTGATCCAGCAACGGGATTGATGGCTGAAGATATTAGTGCACAGACTCGACAAAGTTTAGCTAATGTCAAAGCGATTTTAACTGCGGCGAATTGCACGCCAGCTAACATTGTAAAAACTACTATTTTTTTAGCAGATATGAATGATTTTGCTGCGGTTAATAGCGCTTATGAGCAATTCTTTACACAAAATAATGCGGCATTTCCTGCGCGATCTTGCGTACAAGTTGCTAGAATTCCTAAAGATGCTAAAGTTGAAATTGAAGTGATTGTTGCTAAATAACCAAGCATTCCCACCTCGGTAAATAATTATCGAGGATAAAGCTAATGTTATTGAGTTTTTTTGTCGAGCGATGGTGTTTTATTGTAGTGTTATCAATAGCTATTAAGTCAGCGTTGACTAAGGGTAATTATAATGAGTAAATTTATATCTAAAATAGTTGTCATAATTTTGTCTTTAACATTGGTGAATAGCACTTTTGCTGTATTGCTAGAAAATAAAGATTATGTCATTCTTGAAAAACCAGTCAGTACCTCTCCCAGCAGTAGCACGCAGGTAGAAGTGATTGAGTTTTTTTCCTATGGTTGTCCATACTGCTATACCCTAGAGCCTCAAATTAATGCATGGTTATCGCAAAAGCCTGATAATGTTAATTTTACACGTGTTGCAATTCCTCGTAAGGGCAAATGGGTTGAATATGCGCGCTTATTTTATGCTTTAGAGATGATTTCTCATCAAGAGCAGGAGCGTATGACGCCACTTATTTATGCCGCTATTCATGATCAAGGCTTAAACTTCGGTAATATAAATGAAATTTTTGATTGGGCCGAAAGTGAGAATGTTGACCGTGCTTTACTCGAAAAATTTTACAATTCACAAGACGTGACCGAAAAACTAAGCCAAGCGGTTACATTGGCGCAAGCTTATAATCTACAATATGTTCCCTCTATTTATATTGATGGAAAATATCAAATACTCATTAATAGCGCTAATCAATACCAAGACGTTAAAGATAAATTAAACGAGTTTATTGAAATATTAGGTAACTAGCATGAAAACGGCATTTATTGGCATTGACTACATTATTGATATCATGCATCCAGAAGGCAAAATAGCACGAAGTGCTAGCCAAGCAGCAGAGCGAAATATTATCGCTAACGCCAATCAAATATTAACCATTGCAGATAGCAAAGGGTGGCTAAAGCTGCTAGTAAAAGTTGGTTTTAACGCGAACTATATCGAGCAGCCCAAGCACTCGCCGGTTTTTTCGAAAGCTAATCAAATCGGTGCGCTGACACTCGGTGAAATAGGCACCGACTTTCATCCTGATTTACATACCGATAAAGTTGATATGATTATTGTTAAACCCCGAGTCAGTGCCTTCTACTGTACGGAACTTGAGGCTGTATTAAGAGCCAATAAAATTGAGCAATTAATTATTGCGGGCGTCAGCACCGCAATGACAGTACAAAGCACCGCAAGAGAAGCCCATGATCGAGACTATGCCGTTGTTATTATCGAAGATGCTTGTGCTGCGCCGACTCAAGATGAGCATGATAGTTCGATCAAGTTTTTAAATAATATTGCTACCGTTATGAGTACCGCTCAATTAAAAAGTGATTTTTAAGATAGCACTGTAGGAAATAAGGCGTTATGTGAATCAGGGAACTGATAACCAATTGTTACTCGATGGAATATAGGTCGGTAAATATCCTTTAGTTGAAACTAGCAAAAGGTGCTCATATTGTGCCGGCAGATCAAACTACTGTCATACTAAAAGAGATGAATAAGTGATGAAATATAATCTTCCTGACTGGCTTATTTTGTATTTTAACCGAGTATTATTAGGTGAAGTTTATTCACAATTAAGGGCTGTAGCATTACAATATTCACCTAGTAGTAGATATTTATTGATTCGTTATTATCTTGATAGAAAGCCGATCGAGTTTGATTACGAAAGTATTAGCTGTCTGATCTATAGAGATCGTTTCAATTTGGCGATCTCTATAGATCAGACATATTAGCGTTGTTGAAGCAACATTTGGTTCTAGTGTTGGTGGTCAATATTATAATAATTGCGATCTAGAATGTGTTTATTCTACAGCTCCTATCGGTAAATTAGATTGTTTAGATGGTTTTATTTACGCCAGACGTGAATATGATCTTAAAGATAATACAGCAAGTTAGCTTTATCTCGTTTACTCTTAGTTAATAATTCTAATTTATTTTACTCAGTTCTGTAATTTTCTTTATAGAACTGATTTAATTCTTTACCAATTAACTTATCCTTGTAACGCTAAACCTCCCAAAAAATAGACAATTAGCACGTCTATAAACGGTTTAATTTATCCAAGGTTTACTATGGTATTTCATCCTTCGTAAATTCAACCTGTCACTAATCTTTTGATAATTTACCCCCTCATTACTGAAAAAATAGAAGGAAGCTTTTATTATTGTTTTCATTAAAATTTAGAATTAATTATTCCTATTTATATGAAAATGAGACTTTCATCACAGCACAATAACCTAAAAACACTTATTATGTCAGCCGAAATAAGTTAGTTAATTGAATATAAGGATTTGCGATGAAAAAATTATTACTACTCTTAATTGCATTATCAGGTACTTCCCTCGGCGCGGTTGTCAGCAATGATGCATTAAAGCAATATTGGCAATCACCAGAAACATCAGCAAAACAGATCGTAAATGAGATGAGTTTTGAAGAAAAAATTGGTCAAATGCTGATGTTTGATTTTCGTAAATGGGGGCTTGATGAGCAGCAAAATAAAAAAGCTGTTACTGAACCAACTTCTGACATCAGTAATATTGTTAAGCAATATCATCTTGGCTCGGTAATTTTATTTAGAGAAAATTTAATTAATATTGAGCAGATGGCTAAGTTGATTGATAGCCTACAGCAAGCTCGTAGCAATTTACCGCTTTTCATCAGTACCGACCAAGAAGGGGGGTATGTTACACGTTTACAGCAAGGAACCGAAATGCCCGGCAATATGGCGCTTGGTGCAACGCGTTCACCTACTTTAGCCAGTATTTCAGGTATGGTTCATGGTTATGAGCTGTCTAACTTAGGTTTCAATTTTAATTTTGGCCCTGTCGTTGATATTAATAATAATCAAAATAACCCCGTTATCGGCGTGCGTTCTTATTCCGATAACCCACTATTAGTAACCGATCTTGCTAGAAGCTATATTGATGGTATCCATCAATACGGTATTATGACGTCGCTAAAGCATTTTCCTGGTCATGGTAATGTTGCAACCGATACCCATTTTGCCTTGCCAACCATAAATATTGATGAACAAACTTGGCGTAATTTTGAATTATCCCCTTTCGTTGCGCTGATGGATGATAGCGATGCCATTATGACGGCTCATGTTGTGGTTCCCGCTTTAGACAGCAATATGTTAACCACTAAAGATAATACGCAAATGGGGACTCCCGCTACATTATCCCGTAAAATTTTAACGGATATTTTGCGTAAAGAATTAAGCTACTCAGGATTAATCATTACCGATGCGATGGACATGGGGGCGATCGCCAGTAACTTTGATAAAAACTGGTCTATCAAACAAGCGATTATGGCCGGTAACGATATCGTTTTAATGCCGCTCGCGGTTGAGAATCAAGATGACGTACAAAAAATTGAGAGTTTGTACCAGTATCTGAAGCAAGAGGCAATCAAAGATCCACTATTAATGCAGCAAATTGATGAGTCAGCGACGCGTATTGTTAAAACCAAATTAGCAAAAAAATTAGCCGTGAACGAAATTAATATTCCATTGGCTAATGATGTTGTTGCGTCCCCTTTAAACAAAGATATTGAAAATAAAGTGGCTGAAGCCTCAATTACTTTGATCAAAAATAACGCGCTATTACCATATAAATTACAGCCAGAGAATAAAATCGTTATTTTTTCTGATGAATTGCCACGTAATGAGCTGATTGCTAAACATTTAAAAGCGTTAAGTGATACGTTTGCGGTAAATATCGATATCACGGACTACGTCGTTAAAATGATGGCTAATGATAGCGATAAAGATACATTAACTAAACAAATTGCGGGCCAAGATCTGGTGCTGTTAACGACGTATAATTTGACTAATAATCCTTATAATGCACAAGCGATTATCGATGTTGCGAAAGCGCAAAATGTTCCAGTTGTGGTGATTTCTAGCCGTAATCCATATGATATTGCCTATTTAGATAATGTTGATGCCAATATTGCGATTTATGGTATCACTGGTTTTGATGTAACCAATAATGTTAGAAATAGCTTAGAAACCAATATTCGTAGCGGTATTCGAACCCTATTTGAGTCATCGGGTAAAATCCTTAATTATCCGCATGGTAAGTTACCTGTTGATATTAAATCTGCCGATTTAGAGCAAGTAATTTATCCATACGGACATGGTTTAAGCTATTAATTAACACTAATAAGGATAAAATAAGATGAAAAAATATGTTCCTTTGTTGCTTGCAACATTAATGTCCTTGGGGTTATCGACCGCTTATGCCGATGAAAGTAGTGATGAAAGTGTTTCTGCCTCTTATGAAGCTGAAATTGCAAAATTGAATCAAAAACTTAGCGAGTTAAAGAAAAATACCGGCGATAAATGGCATGTGGACAGCTATATCGGTTCGGAGCAAGAGCGTGATCACGATAAAGACTGGCACTTAGCTGTTGGGAGTATCGCCACGTCCCCTTATATTGGTGCCTTTATTTATCAAGATAATTCAGCGTGGTTATATGATCTTCAGTTTTTAAAAACTTATGTCGACCGCAATCATGCCTACAATCGAACTCGATTTCAGTTTGGTGTTACCCGCTCATTTCCATTTAAGCTAGCCGATAAAGACGCTGGGTTTAAACTGCGTTTAGGTTACCGTAATGATAATTGGCATTATGGTCCAAAAGTTTCAGCTACAGCGCTTACTCGTACGGCTGAAGAGCGTCATGAATATTGGGTAAAACCGTCATTTTCGTATAAATATTCTGATAATCTCAGTTTTCTAGCCAGTTTTTCATTTCGTTTTCTTGATCGCAGACTTGATTATGCTCAACAAAATAAACCTAATGTATCAAAAAGTGATTGGGGACATATTAATGAGCACTTTGCTGGTGGCACTTATCGATTTAATGCCAAGAATGCGCTAACGCTTTATTATTTAAATATTAATGAAAAATTTGTCAATACGCTATATAACAAAGAGCATTTTTTATGGGCAATGTACAATTATAAATTTGATAATGGTTTTAGGGTGATACCCTATACTCGTTTTTCATTAAAGCATGCTAAGCAGAGTTTCCGAAATTCTGATAATATCCAAACAGTATTTAGAGAGAAAAATCGTAGCCGTTATGGATTCCAATCCATCTATCCATTTACCAGACAAACCTCACTATTTACCGATTTTTATTATCGACCGGAAAAAATGTGGGAAAAGGGTGTAAGAAAAAGAAACCAATTTATCTTTATGGCACTAGAACTTCGGCATAATTTTTAGTAGGGAGAATAATAATGAGATTTTCACTAATGAAATGGATTGCGGTCATCGCTTTTTTTTTAACCTACTCATTTAATATTATGGCAACAACACCTGGCTTTAAGCTAGGTGCTGATCGTGATGCGGTCTATGGTCCTTTGTTAAAAGGTAAAAATGTTGCCTTGATGGTTAACCAAAGTTCCCTTGATTCAAAGGGCGTTCATACCATTGATAAATTGCTTGCCGAGCAAGAAAAATACGGTTTCAAGGTTGTTAAGCTCTTTTCGGTTGAACACGGATTGAGAGGCAAAGAGGAAGCGGGATTTGGTGACAGTAATAGTGTCGATGCCAAAACAGGATTACCGATTATTTCGCTGTATGGACGAGATAGTGATGGTCGTGAACGTGCCAATCCTACCCAGCAACAATTAGATGATGTTGATGTCGTTATTTACGACTTACAAGATGTCGGCGTACGTTATTTTACCTATACCGTATCAATGCACTATTTACTAGAAAGTCTGCAAAAATACCAAAAATCACTGATGGTTTTTGATAGGCCAAATCCAGTAGGGCAATACGTTTATGGCCCGATATTAAAAGAACCCTACATGTCAGGTATTGGCATCGATCCGGTTCCGATGGTGCATGGGTTAACCTCGGGCGAATTTGCAAAAATGATGGTCAATGAAGGGTGGTTAACCAATTTTGACCACCGAAGCTGGCAAGCACATCAGCAAGCTGAACATCAATTTCCTGCCGAAGATTTATACGTTATTGCGATGGAAAATTATCAACATGATATGCCGTATTCGTTACCTGTACCGCCATCACCAAGTTTAACAACCGACTTATCGATTGCGCTCTATCCATCGTTAGGTTTTTTTGAAGCAACCAGCGTAAATACTGGGCGTGGTAGTGAACATCCTTTTGAGCAGATTGGCTTTAGCGATGAACGTTTTTATGTTAATACCAGTTATACAGTTAGTGATGCAATTGCTAAAGGGGGCTGGCCACAGGCAGGGAAAAAAGTATATGGTGAGAAGCTGTCACAAAGCGTACAACCAACCATTGGCTATTTAGTCGATTGGTGGTTTAAATTTCAAGAAAATGGTTATAAGCTTTCGGCTAATGAAAATGAAGAAAAAGACTATTTGAAAAACCAACAAACTTATTTTGTAAGTAGACCACTTTGGTTGGCTAAAGTGGCGGGTGATAATCAATTATTACAGCAATTACTGTCAGCAACGGCGCAAGGTTTAACTAAAGAGCAGACGATTGAAATGATAGAACAAAGCTGGCAACCGGAGCTTAATGATTATAATAAGCTACGCGAGCAGTATCGTTTATACCCATAACATTGCCGCCGATATTTGCCTTATTAAAATCACCTTTAATAAGGCATACTTATGTTATATATTTTGTAACTGTTTAATTATATTCGAACTATTTTTGATACTCTTCTCTGCGTCTTCACCTATTAATTTGATCACCCCCATAAAAATTAAATCACTAATGGTGTTTTGTGCTGTTCGAGATGAGATCGATGAGCTGCGGCTATGAACTTCATCGGCAACGGTGTCAAGAATATAGTCGGCTATTTTACGTAATGGGCTTTGTTGTAATGAGGTTATGGCATAGACGGGTACGCCATTTTTTTTCGCTGTTTGCGCTGACAAACAAATTTCTTTATGCTTACCAGTATAAGATATTGCAATTAGTAAATCTGTCTTTTTCAAGGATTGAACAATAGCCAGCTGAATATGCGTATCCGCTTCAGCGCTAACTGCGAGACCAAGTTTTTGTAATTTATAGGCTAAATCTTTTGCGGTAAGGGCCGAGTTGCCGATACCGATAATTTGTATGCGCTGCGCTTTAATAATCTGCTTAGTAAGATTTTTCAGTACCTGAAAATTAACATTGGCGGTTGTGTGTGCGAGGGCTTGTTGCTTTTCCTGCAGAAGTTTTTCGGCGACGATTTCAAATGAGTCAGTCCGTTCTATTTGATTATGTAAGGGGAATAATTGTTTATCATTGATATTATTGCGAATAATATCAGAGGCTAGTTGCAGCTTAAATTGCGTGAAGCCGTCGAAGCCTAAAGATTGAATAAACTTAATAATACTTGATTGGCTAACGCCAATTTTTTGTGCCAAAATTTGCGAAGGTAATTCAGCAATCCCATCTTTATGTTGTAAAATATACTGCGCTATTTTTTTTTGCCCACTTGAAAAATTCTCAAGATTTATTTTTAAGTTTTCAACAATATTCACAATTTACTCCGTATTAGCATATCTAACAGGACATTTACTCTACGGTAAGATACACCCCGCATCTGTACAGCAAAGCACTAAAATCATACCCGACATTAAAATCACTGACAACTTATGATTACATCAGCGATCACTATTGTTATAGTTAAAGTAATAATTTGATCTACTTCACATATTAAAGGATAAATTATTTTCTTTTGAATAAATAAAAGGAATAATATATTCCTTTGCGTTGAATAAAGGGTAATTATAGCATGAAAAATCATATTGATTTAACCACAATGGTAACCGAGAGTCGTAATCCTTACAGTGAACAAATTGATAATTTGTCGACAATGGATATGTTGAAAGTAATTAATGACGAAGATAAAAAAGTTGCTGTTGCAGTAGAAAAGGAATTGGAACATATAGCACTTGCGGTTGATGCTATAAGCCAGGCATTTATGCAGGGCGGTCGATTGATTTATAGTGGAGCGGGGACTTCGGGCCGTTTAGGTATTTTAGATGCAAGTGAATGTCCGCCAACTTATGGCACTAAAGCTGAAATGGTTCTTGGTCTTATTGCGGGTGGTCATACGGCTATTTTTAAAGCTGTTGAGAATGCTGAAGATAATATTCAACTGGGTATCGACGATTTAAAAGCGATTGATTTTAATCAACGTGATATCTTAGTTGGCATTGCGGCTAGTGGCCGAACGCCGTATGTTATTGGTGGACTAGAATATGCGAATCAACTTGGCGCGGTTACGGTGTCAGTGAGTTGCAATCCAGATAGCCCGATCGCTAAATTAGCAACAATTGCAATTACGCCGGTTGTAGGACCAGAAGTAGTGACTGGTTCATCTCGCATGAAAGCGGGTACAGCGCAAAAACTAGTTTTAAATATGCTTACCACGGGTGCGATGATAAAAATAGGAAAAGTGTATGGCAACTTAATGGTTGATGTTGAAGCAACCAACAAGAAACTCATTGAACGACAAGTCAATATCGTGATGCAAGCAACCAAATGTTCACGTGAGCAAGCTGAGCAGACCTTGTCTCAATGCGATCGGCACTGTAAAACCGCGATTGTTATGATCCTGACGAATCTTAGTGCTAATGATGCTAAATTGTTATTAGCTAAAAATAATGGCTTTATTCGCGCTGCGATCAATTCGTAACGCTTTTATTCGGAGCAAATATGTCAAAAATCAACCAAGAAATGATTAATAAGATTATTGCTGCTGTCGGCGGCAGTAACAATATTGCCCGCAATGGCAATTGTATGACACGTTTACGCTTAGGGTTGCACGATCGCAACCTTGCAGATCACAGTAAAATCAAACAAATTGATGGTGTGATGGGTGTTATTGATGGTGATGATCAACTGCAAATAATTTTAGGTCCGGGCAAAGCGCAAAAAGCGAAAGAGCTAATGGATATCGCACTACAAAACAATGATATTGTGCCCGATGAGCAGTCCCAGCAAACTTTAGATGAGATAGCCAAAACGCAAAAAAGCCAACTAAAATCGAAACAAAATAGCATGATCCAAGGTTTTTTTGCTAAGTTTGCGACGATTTTCACGCCCTTAATCCCCGGTTTTATTGCCGCCGGCTTATTACTTGGCATTGCGACCGTACTTGAGCAGCAATTTGTCTTAGGTGTTGAGGGGCATAGCCTGATTTTGGTTGATATTATTAACTATACCAAGGTTTTTAGTAAGGGGTTATTTACTTTTCTAGGTATTTTAGTTGGTTATAATGCTCAACAAGCTTTTGGTGGCTCAGGGGTCAATGGTGCTATTTTAGCTTCACTTTTTATCTTAACGTATAATAGCACGGGTACTGTTGGTTATTACTCCGGCATGCAGGACTTTTTTGGTTTTGCTATTGATGCGCGTGGTAATATTATTGGCATTTTGATTGCGACGATTTTAGGCGCTAAAGTTGAGCGATTGGTTCGTCGCTTTGTACCGGATAATTTTGACATGCTACTTACTTCAACAATCACTCTATTGATTATGGGGGCAGTAACATACTTAGCGATTATGCCAATGGGCGCTTATTTATTTGATGGAATGTCATTTTTATTTAAACATCTAAATAGCAATCCTATTGGTGCGGCAATATTGGCTGGCTTATTTTTAATTGCGGTTATGTTTGGTATTCATCAAGGCTTTGTACCCGTATATATTGCATTAGTTGCCGATCAAGGATTTAACTCCTTGTTCCCGATACTTGCAATGGCAGGAGGTGGTCAAGTTGGTGCTGCGCTGGCATTATTTGTTCGCTCGCCGAAGGGTAGCTTATTACGTAAACAGATCAGTGGCGCTATTATCCCTGGCTTTTTAGGTATCGGTGAACCGTTAATTTATGGTGTGACACTGCCGCGTATTAAGCCCTTTATTACCGCTTGTATTGGTGGTGCAGCAGGGGGATTTTTTATTGGCCTAGTCGCCATGCTAGGTTTGCCGATGGGATTGAATTCAGTTTTTGGACCTTCTGGTATTATCGCGATTCCTTTTATGACATCATATGAGGGTGCTCTTCCAGCTATGTTGGTCTATTTTGTTGGCTTAATGATCACTTATGTCGCTGGTTTTATTATTACTTATTGTTGTGGTTGTAAAAACGTTGACTTGAGTTAGCTCAACCTCACCGCTATTTGCACCATATAAAATTAAATATGGTGCAGTTTCTATCTCGCCAACTCATCATCTAAAATTTAGGTTTGATTGCTATACAAGTAACGAGTCTTACTATATTAATAAAATATCTGTTATAAATATTGATTGGTGAAAAAGTTGGTGTAATAATCAGCTAATGATTTTTCACTATCTTTGTAATTATAAAAAGGCACCATTATGTTTGAAAAAGTCGAATCCTATGCAGGTGATCCAATCCTCTCTTTAGTTGCTGATTTTAATAATGATAATCGAGAAAATAAAGTTAATTTGAGTATTGGTTATTATTATGATGAGCAGGGTGTTGTACCAAGATTAAACTGTGTAAAAAAAGCGACCGACTATCTTTACCAAACTAATCATGGCGCATCACTTTATTTGCCAATGAGTGGATTACCTTCTTATTGCTCGGCGATTCAAACACTACTTTTTGGCGCTGAAAGTTCATCGGTTAAAGCTCGGCGTATTGCAACAATTCAAACTTTAGGTGGTTCAGGAGCTTTAAAAGTTGGCGCAGATTTTTTATTTCGCTATTTCCCTTCTTCACAAGTTTGGGTAAGTGATCCAACTTGGGATAATCATGTCGCCATATTTAATGGCGCCGGTTTTACGGTCAATTATTACCCCTATTTTGATCAGAAAACGGGAGGGGTTAACTTTGACGGTATGTTACAAACGATAAGCCAGTTACCGGTAAAAAGTATTGTGCTTTTACACCCTTGCTGCCACAACCCGACAGGCGCAGATTTGACTAATGAGCAATGGGATAAAGTGATTTCAGTACTAAAAGAAAAAGATCTGATTCCATTTATGGATATTGCCTATCAAGGTTTTGGTAAAGGTATTGATGATGATGCTTATGCTATTCGCGCTTTAGCTGCGTCAGGGCTATGTGGTCTAGTGGGCAATTCTTTCTCTAAAACATTTTCACTTTATGGCGAACGTGTAGGTGGATTATCGGTACTTTGTGAAGACAAGCAGGCCGCTTCGCGAGTGTTAGGGCAATTACAATTTACCGTCAGACGTAACTACTCAAGCCCTGCTAATACGGGTGCTCAAATTGTTTCTTACGTGCTTAATCAACCAGAATTAAATGCTATTTGGGTAAACGAAGTTAATACTATGCGCGAGCGTATTGCACACATGCGATTAACCTTAGTGGACACATTAAAACAGTTAGAGCCAGATCGTGATTTGAGTTTTTTACTACAGCAACAAGGAATGTTTAGTTATACCGGTTTTACTAAACAACAAGTAGAAAGATTAAAAACAGAGTTTGGTGTTTATCTGATTGGCAGTGGTCGAATGTGTGTGGCTGGGTTGAGCAATAATAATGTTTATCAAGTTGCCAAGGCATTTGCCTCTTTATAACTTTATGCCAATAAATGGAGAAATGGTTTAAGCTGATAATAACGTTTTCATTAGCAAAAAAACGTCTTATTGTTATATAGTTTTGCTTAGGAAATACTTTTTTTCCATTATAGTAAAGTATTTGTTACTGCTTCTCTATTTACTGATATTAATTGCTACATTAGTAATTAATAATACGGTTATGAGCGCTAAATACAAATATGTTCTAATTCCAGTAGAATTAAACATAATAAAATAATTATTTTTTGTTAAAAAGGATAGTCAATGTTTTCAAATTTTGAACTTTCAGTAAAAGGTAAAGTTACCAAAGCGGTTATTCCTGTTGCAGGGCTTGGAACTCGAATGCTACCTGCAACTAAAGTAATCCCTAAAGAGATGCTGCCAGTAGTGGATAAGCCGCTGATTCAATATGTGGTGAAAGAGTGTATTGCTGCTGGGATAACTGAAATCATTTTTGTTACCCATTCATCAAAAAATTCGATTGAAAACCATTTTGATACTAGCTTTGAATTAGAAGCGATGTTAGAGGCTCGTGTAAAGCGGCAACTTCTGCAAGAAGTGCAATCTATCTTACCTAAACATGTCACGATTAGTAGTGTGAGACAAGGACTAGCCAAAGGGCTCGGGCATGCGGTTTTATGTGCTTATCCTTTAGTTGGTAACGAGCCTTTTGCGGTTGTGTTACCAGATGTGATTATTGATGAGTATGAAAGTAATTTAGACCGAGATAACCTTAAAGCGATGATAGATAACTATCATGAAACAAAGCGTAGCCAAATTATGGTTGAGCCAGTTGAGCAAGCACTTGTTTCATCGTATGGTATTGTTGATTGCCATGGCGAAGAATTATTAGCTGGCAATACTGCTCAAATGTATGGGGTAGTTGAAAAACCTTCACAGCAAGACGCACCATCAAATCAATCGATTGTTGGGCGTTATGTATTGTCAGAAAAAATTTGGCCACTACTTGCTAAAACGCCTACGGGAGCAGGCGATGAAATTCAACTAACCGATGCCATTGGTATGTTACTTAATTACGAAGCGATTGATGCCTATTGCATTAAAGGACAGAGTCATGATTGCGGTAATAAACTTGGTTATGTTCAAACGTTTGTCCAATATGCGATGAGGCATCAATCATTAGGTAAAGATGTGACAAAATGGCTAAAAGGCTTAAAATTGTAATCTATTGGCTTGATTAATATCATGAATTTATCTGCATATCAGTCATTGCTTGAACCGATTGATGCTTTTTTGCATTGCCCAACTCCCTCGTTATGGATAGACGAAGCTAAAAAAGCTGAAAATTTATCAATTTTATTAATTGATCATATGATTTGCGAGCTAAAAGCCGCACAAACCGCGGCTTGGCTAGTTCGTAAATACGCGATTGATAAAAAAAGTAGCGAGATTTTGCTAAATTGGTTACAACCGTATGAGAATTTAATCTACTATAAAGGTGGGGATTTTCATCAATTACTTAGTCGCCATCACGATATCTCCAAGCAACTCGTCCTTCGCCCAGATTGTCCTTATGCCGAGGAGTTAGTCGATAAAATGGTCACGCTAATTAAAGAAGAGTTACATCATTTTTATCAGGTATTCGATATTATGAGTCAGCGTAATATTAAATACCAAAGTATCACGGCAAGCCGTTACGCTAAGGGATTGATGCAGCAAGTTAGAACATATGAGCCAGCAACATTAGTCGATAAATTAATTTGTGGCGCTTATATTGAAGCAAGGTCATGTGAACGATTTGCTAAATTAGTGCCTTATGTTGATGAGAAACTTGCCAATTTTTATATTTCATTATTGCGTTCAGAGGCAAGGCATTATCAAGATTACCTTAAATTGGCACAAAAAATTAGTCATACTGGAATTGATGATAGGGTTAAATTAATTGGTCAAGTAGAAGCAGAGCTAATTAGCCGTGAAGATTGTGAGTTTCGTTTCCATAGTGGTGTGCCATCGAGATAACAAAAAACCCGCGTAACGGGTTTTTATGAAATTGATTATTTTTGGCTAAATAACTAGCATTTTAAACGATCAGGCCAATCATTTAGTGTTAAGGTAATAAAATCCTTAACGACTTTCGGCGAGCCAGCAACTACATTGCCAGAAGCCATGTAGTTGTTACCGCCAGCAAAATCAGTCAAAATTCCGCCAGCTTCGCGTAGTATTAGTTCACCCGCAGCGATGTTCCAAGGCTTCAAACCAATTTCAAACAATCCATCAATTCGCCCTGCTGCAATGTAAGACAAATCCAATGCAGCAGATCCCGTACGACGAAAATCAGCACACTTAGTAAATAGTTTTTGTAATACATTGAAATAGCTATCGCTATACTGCTTTTGTTTATAAGGAAAACCAATAGCTAAAACTGTATTTTCTAGATCTTTGACGTTATTTACTCGAATACGGTAACCATTAAGTTGCGCACCTTGTCCTCTTGTTGCCGTAAATAACTCATTTGCCATTGGGTTATAAACGACAGCGACTTCGGTTTTGCCTTTGAGACGGACCGCGATTGAAATACAGCAGTGAGGAATACCTTTAATTAAGTTGGTTGCACCATCAATTGGGTCAATAATCCATTGTACATCGTCATCACTACCTTTGGTTATACCACTTTCTTTAGCTATAATAGTATGATCTGGATAGGCTTTTTTTATTGTTTCGATAATTAGTGATTCAGCGGCTTTGTCTACATTCGTTACAAAGTCATTCTCACCTTTGTTATCAACTTTGACAGAAGCTGGATTTTCATAAGATTTAATAATGACGTTACCTGCCTTACGGGCAGCACGAATAGTGATATTTAGCATCGGATGCATAATGTTTTTCCAATTGATTTTAAAGAACAGAAAATGAGTGCCCGATTAAATCGGGTAATATTTTGCGGCATAGTATAACAGCATTTTAGGCTTTTTCTAGTTTATGTTAAAATGACGGTAAAATTTTTACTGGATATCATAAATGTCATTACTCGATAATATTAAAATTGTATTAATTGAAACATCTCACACTGGTAATATGGGATCGGCTGCAAGAGCTATGAAAACGATGGGATTAACCAAGCTATGCTTAGTCAACCCGATTGTAAAGCCTGATTCACAATCAATATCACTTGCCGCTGGGGCAAGTGATATTGTCAAACAAGCTCAAATCGTTGACTCTCTAAATGATGCGATTGCGGATTGTCAGCTCGTCATTGGTACCAGCGCGCGCTCGCGTCACTTACAATGGCCTCACCTAGAATCTTTTCAAAGTGGGGATAAAATTATTGAAGAGGCGGTTTTAGGTCATCAAATTGCTTTAATATTTGGACGAGAGCGAGTAGGACTTACCAATGAAGAACTACAAAAATGTCATTATCATGTCTCTATCCCCGCTAATTCTCAATACAGCTCACTAAACTTAGCGATGTCAGTTCAAGTATTATGCTACGAAATCCGTATGGCTATGTTAAGACTAGAGAATAATCCGTCTATAGTAAACGAATCAATCGACTATCCAAAAGATGGCGATATTGAGCGCTTTTACCATCATTTAGAGCAAACTTTATTGCAAACAGGTTTTATTCACCCTAGTCATCCAGGACAAATAATGGGTAGATTAAGGCGATTGTTCACTCGAGCGCGCATTGAGCAACAAGAATTAAATATTTTGCGTGGTATTTTGACATCGATTGATAAAACGATGAGATAATTTTGTTCAATTTATCGCTGGTTTTAACATAACTTTTTGAAATAAATATATTTTATATTCTTGTGGGTTAACTAAAATCAACATAGCTAAAATTAGAATCTGTGCTAAAATTATCGCATTCTTAAAGGGCTAAGCAAAATTTAGCTAGATTTAAAGGAACTATTATGCAAACTATCGAAGGTCAAGTCGCCGCACCTAAAGCCAAAATTGCTATTATTATGGCGCGTTTTAACCATTTCATTAATGACAGCTTAGTTGAAGGTGCAGTTGATGCCTTAAAACGTGTTGGGCAAGTTGATGATAAAAATATTACTGTTATCAAGGTTCCTGGTGCGTATGAAATTCCTTTGGCAGCTAAAGCAGCAGCACAAAGTAAAAAATATGATGCTATTGTTGCGTTAGGTACGGTTATTCGAGGCAGTACTGCTCATTTTGACTATGTGGCTGGGGAATCAAGCTCTGGATTATTATCGGTCTCTTTAGAGCATTCAATTCCTATTGGCTTTGGCATTTTAACTACCGAAAATATTGAGCAAGCGATTGAACGAGCAGGAACTAAAGCGGGTAACAAGGGTGCAGAAGCCGCGCTAACGGTGCTAGAAATGTTAAATACCTTAAAAGCCATTAAGGGGTAATTCGTGAGCTCAACAACAAATCCAAGACGTAGAGCTCGAGAGTGCGCGGTACAAGCCATTTACTCTTGGCAGGTTTCTAAAAATGATCTTTCCGATGTTGAAGTCAGCTTTATGGCAGAGCAAGACATGAAAGGTGTGGATAAAAAATATTTTCGAGAACTATTAAACGGTGTCGCGCTTAATACTGCAGATCTTGATAATAAAATGGTCTCATACCTAAATGAACGCTCATTAGATGAGCTAGGTCAAATTGAGAGAGCCATTTTACGTATCGCTGTTTATGAGTTATTAAAACGTGAAGATGTTCCTTATAAAGTTGTTATTAATGAGGCTATTGATTTAACAAAAACATTTGGAGCAGAAGATAGCCATAAATTCATTAATGGCGTACTTGATAAAGTCGCACCAACAATTAGAACTAGGTAAAATAGCGAGACACTTATGAGTGACAATGAGCAACCCGATAATAAAGTAAAACCAACGGTTTTTTATACTCAAAAATCGCAAGAAGATGCATCAACACGCGAGCGAGGAAAACGGGAAGCGGATAAGTTTAAATCAAATGGACGCAGCAGTTATGGCAAGCCCTCATCTGATAGACCGCGCTCAGAAAAGCCTCGCTCAGAGAGTCGCCGCTCAAATGATAGCAGAGTTGAGACATTTGGCAGCAGCAGTTATGGCAAGCCCTCATCTGATAGACCGCGCTCAGAAAAGCCTCGCTCAGAGAGTCGCCGCTCAAATGATAGCAGAGTTGAGACATTTGGCAGCAGCAGTTATGGCAAGCCCTCATCTGATAGACCGCGCTCAGAAAAGCCTCATTCAGAGAGTCGCCGCTCAAATGATAGCAGAGTTGAGACATTTGGCAGCAGCAGTTATGGCAAGCCCTCATCTGATAGACCGCGTTCAGAAAAATCTCATTCCGAGAATAATCGCGCAAACGAACGCCACACTGAAAAATTTAAACCTCGAGATAAAAGTGCGGCAGACGGGAGTGATTCACCTTGGAAAAATCGATTTCAAAATACTGAGCAATTACCCACTTTTGACACTGAAAGCAAATCACCAGTTGATCGTGAGCGAATAAAGCGGCAGCGTAAAGAGGAAATATTAATTTATAGTGAAAATAGCTGTAAAGCAGTATTTAATCATCGTCCGGATTCAATTATTAAAGCCTTTTTATTGCAAGATAAAACCTATGAATTCAAAGCGCTAGTGGCATATTTAGTAAAACACCGATTAGGCTATAATGTTATTACTGATGAAGAAATGACTAAAATAGCTCAAACCCCACATCATGGTGGTATTTGCTTAATTGTGAAAAAGCGTCAAGCGCAGCTTGTTAGCGATTACTTATCAAAATCAACCGCATTAGAACAAGATTGTGTGCTGGCTATTGACGATATTAATAATCCGCATAATTTGGGCGGAATAGTTAGAACAGCCGCATTTTTTAATGTAAATGGTTTGCTCTTACGTCAACCTGATTTATTAGAAAATGGCGCAGCGCTTCGGGTTTCTGAAGGTGGGGCTGAAACAATAACACCAATTAAATCAGATGATTTGCTGGCCTCAATAGATCATTTTAAACAGCAAGGTTACCAAATTATTGCTTTATTGCCATGTAAAGTGAACTCAATTAACGCTGAAACTTTGGCTACAGCGAAAATGAGTTCAAAAGTTGTCTTCATTATTTTTCAACAAATCAATATTCCGCTCGCGAGTCTTGCCGATAAGGTTATTTATGTATCTGGTAGTGAGTCTATGTCAGCACTTAATATATCAGTATTAACTGGTATTGTACTGGCTAAGTGGCAAGAGAAAACCAGTAAAATGTAACCTTACTTTTCGCTCATTAAAGTAGATAAACCAAAATGGGCGAAGGGTTTAAATGACAATTAATCAAATAGCATCTTTTGAATAGAAAGAAATTGAATATTGGTTACAGTATACGACAACTAACCTCAATAATTTCGATATAAAATGAATATTCACTCAACGAATAAACGTCAAATTGGTCTGATTTTTGGTAAGTTTTATCCACTTCATTGCGGGCATGTCTATCTCATTGAGAAAGCAATTAGTCAAGTTGATGAGTTACATATCATCTTAGGTTGTGAACAAAATAGAGACTTAATTTTATTTCAAAAAAGTCATATGCCAAAGCAACCACAGGTTAAAGATCGTCTTTATTGGTTACAAGAAACGTTCAAAAACCGTCCGAATATCCATATCCATATTTTAGATGAAGCCGGTATTGCGTACTATCCTGATGGTTGGAAAGATTGGAGTGATCGTGTTAAATCTATTTTGCAAAAGAATCAAATCACACCAACTATCATTTTTACGAGTGAACTTCAGGATGCAAAAAATCATCAGCTCTACTATAACTGTGACGTTAAGTTAATTGACGTTAATAGGCAATTTATTAATATTAGCGCAACTAAGATACGCGATAATCCTTATCAAAATTGGCAATTTATTGCCAAAGCAGCGAAACCATTTTTTACTAAACGTATTGCTATTATTGGTGAGCGGCAATTTGATACATTACCTAGACAGTTAGCCAATATTTATAATACCCAATATGTGTCTAATGGTTATATTAATTACATTCAGCATCAACATTTGCATAATAATAAATTAGTTTTAAATGAATCAGATTATATTCGTATTGCATTGCTACATGCAAAGCGGCTTGACGAAGCGACCCCGCTAGCAAATCAAGTTATATTCACCTCATTAGATTTCCAGACATTACATCACTTTTATCAGCAAGCTTTTAAAAGAAGCAGTAAAATTTTAAAAAAATTAGAAGATAACTATCATTTTGACCAAATTATTGATGCAAATAGCTTTAATAAAAGTGACTCATCGCTAACTATTTTCGAGGCTGCTATTGATATGATTAATAAACAGCTAAGTTAATAATCTATACTAAAAATAGTACAGGGCTAGACTCTGTGATAAAATGGGCAAAATTTTGTTATGGTGTAGATGATTATGTCAATAAAACCAGATGGAAAAAATACGAATAACAATCAAGAAACCATTGATTTTGGTTACCAGCAGGTCCCAACACAAGATAAAGAGAAACGTGTTGCCGATGTGTTCAATTCCGTTGCCGATAAATATGATGTAATGAATGATTTAATGTCTTTTGGCATTCATCGTATTTGGAAAAAAATAACTATTGAGTATAGTGGGGTTCGGCAAGGACAGACTGTATTAGATTTAGCAGGCGGAACAGGCGATCTAACAGCTAAATTTTCTAAACTTGTTGGTGATAATGGTTTAGTCATACTCGCTGATATTAATCAATCGATGTTAAAAGTAGGGCGGGATAAATTACGTGACAAAGGTCTATTCAAAAATATTGAATATGTGCAGGCCAATGCTGAAGAGCTTCCGTTTGCGGATAACACCTTTGACTGTATCACGATTTCATTTGGTTTACGTAATGTTACCAACAAAGATAAAGCATTAAGTTCTATGTGGCGGGTATTAAAACCAGGTGGGCGTTTACTTATTTTAGAATTTTCTAAACCAGAATATAAACTACTAAGTAAGGCCTACGATCTTTATTCTTTTACCATGTTACCTTTAATTGGCAAATTAGTCGCTAATGATTCAGATAGTTACCGTTACCTTGCGGAATCAATTCGTATGCATCCCGATCAAGTAAAGCTCAAGCAAATGATGAACGATGCTGGCTTTAGAGACGTGCAATATCATAATATGACCGGCGGGATTGTGGCTTTACATATTGGTTTTAAATTTTAAGTTGTATGATGAAATACTTAAGACTATATAAAATTCTTACGACGTTTAAAGCTTATCAACTAGCTGAATTGCTACCTAAATCGGTATATTCTGCAAAATTTAAAGGGCTTTTAGCTTTACTATTTTGGGTTAGAAAACGAGCAAAAAATAAAGCGAGTGGTGAGCGTTTAAAGCTAGCCTTACAACAACTTGGACCGATTTGGATCAAGTTTGGGCAAATGTTATCTACCCGTCGTGATTTATTGTCTGATGATGTGGCGCTACAACTAGCGATGCTGCAAGACCAAGTCCCTGCTTTTGATGGGCAAATGGCAAAGCAGATTATAGAGCAAGCTTTAGGATGCCATATTGAACAACATTTTTCCGATTTTAATCCAACGGCGCTGGCATCGGCCTCGATAGCTCAAGTGCACACTGCAACGTTAAAACAAAGTGGTGCACAAGTCGTGATAAAAGTTTTGCGACCAAATCTTATGCCTAGCATTAAAGCTGATATTGCCGTGATGTATTGGTTAGCGGAGCAAAGCGAAAGATATTTACCTGATGGTAAACGTCTACGTGCTGCAGAAGTTGTCAGCGATTATGAAGTCACGATCCTAAAAGAGTTAAATTTACTACAAGAAGCCGAAAATACGCGCCGTTTACGTAATAATTTCATTAATAGCGACATGCTTTATATTCCTTATGTTTACCCTGAGCTGTGCCGTAAAAATGTGATGGTAGAAGAGCGTGTTATCGGTATTCCAATTGCAGATATTGAGCAGCTTAAAGCCAATAATGTTAATCTTAAATTGCTGGCCGAACGTGGTGTTAACGTCTTTTTCACGCAAGTATTTCGAGATAATTTTTTTCATGCTGATATGCATCCTGGTAATATTTTTATCGATGCTAAAGAGCCTGTAAATCCACGCTACATCGGTATTGATTGTGCGATCGTTGGCGAATTGAGCCAAGACGATCAGCGTTTTTTAGCGCAAAATTTTATTGCTTTTTTTAACCGCGATTATCAAACAATAGCTCAGCTTTACATTTCATCTGGGTGGGTGCCTGAAAGCACGGATGTATTCGCATTAGAATCAGCTATGCGCGATGTTTGCGATCCTATTTTTGCTAAACCGCTTGGCGAGATTTCATTCGCTCAAGTTCTATTTCATCTTTTTAAAGTGGCACGGCAATTTGAAATGGTCATTCAGCCGCAATTAGTATTGCTTGAGAAAACATTATTTTATATTGAAGGCTTAGGTCGTCAACTCTATCCTCAGTTAGATTTGTGGTCTACAGCTAAACCATTTTTAGAGTCATGGTATCAAGAGCAAATTAGTGTTAAACGCATAACAAAACAATTTATTGATACACTGCCGCAATGGCAAGAGATTTTTCCTGATTTGCCAACTAAAATTAAGCAATATCAAAAAGATAATCAGCAATTAATTCTACAAATAAATAAACTTAATAAGCAATTAGACAAGACAACAAGAAAGCAGATACTATTATGGCGTGTAGCGATAGGGCTCATTATTATCGTTGCTATATTTGATCTTTTATCACATTAGTGTGGCTTTAAATTTTTTAGTCAGCTAGTGTGCTTGTTCTACTGCCCGATTTGTTTAATAAGTCGTCAAAAATAAAAAATAATGTAAAAAAGAGCTAAAAAGGATAGTAAATTGTCGTTCTTATTTTGCATATCGATTCATTAGCAGTATATAATCACACCATTAAGCATCGTACACTTTATCTTAAATTAGGTGTATGATGTGTTGTGTATTTTATCAATTAATGGAGTGTCAATTATGATGATAAGTTGGACAAAGTTACTTATCGTACTTGCTGTTGTTGTATTAATTTTCGGAACGAAAAAGTTACGTACTATCGGTTCTGATTTAGGGGCGGCAATAAAAGGATTAAAAAAAGAGATGAGTGATGATGACGAGAAAAAAGGCAGCAGCAACGATGCTGATTTCCCATCTGAAAAACAATCTGAAGAATTAGAAAATAATCAAAATAACGACAAAAAAGAGTAAGTTGTGTTTGATCTTAGTTTCGGTAAATTAATTCTTGTTCTGGTTATTGCTTTGGTTGTTTTGGGGCCAGCACGCTTACCTAAAGCAATTAAAACGGTTGCAAATTGGATTAAAGCACTTAGGCGGCTTTCAGCGACGGTGCAATTGGAGCTCAATAAAGAACTGAGGCTGCAAGAGTTACAAGATAGCCTTAAAAAGGCTGAAAAAAGTGGCTTAGATAATATTACTCCTGAAATAAAAGCATCAATCGATGATCTAAAACGTGTTGCAGAATCTATTCAAAAAGATTTTTATGATACCGCTGAGCAAGTTAAATCTAGTGTTAATCAAATTAATCATGATGTTCAACAATTAGATCCGTCTAGTGGCAATCAGCCTAATCATGATGAACCTAATCGTATTGCTCAATCCTCTGCCAGTATAGGAAACGATCATAATGTCAGATGATCATGCTCAGCCGTTAATTGCTCATCTTATTGAACTTCGCACTCGTCTATTGCGTTGTTTGATCTGTATTATGCTTATATTTTTAGCCTTACTATATTTTGCTAATGATATCTATTCAATTGTAGCTAATCCACTTGTAAGGCAGTTGCCAGAAGGGAGTGTTATGATCGCAACAGATATCGCTGCGCCTTTTTTTACACCAATTAAGTTAACAGCAATCGTTGCCTTATTCGTCTCTATTCCCTATTTGCTATTTCAAGTTTGGGGATTTGTGGCACCAGCGCTCTACCAAAAAGAGCGACGTTTAATATTACCGTTAGTCGTTTCTAGTACAACACTATTTTATGTTGGGCTTGCTTTTGCCTACTTTGTAGTCTTTCCGCTGGCATTTTACTTTTTCATTAATACCGCACCAATGGATATTGCAATTAATACCGATATCACTAAATACCTCGATTTCGTAATGACTTTATTTGTGGTATTTGGTTTTGCTTTTGAAGTACCAGTGGCAATTATTTTATTATGTTGGTCAGGCGTAACCTCTCCGCAAAGTTTGAAAAAGAAGCGCCCTTATATTATTGTCGGCGTATTTATCGTCGCGATGTTTTTAACTCCGCCGGATGTTTTTTCGCAAACATTATTGGCGATCCCGATGTGTTTACTGTTTGAAATTGGATTGTTTTTTGCTAAATTTTATAAACCTCGACAAGAGGCTGAAGATGAACAAGAATTTGATGAGTAGGATGTAATAATGAAAAGCAGCTTGCCTGATTTTAGTTTTGCAAATGTGTTAGTTGTTGGTGATATTATGCTTGATCGTTATTGGTATGGTGCAACGAATCGTATTTCACCAGAAGCACCTGTACCGGTGGTAAAAATAGATTCATTAGAAGAGCGCCCTGGTGGCGCAGCTAATGTGGCGATGAATATTACATCGCTTGGTGGCGAGGTTCAACTAATTGGCTTAACTGGCATTGATGAAGCTGCGAGAATTCTCGATGAGCAGCTTACAAAGCAAAAGGTTAAATGTGATTTCGTCGCGTTATCATCCCATCCAACTATCACAAAACTGCGAGTATTATCACGTAACCAGCAATTAATTCGCCTCGATTTTGAAGAAGGGTTTGGCAAAGTTGAACCAACCACGCTACTAGAACGGATAAGTAAAGCATTACCAAAATCGAAGGTGATGGTTCTGTCTGATTATGCCAAAGGTGTACTTAGCTCAGTCCAAGAAATGATTAAGCTGGCTAATCAAGCAGATGTCCCTGTTTTGGTTGATCCTAAAGGAACTGATTTTGAACGCTATCGCGGTGCAACGTTATTAACGCCAAATATGTCTGAATTTGAAGCCGTTGTTGGTTTTTGTGAAACCGATGACGATATTGTGGAAAAAGGTTATCAGCTAATTGAAGACTATCAACTAAAAGCATTACTTATTACCCGTAGTGAAAAGGGAATGACGTTATTGCAGATAGGAAAGCCTATTTATCATCTACCTACTCAGGCTAAAGAAGTCTATGATGTTACTGGTGCGGGTGATACTGTTATTGCGTCTCTTGCTGCAGCATTATCTACTGGTTGTTCACTTGAGGAAAGTTGCTTTTTGGCCAATGCCGCAGCGGGCGTTGTGGTTGGTAAGCTAGGTACATCAACCGTATCGCAAGTAGAGCTTGAGGATGCAATTAGAGCTCGTTCCGATAATGGGTTCGGTGTGATGAATGAAAATGAACTTCAAGTGATGGTTGCTAAAGCACGTAAACGCGGCGAAAAAATTGTAATGACAAATGGTTGTTTTGATATTCTACATGCAGGGCATGTTTCTTATTTAGCTAATGCACGTAAGCTGGGCGATAGACTAATTGTCGCAGTCAACAGCGATAGTTCAGTTAAGAAGCTAAAAGGTGAATCTAGACCTATTAACCCACTAATGCAGCGCATGATTGTTCTTGGCGCACTTGATTCAGTGGACTGGGTTGTTCCGTTTGAAGAAGAGACTCCGCAGCGTTTGATCGCAAATATTCTACCTGATATTTTAGTAAAGGGCGGTGACTATATGCCAGAACAAATAGCGGGCGGTAAAGAAGTTATCGCGGCCGGTGGTAAAGTCGAGGTGCTTAATTTTGAAGATGGTTGCTCAACCTCAAATATTATTAATGCAATAAAAAATCGGCATTAATTCTGATTATTTATGAATATGATCGTCCTTTTGATTAATACGAAAGGGCGATTTCGTTTATTTGATAATGATAAAATAAGAAAATATGAGCGAATTAAAAAAAGAATTGGGATTACTACAAGGGGTTGGTTTATTATCTACCTCTTTACTTGGCACCGGGGTATTTGCTATTCCCGCTATTGTAGCGCAAATGGCCGGTCAAGATGGTTTATGGGCATGGCCTGTACTGTTAATTTTAGTTTTTCCGATAGCGATTATTTTTGCTGAACTCGGTAAACACTATCCTCATGCTGGCGGTGTTGCTTATTTTATTGCTAAAGCATTTAATATACACTTAGGTCGAGTTACCAGTTGGTCATTTTTATCCGTCATCCCATTTGGCCTACCTGCTGGGCTTTATATTGCTACAGGATTTTGGCGTTCACTTTTTAATTTATCGACAGAAGGTGAACTATTCGCGCAAATTATTACGTTAGTTTTGATTTGGGTAATTGGTTCATTTGGCGCTGCCGCGAGTGGTTGGATACAATCAGTCATAGCACTTTTAATCATTGGGTTGGTAATGGCAATTTGCTTTGCATCATCACCATCAGTATTGACTGTTGAATGGCCGAACATCACTGATATTAAAATGGCACCTATTATAAGCGCATTAGCTGTTATGTTTTGGTGTTTTGTTGGTCTTGAGGCATTTGTACATTTATCAACTGAATTTAAACGACCAGAAAAAGATTTCCCTAAGGCATTAATTTTAGGGCTTATTCTAGCTGGTTTTATTTACTGGGCATGTACAGCCGCAGTGATTTTTTTTGCACCTAATGCGATTGTTGCTACGACAGCATTACCGCAGATTATTGCAACATTATTTGGCACACAGGCATTATGGCTATTTTGTATTATTGGTTATCTGGCCTGTTTTGCATCGATTAACATTTACTGCCAAAGTTTTGCAAGGCTCGTTTGGACCCAAGCGGAAATTGATTATCCTCATAGCCCTTTTGCTAAGTTATCAAGTAGGCAGTCACCCACTAATGCCTTAAGTTTAGTGCTTTTATTAAGTCTATTTTTTCTACTATTAATTCATTTTTTCACTATCCCACTTAATAGTTTGTTGGAATATGCCAACGGAGTATTTGTGTTGATTTATCTTTTAGCAATGATATCGGCAATCAAATTGCTCACAGGCAAATTGCGAATACTTGCTATTGTTTGCGCGTTGGTTTGTATGGGGCTGCTTTTAGTAATCGGTTACAAAAGTTTGTATGCGATAGGTATTTTTATTCTATTTTGGTTTCTTGCTAAAAAAGTTAATAAAAATATTAACTAGAAGCGCTGAAATATATTGGATATTAAGAGAAGGTAGCCATCACACATTGGTTTTATGCAAAGAAAGCTTAATGGTAATAATTAAATAGCATCATTAATAATAAAATATTTTAAATAATAAATAATAGAAGAAAAAAAAATATTTTGAATAAAAAAAAGCCCACCAAAATGGCTGGGCAATATGATGAAAAAAAAGGAAGAAATTATCTTTTCAGTTAACATATTAATATAATTATTATTTTATGTGTAATCGGTTTTAGGTATAGATATAATAGGGCAAAATTAAAACGTTTTATTAATGCATTTTTATGATGAATTTGATTTTTATCATTTAAAATTGCATATTTTATATATTTAGATGTTGATTTTGTTAGTTAACATCTAGAAACATAAAAATATGTCAGGGCGAAATAGTATAAGTATAATAATATTAAGGTGTTATTTTTATTTATTGCACAAATATGCCACTATACATTCAATTTTGAGTTCTTTTTTAGCAAATTTATTTATGTGGTATACAATTAATTAGTTTTGGCTTTGTTTATATAATTCCGCCTGCTTTTCACTACGCACAAATATCCACTTATTGTTAATAGATTGGTGCTTATCAAATTTATAGCCAGCTAGGTCAAATGATTGAATATCATTCTGCTGATTAAGTTCATTTTTTATAATATAGCGACTCATTAGTCCTCGTGCTTTTTTGGCATAAAAACTAATAATTTTATACTGCCCTTTGCTTTCATCTAAAAACATAGGATTAATGATATTAGCGTTAAGTTTCTTCTGATTAACCGCTTTAAAATACTCATTAGATGCAAGGTTAATTAATAAGTGGCTATTTTGCTCAGCTAACTGCTGATTAAGCTGATCAGTAATAATATCTGTCCAAAACTGGTAAAGATTAGTGTGATTACCGTTTTTCAGTTTAGTGCCCATTTCCAATCGATAAGGGAGCATAAGATCCAGTGGTTTTAGTAAACCATATAAACCCGATAAAATACGCAAATGCTGTTGTGCAAAGTTGATTTCATGCTGGTTAAAATCTTCCATATTTAGCCCTTCATATACATCTCCCTTAAAAGCAAAAATTGCTTGGCGAGCATTTTTGAGGCTAAAATTAGGGTGCCAGTTTTGAAAACGTTGATAATTTAATTCTGCCAACTTGGGGCTAATATTCATTAAGTCGGCAATCTCTTTTGTAGTTAGTCTTTTACAGGATTTAATCAATTTTTGCGTGCAGTCTATAAGCGCTGGAGTCGTATGTTCAGCTAGGCTGACAGGGGTATCATAATCCAATGTTTTAGCCGGTGAAATAACTGTAATCATTACTCATTCCTATGAGATCAAATATAAATAAGATAAAAATTGCGTTTATTTTACCTCGTAAATTTTTATTTTCAGAGTATTATTTAACTAACTATTTATTAAATAAAGTTATTCAATAAGGAGACACAAGATGAATTCGACCAAAAAAGCGTTACATGAGATTAAAGCATGGGCCAATCTACGTCAGACCTCGCTTGAAATTGCCGAGGCGATTTTTGAATTAGCTAATTATGATGATGCAGTGGCTGAAAAAATCTGGGAAGAAGGTCGTGATGAAGTTTTACCACTTGCTTTTGCTAAAACAGATGCTGATAAGTTATTTTGGGGCGAGCAAACCATTGAGCGCAAAAATGTGTAATAAGTCACTATTGTGAAATTATTTTTTTTAGGTACTAGTGCCGGCACAATAACCGCTGAGCGTAATGTTTCGGCGTTGGTACTCGATTTAATTAAAGAACGCAATTCTTTATGGCTTTTTGATTGCGGTGAAGCAACTCAACATCAAATGTTAAAAGCTAAACTTAGTATTGCAAGGCTCGAAAAAATCTTCATTACCCATTTACACGGTGATCATTTATTTGGTTTGCCTGGTGTGCTCACTACTCGTTCATTAATGCAAAACATGTCACCCTTGACATTGTACGGGCCAAAAGGTATTAAGCAATTTGTTGAAACGGTAGTTAATATAAGCCATTCATGGCTAACTTATCCATTGGATATTGTCGAAATAGATCAGCCTACAGAACTTATTAATGATGAACAGTTTGTTGTTAATTGCGATGCGCTTAATCACCGAGTTGCTTGTTTTGGTTATCGCATTGTTGAAAAAGAACGTTCACCTAAACTTAATATAGAAAAATTGAACGCAGATGGGATCCCTAATGGCTCTCACTTAGCCGCACTAAAACTTGGTCAATTGGTACAACTAACTGATGGTAGAATGATTAATGGCTCGGAATATTGGGGAGAAATTAAGCGGGGTAGGAAATTAGCTATTTTAGGCGATACAATGCCTTGTGATGCCGCGGTAAAGCTTGCTCATGATGTTAATGTATTAGTTCATGAGGCAACACAAAAAAGCGATCTTCAAGAGAAAGCAAATAATCGCGGCCATTCAACCACTCATCAAGCGGCAGAAATAGCGCTAAAAAGTGGGGCAAAAAAGCTCATTATTACTCATATCAGCCCTCGTTATAGTCTGGCGAATAATCTTGCAATAGTTAATGAGTGTCGGCAGATATTTGCTAATACAGAAATTGCCAGTGATTTTTATCAAGTTGAAATTTGATTAAACTATCATATCAAAATTAACTAGGTACCTACTTTTATACTAAAATAAGGCATTACAACAAAATAATAACTAGTTACTGTTAATTTTTATTTAAATTAAACGAAATCAAAATATTGACTCTATTTCCTCGTCGAAATAATAACATTACAATTTTGCTACAATTTGTTATATAATTGGCAAAATTTTGCTCTTTGACGACTAAATTTATTCGTTAAAGGCTATCTAGATTGTGCTTATTTTTATTATCTAATAAAAAACGATAAGTCTATCAAAGCATATTGATTTGTATTGGAAAGGATAACTATGACTGATTTTTCCCAATCAGTGCCAGAACTGGTCGCTTGGGCAAAAAAGAACGATTTCTCTATCACTTTGCCAGCAGAACGTCTTGCGTTTTTGTTGGCTATTGCCGCACTAAATGGTGAACGGTTTGATGGTGAAATGAGTGAGGCCGAACTCATCGATGCCTTTCGCCATGTAAGTAAGGTTTTTGCTCAAAGCCAAGATACGATTACACTAAGGGCGAACAATGCGATTAATGATTTAGTTCGCCAACGTTTGATTAATCGTTTTACTAGCGATATGACTGATGGACTGGCCATTTATCGAATAACGCCGCTCGGTATTGGTATTACTGATTATTATATTCGCCAGAGGGAATTTTCTTCCTTGCGGCTATCAATTCAATTATCAATTGTCGCACAAGAGCTAAAGCGTGCTGCTGATGCTGCGCTAGAAGGTGGTGATGAACTGCACTGGCACCGTAATGTTTTTGCGCCGCTAAAATATTCTGTTGCTGAAATTTTTGATAGTATTGATATGACGCAACGGATCATGGATGAGCAGCAAACAGAGGTTAAACAAAGTATTGCTGATTTACTCAGTCAAGATTGGCAATCGGCAATTACCAGCTGTGAAGGACTATTATCTGAAACGTCTACAGCATTAAGAGAGCTACAAGATACCCTCGAAGCTGCTGGAGATAAGTTGCAAGCAAGTCTATTTTTAATTCAAGACGCTACCCTCAATGACACTTCATTAGACAAAGTCAACCAAGTTGTTATTGACTTACAGACTAAGCTTGATCGCATCATGGGGTGGGGGCAACAAACGATTGATTTATGGATTGGTTATGATCGTCATGTGCATAAATTTATTCGTACAGCGATTGATTTAGATAAAAATCGGGTTTTTTCGCAGCGGCTAAGACGCTCAATTCAAAGTTATTTTGATATGCCATGGGCATTAACCTTTGCCAACGCTGAGCGTCTACTTGATATGCGTGATGAGGAGCTAAGCATACAAGATACTGACGTAATGGGTGAGTTACCGACGGAACTCGAGTTCGAGGATATTGAGCATATTCAAGAACATATCATTGCTCATATTGAACAAAATCTACAGGTATTTAAAGAGCAACAGCGCCCGCTCGATATAGCTAGTTCAATTCACAGTTATTTAGCGCAATTCCCTCGTGAGCAGCATTTTGATGTGGCACGTTTATTTATTGATCAGGCGATTCGTTTAGGGGTCGCAAATGCTGATTTAGCTGGTATTCCTACGCAATGGAAGCCGATTAACGATTATGGAGCTAAGGTACAAGCGCATGTCATCAATTCATACTGAAGAAGATTCTATTCTTGAGACAAATTCATCGCTTAGTGATGTGGTTGACCACATTGCGGGGTCTTCTCAAGCCAAGCTGGATAAATATATGCCAGTTAAACTCGCTCAAGCGATAGCCAACCCACTATTTCCTGAACTTGATAGTTTGTTACGTAGTGGTCGCCATATTGGCATGGATGAGCTCGATAACCATGTATTTTTAATGGATTATCAGCCTGAACTTGAGCAGTTTTATGGGCGATATAATGTTGAATTGGTTCGGGCCCCAGAAGGTTTTTTTTATTTAAGACCGCGTTCAACAACATTTATTCCGCGTTCAGTGTTATCTGAACTTGATATGTTAGTTGGCAAGGTGCTTTGCTATCTTTATCTTAGCCCTGAAAGGCTGGCACATGAAGGTATTTTTACCTTACAAGATCTATATGAAGAACTGATGTCTTTAGCCGATGAAAGTAAACTATTAAAACTGGTCAATCAACGCTCGACAGGATCAGATTTAGATAAACAAAAATTATACGACAAAGTAAAAACATCATTAAATCGCCTACGTCGTTTAGGAATGGTATTTTTTATTATTGGCAATGATAGTAGTAAATTTCGGATCAATGAAGCAATCTTCCGCTTTGGTGCTGATGTGCGTAGTAATGATGATATGCAAGAAGCTCAATTACGCCTAATTCGTGATGGTGAGGCAATGACCATTGAATCATCGTTATCATTATTGGATAGTGATGATGGTGAGAGTAATGATGCTAATGAGGAAATAGAGGAATAGTTATGATAGGTCACGGTAAATTTCACTCATTAACACTGGTAAACTGGAATGGCTTTTTTGCCCGCACTTTTGAACTTAACGAGCTTGTTACTACCTTATCAGGCGGTAACGGCGCGGGTAAATCAACCACGATGGCCGCTTTTGTTACGGCATTAATTCCTGATTTAACATTATTACATTTTAGAAATACAACCGAAGCTGGGGCAACAGGCGGCTCTCGTGATAAAGGACTGCATGGTAAACTTCGTCCAGGTGTTTGTTATTCATTACTTGACGTAATTAATTCGCGCAACCAGCGAATTATTTGCGGTGTAAGATTGCAGCAAATTGCAGGACGAGATAAAAAAGTTGACATTAAGCCATTTATTATTCAGGGCATCGAAAATAGTATTGCGCCAACTGATTTAGTCACTGAACGCGTTAATGATCGCCAAGCTCGAATTTTGTCATTAGCTGAGTTAAAAGATAAATTAGAAAATATTGAAGGCATTGTTTTTAAACAGTTTAATTCAATTAGTGATTACCACTCATTAATGTTTGATTTTGGTGTCTTACCTAAGCGTCTGCGTTCTTCATCTGATCGGAGTAAATATTATCGTTTAATTGAAGCGTCATTATATGGTGGCATATCAAGCGCGATTACCCGCTCTCTGCGTGATTATTTATTGCCAGAAAATAGCGGTGTGCGTAAGGCTTTCCAAGATATGGAAGCTGCACTTCGCGAAAACCGCATGACGCTTGAAGCGATTAGAGTAACTCAGTCTGATCGTGATCTATTTAAACACTTGATCACAGAATCAACCAACTATGTTGCGGCTGATTATATGCGTCACTCTAACGAAAGGCGCGTACATATTGAGTCAGTATTAGGGCTGCGTAAGGACTTATTTAGTACCAAGCAACAATTAACCGATAATCAATATCGCCATGTTGAGATGGCGAAAGAGTTACAAGAGAATAACGAAGCTCAAGCTGGTCTTGAAGTCGATTATCAAGCGGCAAATGATCACCTAAACTTGGTGCAAACCGCATTTCGTCAGCAAGAAAAAATTGATCATTACCAAATCGATATCGATGAACTTAATGAAAAATTAATCGAACAGACCGAAATCGTTGAGCAAGCTAATGAGCAGTATTTAACTTATCAAGAGCAAGCTGAAGCGACGGAACAAGAAGTTGATGAAATTAAAACCCAATTAGCGGATTATCAGCAAGCGCTTGACGTTCAACAAACACGAGCGATCCAATATCAACAAGCGCTGCAAGCATTAGACAATGCTAAAAAGCTATGTCAGTTACCAAAATTAGTTGCAGATGATGCAGATCAACAATTGGCTATTTTTGCTGAAAAAGAAGCGGAAATTACCGAGATAGTTTTACAGTTAGAACAAAAACTCAGTGTTGCCGATGCTGCGGTTAATCAATTTGACCGAGCTTACCAACTGGTGGTCAAATTAGTTGGCGAAGTAACACGAAGTGAGGCATGGCAAGCGGCTCGTGATGAATTAAAAGCTTGGCCTTCGCAAAGCTATCAAGCACAGAAAGCAGATAGTTTACAATTGCAGCTCAATGAGCTTGAACAGCGATTTTTTGAGCAAAAAGCCGCGGAAGAGTTATTAAGTCAGTTTTGTAAACGTATCGGTCATAAAGTTAATTATGACGATCTTGATGAACTCAAACAAACATTAGAAGCGACACTGGACGAAAACATATTAACCGCTAATGAGTCGAGTGAAAAACGTATTGCCATTCGTCAAGAATTAGAACAAATTCAAGTTAAAATTGCCGATTATCGCCAAAAAGCACCAAGCTGGCTCAAAGCGCAAGATGCATTAATCGCACTCGCTGAACAAGCCGACACGTCACTCAGTTCAAGCGGGCAAGTGACTGAACATATGCAAAAATTGTTAGAGCAAGAACGTAGCCTAATTGTTGAGCGAGATCGGGTCATCTTTCGTCGTGACCAGCTTGATGAACTTATCAGCCAACTTAACCAACCAAATGGTGCCGATGATAGTCGTTTAAGTCATCTTGCAGAACGATTTAATGGTGTACTGCTATCTGAAATTTATGAAGATGTAACGATTGATGATGCGCCGTTCTTCTCTGCGCTTTATGGACCATCACGACAAGCAATTGTTGTCCCTGATCTCGCATTAGTGAAAAGCCAATTAGATAATTTAGATGACTGCCCTGATGATCTCTACTTTATTGAAGGGGATCCGGCATCATTTGATGATAACGTGTTTGAAAGTGAAGAGTTAACCAATGCGGTATTAGTTAAATCAGGTGACAGGCAATGGCGTTATTCGCGCTTTCCGCAAGTGCCACTATTTGGTAGAGCTGCGCGTGAAAAGCACTTAGACAAATTAATCGATGAACGTGATCAATTGCATGAACGTTATGCTAACCTATCATTTGATTTACAAAAAATACAGCGTATTGAACACAATTTTAGTCAGTTTATTGGTCAACATTTGGCCATCGCTTTTGAGGCTGATCCTGAAGCTGAAAGTCAAAAATTGTCAGCTAGGCGTAATGAAATCGAGCGTGAATCGAATAATCAACAAACTGTAGATAAGCAAAATCAACAACAAGTTAACGATTTAAAAGAGCAGTTAACACTATTAAACAAGTTGACGGCTCATTTGCATCTCTTAGCGGATGACGACTTAGCTGATAGGGTTGATGAATTGCGCGAGCAGCTAGCTGAGGCGCAAGATGCGGTAAATTACGTTAATAAAAATCAAAAAATTATTACTGAACTTGAACCATTGGTTGCAATACTGCAAAGCGACCCTGAGCAAAATGAAAGCCTACAGCAAAACTACAGCGAGATTAAACTTAAACAGCGTGAAGTTAAGCAACAAGTATTTGCATTAACCGAAGTGGTACAGCGTCGCGCTCATTTTAGCTATACTGATTCAGTAAGTATACTTGGTGAAAATTCTGATCTTAATGATACGTTACGCAAACGACTTGAAACCGTTGAGAAAAATCGTATTAGCGCGCGTAACAATATGCGTCAATACCAAGAACAATATAACCAATACAACCAGACATTAGCCTCGCTTAAAAGTGCCTTTGATACTAAGCGTGACATGCTTAATGACCTGAAAAAAGAGATCGAACAAATCGGTGTAAAAACCGATGCAATCACGGAAGAGCGGGCACGTTTACGCCGTGATGAAATTCACCAAAAAGTGAACCAAAATCGCCAATTATGTTCATCATTAGAAAAACAATTGGTTATGTGTGAAAATGAAATGACGCAATTAAATAAAAAATTGCGTCAAGTTGAGAAAGACTACCAAGTATTACGTGAACAAGTTGTTGAAGCCAAAGCCGGCTGGTGTTTGGTGTTGCGTTTAGTTAAAGATAACAGCGTCGAGCGTCGTTTACATCGCCGTGAGTTAGCCTATTTAAGTGCTGATGAATTACGTTCGATGTCGGATAAAGCATTAGGATCATTAAGACTTGCCGTTGCAGATAACGAACACTTACGTGATGTATTACGGTTATCTGAAGATCCAAAAAGACCAGAGCGCAAAATTCAGTTTTACATTGCAGTGTATGGGCATTTACGTGAGCGTATTAGACAAGACATTGTTAAGACCAACGATCCGATTGAAGCCATTGAACAGATGGAAATAGAGCTGTCTCGATTAACCGAAGAGTTAACGTCGCGTGAGCAACAATTAGCGATTAGCTCAATAAGCGTCGCTAATATTATCCGTAAAACGATTCAACGTGAACAAAACCGTATTCGAATGCTTAATCAAGGTTTACAAGCGGTTGCATTTGGGCAGGTTCATGGCGTGCGCTTAAATGTTAATATTCGTGAAGCGCATGTTACATTACTTAGCGCTTTAGCCGATGAGCACAATGAACATCAAGATCTGTTTAGTAATAATAGAATCACTTTTTCTGAAGCTTTGGCTAAACTATATCAGCGTTTAAACCCGCAAATTGATATGGGGCAGCGCACCGCTCAAACTATTGGTGAAGAGCTACTTGATTACCGCAATTATTTAGAGCTTGACGTTGAAGTTCACCGTGGTGCAGATGGTTGGTTGCGTGCCGAAAGTGGTGCACTATCAACCGGTGAAGCAATTGGTACAGGGATGTCAATCTTATTAATGGTTATTCAAAGTTGGGAAGAGGAATCTAAGCGATTACGCAGTAAAGATATCGTACCGTGTCGTTTACTATTCTTGGATGAAGCGGCCCGCCTCGATGCTAAATCAATTGCTACGCTATTTGAGCTTTGTGAAAAGCTAGAAATGCAGCTGATTATTGCCGCACCAGAAAACATTAGCCCTGAAAAAGGGACAACCTACAAGCTTGTTCGAAAGGTTGTCGACAACAATGAATTTGTACATGTTGTTGGTTTAAAAGGCTTTGCCTAGTTGTAATTTATAATTGCGTACAGCTAACCTGATAGTTATCTATGTTTATAAGCTATCTATCAGGTTTAATGTTATTTATATTCTTTCTAGTTAGTGAGTCCTTGATTTTATCTATAGCTATCAGCTTTAACTCGATACATTTTTTGCAGATAAGCTTTTTCATTACAATAGTAATGTAATTAATTGGCGAAATTTAGCATATTTCTCCAGGTAGTAACAAAAACCTTTCATCACACAATAATATAGCTTTTCGATTATATCGTTATCTTTACGTTATGTTAACACCTGCCTATCATTATTCAACGCTATAACTGATATTTTCTAACACAAATTACGGTTAAGATTAGCTTATCTAGTTTTTAATAGTATTTTTTTATGTGTTAAATATCCGCACTTAAAGTATAAAGATCGTGAAAAAATATACAAAAATAAAATTATTTATTTAATAATATATATTTATCCTTTTTTTTAAAATAAAACGCGTTTTTTTCTTGATATAAGTAAAAAAATATATATTATGTCGTGCAATAATAATATATTTGTAATATCAGGGTGTATAAAAATGCGTATAATAAGTAATTTTTTGTTAACAATACAAATTTTACTTCCTCTCCTTACTAGTATTAATTCCATCGCTTCTGCCGTTAAATTTGACGTTGAGGCTATCAAAAATCGAGAAGCGCTTTCAAATGTGAAAAGTAGCTTACCAGAACTAACTAGTCAGTTAGAGTCTGATGATAGTGAAAATTCTTCTGGCGAAGAAAAACTAGCATCAGGATTATCGCAAACCGCTCAAATTATATCGGACGATGATAGTCGTAACGCAGCTAAAAGTTGGCTAGAAAATTCGGCTTACGGTTATTTAAACAGCCAAATGCAAAGCTGGTTAAACCAGTATGGAAACAGCAGTATTCAAGTTGGCAGTCAAGGATTTAATGCTGAGCTGTTACTCCCTTTATTTGAAAATAGTAATCACTTAGTTTTTTCCCAATCAAGAATCAATCGAGAAAGTGATGATAAAAAAATAATAAACCTAGGTGTAGGTTATCGTCATTTCTCTGACGATTGGATGTGGGGGATTAATAGCTTTTTCGATCATGATCTAAAAAATAATAACGCAAGATGGGGCGCTGGGTTTGAGCTCGGTGCTGACTATATCAAGCTTTCAACCAATGGTTATTGGCGTTTAACCAACTGGCGTCAATCAAAATTAGCGGAGTTTTCTGATTATTATGAGAGACCCGCTAATGGTTTTGATATCAGGGCGGAAGGCTTCCTACCTAATTATCCAAACATCGGTGCCAATTTTGTCTATGAAAAATATTTTGGTGAGGATGTTAATCTTAGGGGCACCGACTCGCTAAGTGATTTAAAAGATAATCCTGAAGCCTACAGTCTAGGCTTATCATATACTCCAGTATCATTATTTACGTTCAAATTAAACAAAATAATGGGCGATTCAAATGAGACTATAGGGGCATTTGAATTAAATTATCGTTTAGGTGTCCCGATAAGCCAGCAATTAGATAGTAATTTTGTACCAGAAATAAGAACGCTTAAAGGTGCGCGTTATGATTTTGTTAATAGAAATAATGCAATTGTCATGCAGTACCAAAAGCAAGCTACATTGAGAATTTCATTACCTAAAACATTAGCAATCACCGCCACCCAGCCCGCAGCATTAACACCCACAATTACACAAAATGAATATGAAATAGACCACGTTGAGTGGTCGGCGCCGTCGATAACCGCTAAAGGCGGAACGTTAATCCCGAGCCCATCAGAACCCTATGCAGTAACGATTACAATGCCTTTTTATGATTACATCTCGCCTTTAAAAGGTAATAGTCATAATATTAGCGCAGTTGCTGTTGATGTAAAAGGTAACCGCTCAAATGCCGCAACAACCAATATTATTGTATCGCGGATGCCGATCATTGAGATCATTTCAAATGTATATGTTTCACCTAACCCAATTATTGCCAATGGTGAAACCGCAGGAATTGTAACCGCACTTGTAAAAGATACTTATACCGGGCAGGAATTAGTCGATGTTGCCGTTGATTTTACTGTCGTTAGCAATAACGGCGAAGCCATCAGTGGTTTAAAGCTTGATGGTAATGAAGAGACTACCTTAACACGAGTATCAGATAGCAAAGGTGTTGTTTCTTTCCCAATTACAGGTATAAAATCGGGTGAATATACGTTAAATGTTTCAATTGAAGGCCGTGAACCAAGCAGTACCAGCTTTTCATTGGTCGCGGACAACAGTACTTCACAAATTACAGACGGTGATATTATCGTCATCGATAATGGCGCGATCGCTAATGGCGTAAGCACCAACAGTGTTCAAGTAAGAATAACTGACGCGAATGGTAACGTAGTGATAAATCAACCGGTATCATTTACGGCAGATAATGGTGCAACAATTATCGACACTGTTATGACCGATGAAAATGGTATCGCCCTTGCCACATTAACCAATAACACTGCCGGTAACAGCGTAGTTAATGTCATTATTGGTAATTCAAACTATAACGTTACGGTCAATTTTATCGCGGATAGTCGAGCGGCCAAACTGGCTGAAGGCTCGCTTAAAGTAGTTACGGATAACCAGCCAGCCAATGGCGATGCAGCCAATACTGTCCAAGTGATGGTAACCGACCCAAAAGGTAATGCAGTAGCAGGTCAAACGGTATCATTTACAGCAAATAATGCCGATATTACCAAGACCGCGATCACCAATACCGATGGTATTGTGCTCGTAGAGGTAAAAAGTAAAACAGTAGGTAAGATTAGCGTTGAAGCCTCGCTGACCAATGAGTTAGGCGAAAAAAGTACCGATAAAACGGATGTCAACTTCGTTATACCAGGGCAAATCGAAGAAGGAAGTGTGCGCATTGAGAATAATGGCACTTTTGCTAATGATTTTGATAAGGTCACGTTAATTGTCACGGTAAAAGATGGCAATAATAATCCAGCCCCAAATCAAGACGTATTCTTTGGCGCAAATGATATTGCTGCGCTTAAATTTGATAAAAAAGCGACCACCAATATCGACGGCATTGCTACGGTTACAATAACAAGTACGGTCGCGAGTAGTTACCCGATTGATATCACGGTTGGTGAATCAAAGCAAATAGCGGTTATTAATTTTATTGCTGATCCTAAGACTGCTGAACTTTTCGATAATGCACTGACGGTAATAATCAATAATCAACCCGCTAATGGTCAAGATCCTAACATCCTTTCGGTTATTGTTGGGGACCGATTTGGTAATGCCATACCAAATTATAATGTTTTATTCCGTATGGACGATGATGAGCCTAATGATGTAAATGCTACAACAGATGAGTTTGGTGTGGCGGTAGCTAAGTTTACCAGCAAAGTCAAGGGGCTTTACACGATCACATCCTCAATAAAAACTGACTCAGATCTGATGGTTAGTCAAGAAAAAGAAGTTGTTTTTGTCGTCGCAGCAGAAATTAAAGACAAACATATTGTTGTAACACCAGATATGGCAATAGCCAATGGTGAGGATAAGTTTACGATCGACGTCACCGTGACGGATGGCAATGGTAAGCTGGTACCCAATCAGGAAGTATTTTTTGCCGCTAAAGACAGTACTATTAAGTTTAATAAAAAATCTGCCATCACCAATAGTGCAGGTATTGCTACGGTAACATTAACGAGCAAGAAAGCGGGTCATTTCGATGCTACAGCATCGGTTGATTCACTAGCTCAAGAGTTTGACCTCAATTTTATTGCCGATAGACAAACTGCAAAATTTGCCGAGGGTAGCTTTAAAGTACTCACCACCAATCAGCTAGCCAATGGCGAGGATAGTCATATCGTTCAAGTTGCGGTGATTGATGAGAATGAAAATATTGTTAGGAGTCACAAAGTTCTATTTGATGCTGGCGATATTGCGCTGATTTCAGGTAAAAAGACCACAGAAGTACTCACCGATGATAAAGGTATTGCTAGCGTAGCATTAACCAGTACAACGGTTGGTGAGAGCAAAGTTACGGCCTCAATAGTAGATACCAAAGGTGAGTCTAGCAAAGTAGAAAAAGAGATTAAATTTGTAGTTGTTGCGGAAATCAAAGATGGCAATATAGTAGCAAGCCCTAAAGAGCCCGTAGTTGCTACGGGTAATGAACTGGTCACCATTGATGTTACAGTAACTGATGGCAATGGTAATCTGGCACCAAAACAAAAAGTATTATTTAGCGCTGGCGAAAATGCCATTATTTCAGCTGACAGCACCACTAAGATTAAAAGTAAAGAAGTTATCACCGATGAAAGAGGGATTGCAACCATTACGGTAGGTAGTACCGTTGCCGGTAGCTATAACATAAAGGCGACGGTGAGAGATTCACAACAAACCGTCCCAGTAACCTTTATTGCTGATAGTAGTACTGCTAAGCTAGTTAGTGGTTCAATGATAGCAGAGCCAACTAATCAGCTGGCCAATGGTCAAAGCGCCATTATGGTCAAAGTCAACGTCGTTGATGAGCAAGGTAACGCTGTACCGAATTATGATGTCTCATTTAGTGGGTCAAGTGATGTGCTTGAATTTGATAAGACCGCTACCACCAATGATAAGGGTATCGCGTTTATCACTGTAACGAGTACGATTGCGGGTAATTATGATATCAAAGCCACAACGGGAGGAGCGCATGAAACGGTCTCAGTGACGTTTATTGCCGATCCTGATACTGCGACGCTGGTCGAGGGATCAATGATTGTCGCGCCTAATAATCGAGTTGCCAATGGTCAAGATGTTAATATCATTACGGTTATGGTGAAGGATAAATATGGTAATCCTGTCCCAAATTATGATGTCACCTTTGATGGACCTAAAGTAAACAGAATAGTTGCGACTAATACCGATGGTATCGCAACTCTTTCTGTCACCAGTAAAAAAGCTGGTAATTACGATTTAATCGCAACAGTGGGTGAATCGCAGCAAACAGCAGTTGTGAGTTTTATTGCTGATAAACAGACCGCAAAATTGGCTGAAAATAGCCTTAAAGTACTGACAACCAATCAGCTGGCAAATGGTCAAGATAACCATATTGTTCAAGTCACGGTAGTGGATGGCAATAAAAACCTAGTAATTGGCCAAACGGTTCAATTTAACGCAGGTGATATTGCACTTATCTCGGGGCAAAAGACTACCGAAGTTACCACCGACGAAAACGGTATTGCTACCGTAATGTTAACCAGTACAACGGTTGGTGATAGCACGGTGACTGCCTTGATGATGAATGCAAATGGTGAGTCTAGCAAAGCTGAAACAGACATTAAATTTGTGGTTGTTGCAGAAATCAAAGATGGCAATATGACCGCCAGCCCTAAAGAGCCGAGTGCCGCCAATGGCAATGATCTGGTCACCATTGACGTCACAGTAACCGATGGCAACGGCAAGCTAGTACCAAAAGAAAAAGTATTATTTAGTGCGGGTGCGGCTAACATTATTGTAAGTGAAAATAGCAATAGGGTTAAAACCAAAGAAGTTATTACCGATGAAAGCGGTATTGCGACTATCACGGTAAGTAGTACGGTTGCAGGTAGCTTTAACATAAAGGCGACGGTGAGAGATTCACAGCAAACCGTTCCCGTTATTTTTATTGCCGACCGTAGCACGGCGAAGCTGCTCAATGGTTCAATGAAAGCGGAGCCAACTAATCAGACCGCCAATGGTCAAAGTGCTATTAGCGTTACGATCAAGGTCATTGATGAACAAGGTAATGCTATACCTAGTTATGACGTCTCGTTTAATGGGTCAAGTGATGCGCTTAAATTTGATAAGACAGCAGCCACCAATGCAGAAGGGATAGCGACCATTACGCTAACAAGCAGTGTTGCTGGCAATTATGATATTAATGCAACGATTGATGGATCCGATGAGACGGTTCCGGTTACATTTATTGCTGACCGTAGTACCGCGAAGCTTGTTATTGGTTCATTGACAGCGCAGCCGAGTAATCAAATTGCCAATGGTGAAGATGCGATTACTGTCACGGTTAAAGTCGTGGATGAAAAAGGCAATGCGGTACCAAGTTACGACGTCTCATTTAGTGGCTCAAACGATGCACTTGAATTTGATAAGACAGCTACCACCAATGCTGAAGGTATAGCAACTATCACGGTAACAGCTATTGTTGCTGCTAGCTATAATATTAAGGCGACGATTGGCGGACCAGATGAAACTGTCCCTGTGACGTTTATTGCCGATAAGACTACGGCAAAACTTGTTGACGGTTCAATGGCAGTCAATCCAAATAATCAAGCAGCCAATGGTCAAGATCACGATATTGTTACTGTCATGGTTAAAGACAAACATGGCAATGTTGTGCCAGATTACGACGTCTTGTTTAATGCAACCGATGATGCGATTAAATTTAATAACGTAGCGACTACCAATCTTGATGGTATAGCGACGCTGACTGTAACAAGCAAAAAAGCGGGTAGTTATGATATCACCGCAACCGTGGGTGAGTCACATCAAACAGCGGGTGTGAATTTTGTTGCTGATGAACGAACAGCAAAATTTGAACAAGGTAGTCTCAAAGTACTTACCACTAACCAGCTGGCAAATGATAAAGATAGCCATAACGTTCAAGTAACGGTAATTGATGAGAATGAAAACTTAGTTATAGGTCAAACAGTTCGATTTGATGCCGGCGAGATTGCCTTCATTTTAGATGACAATAAATCTAAGGTTAAAACCTTAGAGGTGGTCACGGGCGAAAACGGTATTGCGACGGTGAAGCTAATCAGCGACACCGTAGGTAGTAGTACGGTGATAGCGTCGATGGTTAATAAATCAGGCAAATCAAATAGTGATAAAGCTAACATCACGTTTGTGGTTGTGGCGGAAATCAAAGATAGTAATATTAAAGTAAAACCTAATGTTGCTGCCGCGAGTGGCAATGAGATGATTGCGGTTGAAGTTACGGTAACCGATGGAAACGGTAAGCTGGTCCCGAAACACAAGGTGTTATTTGACGCCGGTAATTATGCAATTATTGCAGGCGAAAATGCGTCTAAAGTCAAAACAACCGAGATTCTAACCAATGAAAAGGGTGTTGCAAATATCGCGTTAACAACCACGGTTGCAAATAGTTACGATATTAAGGCAACGGTGCTAGAGTCACATCAAACCGCTACGGTTAAATTTATTGGCGATATTGAGACGGCACATATCCGGGTTGATGACTTATCGATAGAGCGTGATAATGCCGTGGCTAATGACATTGCGACCAACATGGTTAAAGTTAAAATTGTCGATGCTCATAATAATCCAATTCCTGATGCAGAAGTCAAATTAGCATTGGAATATGATGAAGATGAAGATTATGTCACCATCGGTACAATAGACAAAACGAATGATGTTGGTGAAGTGCAAATTACACTAAAAAGTACCAAAGCCGGTATTTATAAAATCATTGCTACCGTATTTGATGGTGCTGGCACGGCAAGTAAACAAGAAGAGAATATAACCTTTATTGCCGATCAAGAGACCGCTGAGCTAGCAAAAAATGCGCTGATTGTAGTAACAAAAGGTGAAAATAAGGTTGCAAACGGAACTGAATTCCACGAAGTCCAAGTGACGGTAACCGATAAGAATGGTAACGGAGTACCACAGCAGCAGATTTTATTTAGCGTAACTAACGGAGCGGTTATTGAACCAGAAGCGGAAACTAATGAAAACGGTATCGCTAAAGTCAAAGTAACGAGTGAGGTAGCAAGCAGTTACGATGTGACCGCTACATTTGGTGAAGCACATCAAACGGTTTCGCTTGCATTTATTGCGGATCGCACCACAGCTAATCTGGTAAGCGGTTCTGTTAAGGCTGAGCCAACTAATCAACTGGCTAATGGTCAAGATGAGATTATTGTTACGGTTGAAGTTGCCGATGAAAAAGGCAATGTTGTGCCAAATTATGACGTCTCATTTAGTGGCTCAAGTGATGCACTTAAATTTAATAAAATTGCGACTACCAATGAAAAAGGTATCGCAAGCATTGCCGTAACGAGCAGTGTTGCAGATAATTATAATATTAAGGCAACGGTGAAAGAATCCGTACAATCGGTTCCTGTTACGTTTATTGCCGATAGCAGTACGGCGAAGCTTGTTAACGCTTCAATTAAAACCGAGCCAACGAGTCAAGTTGCCAATGGTCAAGATACCATTATTGTTACGGTCGAAGTGGTAGACGGAAAAGGCAATGTTGTACCAAATTATGCTGTGTCATTTAGCGGCTCAAATAATGCGCTTAAATTTGATCAAACGGCTAACACTGATGCCAAAGGGATAGCTACTATCGCCGTAACGAGTATCGTTGCGGGTAGCTATAATATGAAGGCAACAGTTAAAGACTCAGAGCAAACCGTCCCTGTTACATTTATTGCCGACAGCAGTACCGCGAAGCTTGTTAATGCTTCAATTAAGGCCGAGCCGACGAGTCAAGTCGCTAATGGTCAAGATGCGATTACTGTCACCGTTGCGGTTATAGATGAAAACGGTAATGTCATGCCAGATTATGATGTCTCCTTTACTGGGTCAAATGATGCGCTGGAATTTAATCAGACCGCGACCACCAGTGATGAAGGTATTGCAACCATCGCGGTTAAGAGCAGCCTAGCAGGCAGTTATAATATCAAAGCAACCGTAAGGGAATCAGAGCAAACAGTAGCTGTTTCATTCACTGCTGACCGCAATACGGCGAAGATTGTCAAAGGTTCAATGGTGGTAAGTCCAAATAATCAACCATCGAATGGCCAAGACACCAATGTTGTGATGGTTAATGTGGTTGATGCGAAAGATAACCCGGTAGCTGATTATTCAGTTTTATTTACCACCGATGATGATGATACCGATCCTGCAAGCTTTACCAGTGATAAAAAAGGGATTGTCAGAGCACCATATACCAGCACGGTGGTCAAGAGTTTCAAAGTTACGGCAACCGCTACCAGCGTGTTAGGTGGGCTGAGCAGCGATAAAGGTCAGGTTACTTTTGTTGCGGACGATAATACGGCGAAGGTTGTCGAAGGTTCAATGAAGGCGGAACCAACTAGCCAGCTAGCCAATGGGCAAAACACCATTGTTGTTACCGTCAAGGTTGTGGACGAAAACGGCAATGTCGTACCAAATCATAATATCTCATTTAGTAGCTCAAGCGATGATCTAGAACTTGAGTATACTGCAATCACCAGTGATAAAGGTATTGCGACTATTAAGGTAACGAGTACAATTGCCGGTTTTTATGACATCACTGCTATGGTTGGTGGATCGAGTGAAACCGTTCTTGTTACCTTTGTTGCCGACAATAGCACGGCCAAGCTTGTCGAAGGTTCCATGGCTGTGGCACAAAATAATCAACCAGCAAATGGCCAAGATGCAGATATTGTTACGGTTACCGTTATCGATGCAAAAGGTAATACCATACCTAATTATAGCGTCTCATTTAGTGCGACTGATAGTAAGATTAAATTTGACAAGACCGCCATTACCAATGACAAAGGCATTGCAACTGTCAATGTAACAAGTAACACAGCGGGTAGTTTCGATATTAGCGCTATCATTGGTGAATCACGTCAAACGGTTTCAGCTATCTTTGTGGCAGATGAACATACCGCAAAATTTGCTGAGAATAGCCTGAAAGTACTCACAGGTAATCAGTTGGCGAATGGTCAAGATAGCCATATCGTTCAAGTGACGGTGGTTGATGAAAATAAAAACGTAGTCATGGGTCAAAAAGTTATATTTGACGCGGGTGATATTGCGCTTATTTCAGGTAATAAAACGGCTGAGGTAACGACTGATGAAAACGGTATTGCTACAGTCAAATTAACCAGTACGATGGTCGGTGAGAGTACCGTCACTGCGTCAATGCTAAATGCCAAAGAGGGCGCAAGCAAAGCCGAACAAAACATCACTTTTGTTGTCGTTGCGGAAATCAAAAAAGATAATGTTAGTGTAAGTCCTAACGGTCCTGATTTTGCTGCGGCTAATGATGATGAAAAGGCTGTGGTTAAAGTCATTGTTACCGATGGTAATGGCAAACTCGTTGGCAAAGAAAAGGTATTATTTGACGCGGGTAACCATGCCATTATTGTAGGCGAAAACAGAGCTAAAACTAAAACCCAAGAGGTGATAACTGATGAAAAAGGCGTTGCGACTATCAAGGTCTCGAGCGCGGTGGCGAATACTTACGATGTTAAGGCGACCGTAAAAGAATCATATCAAATAGCGACGGTTAAGTTTATCGGTGATATCGAGACGGCGCAGATCCGTGTAGACGATTTATCGATAGAACGTAATAACGCAGTCGCTAATGACATAGCAACCAATCTTGTTAAAGTGACGATTGTTGATAGTAATCAAAATGCAGTACCTAATGCAGAAGTCAAATTGGCGCTTAAAAATGAGAGTGATAAAGAATATGTCACCATTGGTACAATCGAAAAAACCAATGATAAGGGTGAAGTATTTATTACTTTAACAAGTAAAAAATCAGGTGCTTACAAAGTACTTGCTTCGGTCAATAATAGTGAACAAGAGAAAGACGTCATCTTTATTGCTGACGAGCAAACAGCCGAGTTGACAACCAATGCCCTGACTGTACTTACCAATAATCAGTTAGCAAACGGTACTGACTTCCATGAAGTTCAAGTAATGGTGACCGATAAAAATGGTAACGGCGTGCCAGAGCAACAGATTTTATTTGCAGCGAATAATGGCGCGACGATTGAACCAAAAGCGACCACTAATGAAAAAGGTATTGCCACCGCGAAGTTAACCAGCCTTACCGTTGGTGACAGCACTGTGACAGCCACGATAGTGAATGCGAAAGGGGAGTTTAGCAAAGCGGAGAAAGACGTCAGATTTGTTGTGGTAGCGGAAATCAAAGATGGCAATATGACCGTAAGCCCTAAAGAACCTGTTGTCGCTAATGGCAAAGATCGGGCTACAATTGATGTTACGGTAACGGATGGCAACGGCAATCTAGTTCCTGAACAAAAAGTATTATTTACCACCGATGAAGATGTGATTGTGGTAAATGGTCATAATTCAGGGGTTAAATCCGCCGAAGTTATGACCAACGCTAAAGGTATTGCTACCATCACGGTAACAACGAGTACCGTAGCGAGGAGTTACGATATTAAAGCCGCTGTTGGTACCTCAGTTAGAAAGGCGACGGTAACCTTTATTGGTGATATTGAGACGGCACGGATCCGTGTAGAGGATTTCTCGGTAGAGCGTAATAACGCAGTCGCTAACGATATTGCAACCAATTTGGTGAAAGTTAAAATTGTTGATAGTAATCTTAATGCTGTACCTAACGCAGACGTCACATTAGAACTTGAATCTAATGATGATAAGCGATACGTTACCATTGGCAAAATAGATAAAACCAATGATAAAGGTGAAGTGCTGGTGACGTTAACCAGTAATAAAGCTGCTACTTACATGGTTATTGCTACGGTAATCGATGCCTTAGGTCAGCCAAGTAGGCAAGGTAAAGATATCACCTTTATTGCCGATCAACAGACTGCTGAGCTAGCAAAAGACGCGCTGACAGTACTAACCAAAGATGAAAGCAAGTCGGCAAATGGAACAGACTTCCATGAAGTGCAAGTCAAGGTCACTGACAAAAATGGTAACGGTGTCGCGGATCAAAAGATCACATTTACGGTAACAAATGGCGCAACCATTAAAGCTGAAGCCAAAACGACCAATGCTGAAGGTATTATTACCGCCAAGGTAACCAGTAAAGTAGCACAGAGCTACGACATTACGGCAACGTTTGGTGAGTCAGCTAAAACAGCAACTGTAACATTCAGTGCTGATAAGCATACGGCACAGTTCAAAGATGGTAAGCTTAATGTTTTAACCACACAAGCTCAGTTGGCAAATGGTGTGGACAGCCATATCGTTCAAGTGACGGTTATCGATGAAAATAACAATCCTATCATAGCTCAGAAAGTGGTATTTGACGCGGGTGATATTGCCCTTATTTCGGGTAGCAGAACCGCTGAGGTGATCACTGGTGAAAATGGTATAGCAGCGGTTAACCTAACGAGCACCGCCGTAGGTAATAGCACGGTGACCGCCTCGATAGTCAATGCGAAAGAAGAGCCTATCGAAGTCAAGGAAGAGGTTAAATTTGTTGTCGTGGCAGAAATCACTGATAGCAATATGACCATAGATCCTAAAGAGCCTAACTTTGCGGTAGCGACGGGTGATGAAAAAGTCACGGTTAAAGTGATTGTGACTGACGGTAACGGTAAGCGTGTGCCAGATCAGCTAGTGTTATTTAGTGGTTCAAACGATGATCTTAAATTTGATAAAACGTCAGTTACCACAGATGCACAAGGCATTGCTACAGTAACGGTAACCAGCGTTGTTGCAAGTCGTTATGACATTACTGCCACCGTAAGGGAATCACATCCGACAAAATCGGTAACATTTATTGCCGATAAGAAAACAGCGGAAATTGTGGTTGGTTCAATGAATGTCGAACCAAACAATCAACTGGCAAATGGCCGAGATGCCAATATTGTCAGTGTTAAAGTGGTCGATGATCAAAACAATGTCGTGCCAAATTATGGTGTTCTATTTAATATCAATAATGATGCAATCGATTCTGAAATATTCACTACTGATGATAAGGGTATTGCCAGAGTATCATATACAAGTACGGTGGCAAAAAGTTATAAGGTTACCGCAACGCTAACCAACTCTTCGGGTATACCAAGTAAAATTCAACGAGATGACGTGACCTTTATTGCCGACAATAGTTCAGCGAAGCTGGTCGACGGTTCAATGACGGTGACAACCAATAATCAACCGGCAAATGGTCAAGATGCCCATATTGTTACGGTTACAGTTAAGGATCAATATGGTAATTTAGTACCGAACTATGAGGTTGTCTTTAGTGCGACTGATGAGGCGCTTAAATTTGACCGCACAGTGAAAACTAATGAACAAGGTCTTGCGACTGTCAAGGTAACCAGCGAAGTAGTCGGTAGTTACGATATTACGGCAACACTAGGTCAGTTACATCAAACTAAGACGATTAAGTTTGTTGTCCCTGCTGAAATTAAAGACGGCAATATGACTGTAAGTCCTAATAGTGCTGACTTTGCGCTAGCAAATGGCAAGGAACAGGTGACAATTAAGGTTACGGTAACCGACGGAAATAATGATGTTGTACCAAATTATAACGTTTCATTTAGTTCGATCGATGATGCAATTGAATTTGACCAGACAGCAACGACCAATGCTGACGGTGTTGCTACCATAATAGCAACGAGCGAAGTGGCTAACAGTTACCAGGTTATCGCAACGGTGGGCGAATCACAGCGCACGGCTATAGCGAAGTTTGTTGTTGCAGCGGAAATCAAAGATGGCAATATGACCGTCACACCTAAAGAACCGGTAGCTAATGGTAAAGATCGGGCTACGGTTGACGTTACGGTAACGGACGGCAATGGTAAACTTTTACCAGCGCAAAAAGTGTTATTTACTGCCAATGATAATGTCATTGTGGCCAATGGCAACACGTCAGGTGCTAAAACTGCTGAGGTAGTGACTAACGCTAAAGGTATTGCGACCATCATGGTAACAACTAGCACCATAGCGAAGAGTTATGATATTAAAGCAACGGTTGCTACATCAACTAAAAAAGCGACGGTAACGTTCATTGGTGACATTGAGACGGCACATATCCGCGTAGAGGATTTCTCGGTAGAGCGTAATGGCGCGGTGGCTGATGATACGGCAAGTAATCTGGTTAAAGTTAGGATTGTTGATAATAATCAAAATGTTGTACCGAATGCGGATGTAGTATTGGCACTTGAGTCTGACAGTGATAAGCAACATGTTACCATTGGCAAAATAGAAAAAACCGATGATAAGGGCGAAGTACGCATTGCCTTAACCAGTAAGCAAGCGGGTACTTATAAGATCGTTGCCACGGTAATCGATGCTGCTGGCACGGTCAGCAAGCAATATCAACAACTCACCTTTACAGCTGATGAAGATACCGCTGATCTGGCAGAAGATGCGCTGAGCGTAATAACTAATAATCAGCCGGCCAATGGTGATGCGGCCAATATTGTTCAGGTTAAGGTGAGCGATAAAAATGGTAATGGTGTGCCAGATAAAAAGATTACCCTTACAGTGACGAATGGCGCGACGATTGAACCTGAAGGAACAACCAATGCTGATGGTATTGTGACTGCGCATATCACAAGTAAAGTAGCGAAAAGCTATAAAGTTACCGCAACCTTTGGTGAATCATCTAAAACAGCAACTGTAACGTTTGTTGCGGATAAAGGAACGCTACAATTCAAAGATGATAAACTTAACGTATTAACGACCAATCAGTTAGCAAATGGTGAGGATAGCCATACCGTTCAAGTAACGGTACTTGATGAGAACAAAAACCTTGCCATGGGTCAAACGGTGTTATTTGATGCAGGCGATATTGCGCTTATTTCAGGTAAGAAAACTGCTGAAGTGACGACAGATAAAAACGGTATTGCGACAGTGAAGCTAACGAGCGAAGTGGTCGGTGATAGCATCGTGACAGCATCGTTAGTAAATGATAAAGGTGATCTTATTGAGGTCAAAGATAGCGTCAAGTTTGTCGTCGTCGCTGAAGGTAGTATCGACGTTGCCCCAGAAGGCGCTGTAGCAGCTAATGGCAAGGATAAGGTTACGATTACGGTTATGGTACAAGACGGAAATGGTAAGCGTGTACCAGAGCAAAAAGTATCATTCAATGCCGGCGAGAGCGCGATTATTTCAAGTAAAAATCTGTCTAATGTTAAAGTGGCAGAGATTAATACTGATGTAAATGGTATTGCCACCATCACGATCGCGAGCACCGAGGCCAAGAGTTACGATATTGACGTAGCCGTAAGAGATTTAAAGCAAACGGTTAAAGCCGTGTTTGTTGCTGATGCAACGACAGCGGTTATTGTCAAGGGTTCAATGGAAGTCAATCCGAATAATCAACCAGCCAATGGTAAAGATGCCAATGTGGTTATGGTTAAAGTGGTCGATGCCAATAATAACCCAATGGTCGATTCTGCCGTTTTATTTATGCGTGAAGATAATGCCAGCGAACAAGCTAGCATTAAAACTGACGAAAACGGTATTGCTAAATTGCCTTACACCAGCACCGAGGCGAAGAGTTATGTGGTTATTGCCTCGGTAACTAACTCTTTACGCGGGCTAAGCAGCTACAAAGAAACGATGACCTTTATTGCCGATAAGAGCACGGCGAAGCCAGTCGACGGTTCGATGAAGGTTGAACGCAATAATCAACCGGCAAATGGTCAAGACGCTAATAGGGTAACGGTGCAAGTTGTCGATGCCAATAATAATATCGTGCCAAATTACGCGGTTTCATTTACAGCTAGCAATGATGCGGTTAAATTTGACCAGATAGCAACTACCAATGAACAAGGGATTGCAACCCTGATGTTAACTAGCTTAGTTGCCGGTAGCTACGATATTACTGCGACGGTTGAACAATTATCTCAAACGGTTCCAGTGACGTTTATTGCTGACAGTAAGACGGCGAAGCTTGCCGAAGGTTCAATAACCGTAACGACCAATAATCAACCAGCAAATGGTCAAGATGCTGATGTTATTGCCGTCACGGTTATCGATGAACAAGGTAATGCAGTGCCAAATTATGAGGTTGTATTTAGTTCGGCTAATGAAGCGATTAAATTTGATAAAGTAGTAACGACCAATGCTGATGGGGTTGCCACGCTGAACGTAACGACGAATGTAGCGGGTAGTTACAACGTTACGGCAGCGGTTGGTGAATCACATCAAACCGAGTCAGTGGTGTTTGTGGCTGATAAGCATACCGCAAAATTCTTGGATAATAGCCTGACAGTGCTCACGACTAATCAGTTAGCGAATGGTCAAGATAGCCATATCGTTGAAGTAACAGTAGTTGATGAGAATAACAACCGTGTCATCGGTCAAAAGGTAGTATTTGACGCGGGTCGTATTGCACTGATTGCAGGCCGCAAAACGGCAGAGGTTATGACCGATGAAAACGGCATTGCGACAGTAACGTTAACCAGTACGACGGTTGGTGATAGCACCGTAACAGCCTCAATGACGGTTGCAGATAGACCAATTAGCGTTAGTAATGACGTAAAATTTGTGGTTCTAGCAGAAATCAAGGATCAAGATATTACCGTAGAGCCTAAAGAGCCGGTCGCCAATGGCAAAGATCAGGCCACGGTAACCGTTAAGGTAACCGATGGAAACGGTAAGCGCGTACCAGAGCAAAAAGTACTATTTAGCGCTGATGATCGTGTTATTGTGGCAAATGGTAATAGCGCTGGCGCTAAAACTGCCGAGATAATAACCAACGCCGAAGGGATTGCGACCATTATGGTAACAACCACCACTGTCGCGAAGAGCTACGATATTAAAGCAACGGTTGCGACATCGACTAAAACCGCGACGGTAACATTTATTGGTGACGTTGAGACCGCTCATATTCGAGTAGAGGACTTCTCAGTAGAGCGCAATGGCGCGGTGGCTAATGATATGGCAAGCAACCTAGTTAAAGTGACGATTGTCGATACTAATCTTAACCCTGTTCCCGATGCTGATGTAGTATTAGCACTCGAGTTTGAGGATGATAAGCAATACGTTACCATTGGCAAAATAGATAAAACCGATAATAAAGGCGAAGTGCATATTGCGTTAACCAGTAAGCAAGCCGGTACTTACGGGATTATTGCCACGGTAATTGATGCCTCTGGCGCGGTAAGCCGACAACGTCAGCAAATCAGCTTTATTGCCGATGAAAAAACCGCGGAATTAACAGAAGATGCACTGCTGGTATTAACTAATAATCAGCCAGCCAATGGCGAGGCGGCTAATCTGGTCCAACTTAAAGTGACAGATAAACTAGGTAACGGCGTGCCAGATCAAAAGATCACCTTTAGCGTAGAAAATGGTGCCACAATTGAAACTGAAGTGACCACTAATGCGGAGGGTATCGCCATCGCTAAGGTAACGAGTAAAGTGGCGAAGCGCTACGGTGTGACCGCAACATTTGGTGAATCAGTCAAAAAAGATACCGTAACGTTTATTGCCGATAAAGAGACGGCCGAAGCTAGCCTTAATGTGCTAACCAAAGATACGGCTATGCTAGCCAATGGTGAAGATAGCCATATCGTTAAAGTGACTGTCGTTGATGAGAACAACAACCCTGTAGCGGAGCAAACGGTTCAAGTTGACACCGGTGATGATGCGATTATTTTAGCTGAAAATAACGCTAAGGTTAAAAGCTTAACGGTTATCACTGATGAAAACGGTATTGCCACCATTACCACCGCGACCACGGTAGCGAAGAGTTACACGATTACCGCAACTGTGCGAGAGTCACATTCGACCACCGCATCGGTAACCTTTATTGCCGATAAGAATTCAGCGAAAATTGTCTCAGGCTCAATAAAAGTGGAACCTAATAATCAACTGGCGAATGGCAAAGATGCGAATGTTGTTACGGTCACGGTTAAAGATCAGTATGACAATCTATTAGCAGATTATGGCGTCTTCTTCACCAAAGATGACGGTGAAGCCAAAGAAGAAGTGATTAAAACGAATAAAGACGGTATCGCCAGTGCGCTCTATACGAGCACCAAGGCGCAGACTTATAAAGTTATGACTTCAATTATGAATGCACTTGAACAGTACACTACTGATAAAGTTGAGATCACCTTTATTGCCGATAAGAGTAGTGCAAAATTCAAGGATGCCAATCTTGATGTATTAACGGCAAAAGCGCAATGGGCCGATGGCGAGAAGAGCCATATCGTTCAAGCGATGGTGGTGGATGCGAATGGCAATCCGATTAAAGGGCAAACAGTTCTATTTGATGCTGGCAAGATTGCGCTTATTTCGGGCAATAAGACCGCCGAGGTACAAACCGATGAAAACGGTATTGCTAAGGTCAATTTAACCAGCACGACCATTGGTGAGAGTACCGTAACCGCTTCGATGAATGTTAACGGCCAACTTAGCAGCGTTGATGCTAACATCAGCTTTATTGCTGGAGCAGAAATTAATGAGGTGAAGGTCAGTCCTGAACTACCTGCGTTAGCTAACGGTAAGGATACCATCACGATTAGCATTAATGTAAAAGATGGAAATCGTGATGTTATACCAAACCAAAAGGTACTATTTGACGCGGGTGAGAATGCGATTCTTCCAGCAGAAGATAATACTAAGGTTAAAACTCTCGAGGTTTCAACCAATGCTGAGGGTATTGCTATCATTAAGCTAACCAGTAAAGTAGTAAAGAGTTACAATATTACCGCAACGGTTGGCGCCTCAAGTAAAACATTTTCAGCAACGTTTGTTGCTGCCGCAGAAATAAACAGTATTAGTGCCATTAATAGTGTCAATAATAACGGGACAGATGAACCTGCTAAGGCAAATGGGGCAGATAAGATTACGATCCAGGCTAAGGTAACTGATGGAAATGGTATACTTCTGGCAGGTCAAAATGTATTATTTAGCACTGGTGGATATGCTATTATTTCCGGTAAAAATAATGTTAAAGTCAATACGCTGGAAGCGACAACCAATGACGAAGGTATTGCTGTCATTACAATAACGAGTACCGAAACAACTCAATACAATATTACTGCGACGGTAGGCGAATACTCTAAAATGGTTCAGGTTAAATTTCTTCTCGATCTTGATGTAGGTTTGTCAAAGTTTGATTTTAGCTTACCTAGGATTGTGAATAACTCAGGCAAAAGTTCAGATGGTAAAACTGTACTCACCATGTTACTTAAGGATTCAAAAAACAATCCTATTACGGGGATCAGTAAGAGTATTACACTAGATTTAGATAATAAAGCAGATCTAAATATATCTGAGTTGAAAGAAACAGCTAATAAACCAGGAGAGTATACCGCGACAGTTTCCAGCGCCAAGGTTAATAAATACGAAATTAGTGTTTTATTTAATGGTACTAAGTTGGTAAAATTAAAAGATTTAGATGTATATACTTATAAATTACAGCTTAGTCCTGAAAATAAAAAACTTGGTAAAGGTATGAGATATGAATATTATCTTTCGCTTGTTGAGTCGGACACAGGTACTGAGGTAGTCGGGTATGAGAGCACAAAGAACAGTTTATTTACATGGTCCTCAAGTAGTAGTGCCGCTAAATTTGCTTCTACCGGGATTGTGACTGGAGTCAGTATTGCAAGTAATATCACAATTACGGCAAAGTTGAACAGCTCTTATACGTACAATAATGTAGCAATTACTGGTAGTACAACCACAAAGTTAAATGTTACAGCGCTGTATGAGAGAGAGGAAGCTATCAGGGGTGATCAGCAGGGGAATAAATCTGAACTCTTTTTAATAGATCCTCCAGACTATGTATTAAATACAAGGGGAGATCAAATAGTTGATTCGATAGGCAAAGTTGGCAGTCAAGTGCATGGTAAAGCCCACCCAATAGCGCATACTAATAAAGTTACAAAAATCACAGGTAAAACTTGTAGATATGCTGTTACGGCTGGAAAGGTTTGGGTTATTAGTGAGTTAACTTTTTATTACTCAGATGGTACAGCCCCTGAAATAGTAGGTGTCTCAGGTCGTTGTACTGACACGAAACCGTTAGAAGACTTTGTAGTACCTAGTGGAGAGCAACTGGTTGGATTTGCTGCTTGGGAAACAGCTAGAGGTAATTTTATCGCGGGAGTTCAGTTTATAACCGCTGATCAATAAGTACTGTCATTATTTAGGATGAATATCCTCTTGCTTACTCACAAACCCCGGAATCATCCGGGGTTTATTTTTGCTTATAAAAATAAGGTTATGGTTTAGTGTTTTCGCCTATAGTTATTAACTCGGGTATAGCATGATGGTATTACTGCTGATTAGTTATGGGATCAATTAGCTGATATTGCTTCTGGCACGTATAGTGAGGATTAGTGACTAGCGTAAATAATATTTCGCTGGTGTGTTTCTTACTGGTTTAATCTTAACGTTATAACCAATCTTTTAAGTATTCGCATTGTAAAATTGATGCGGTATTGTTAAAAGCATATAGCTTGCCTTGCTCAATAATAGCTACTCGGTTAGCCAGCTTTTTGACTTCATTGATATTATGAGTAACGTAAATAATCGGAATATTAATATCATCAACTAAATGCTGAATATAGCTAATCAGCTCTTTTTTCCTTGGCATATCCAGTGCCGATAATGGTTCATCCATCAACAGCAATTGCGGATTAGTTAATAGCGCGCGGCCAATGGCAACCCGCTGTTTTTCGCCGCCAGACAGCATAGCAGGGTAGCGATGCAGTAAATGACGGATATTAAGCACTTTGATAATTTCATCGAAGCGGTGCTGCATTGAGTGATGCATACCGTAGGTTAGATTTTTGCTAACGTTATAATGTGGGAATAATAAAGGATCTTGAAACACCGTACCGATATGTCGCTTTTGTGCAGTAATAAATTGATTTTTACTGGTATCAACCAGCACGGTGTTATTGAGTTTTATCGAGCCATTATCTGGCTTTAGTAAGCCATTAATTAAATTAATCAGTGTTGATTTGCCTGAGCCAGATACGCCTAAAATAGCGGTAATACCTTGGCACTCGATCGATTGATTAAAGGTAAAGGTAAAGTTGGCAAGTTTTTTTTCAACATTGATTTCAAGCATAGTTATCCTGCCAGTTTCTTTTTATGCCAGCGGTTCAACCATTCTGAGGCAATAAGTGCAATTAATGAGATGACAATCGAGATGATGCACAGGCGCATGGCGGCGTTTTCACCATTCGGGACTTGTAATAGTGTATACATCGCTAATGGAATGGTTCGGGTTTCACCTTGAATATTTGATACAAACGTGATGGTAGCACCAAATTCACCAAGGCACCTAGCAAAGCCAAGCACGATCCCCATCAAAATACCCGGAAAAGCAAGTGGCAAGGTAATGTTGATAAAAACCCGCAGTCGATTAGCGCCCAGTGTACGGGCCACATTTTCGAGTCGGCTATCAATCGATTCAATAGCTAAGCGAATAGATCGAACCACTAACGGAAATGCCACAATGGCCGATGCCAATGCGGCACCTTGCCAATTGAAGCTAAAATTAAGACCGATTGTATCATAGAGCCACTTGCCAATAATGCCACGTCGCCCCATGGTGATAAGTAATAAGTAGCCCAGTGCGACAGGTGGAAGCACTAAAGGTAGATGGATGATACTATCAAACAGTGACTTACCCCAAAATTGGCAACGCGCCAGTAACCATGCCACTAAAATAGCGACGGGTAGGCTAAAAATAATCGCCACGCTCGCTATTTTCAAACTGAGTAGCAGTACTTGCCATTCATACTCGGTGAGTATCATTGAGCAACAAAACCATATTTTTCAAATATTGCCAATGCTGCTGCGGTAGTTAAAAATTGATAAAAATCGTTAGCGGCAACGTTATTGGTTAAGAGCGTCATCGGGTACTCAATCGCTTGAAAGCTATCAGCAGGAAACTCACCGATGATTTTTACCTGGTCGCTAATTTTTGCATCGGTACTATATACAATGCCGAGAGCGGCCTCTCCTCGTTCAACAAGCATTAAGGCATCTCGTACATTACTTGCTGAGGCAAGTTGCGGCTCAATTTGCTTAAATACGCCAAGATTAGTCAGCGACTCTTTAGCATAAAGTCCCGCGGGTACGTGGTCGGGATCGCCAACCGCCATCCTCTCACCATGTGGTAAGATCGTGTGCCAATCGGTTTGCCTATCAATGGTTACCTGATCTAATGTTGAGGTGAGCGGGGCGATAAGCACCAGTGAGTTTTTAAGTAAGGTCTGTTTGTTCTTGGCTAAACCAGCGTCAATTAGGTAATTCATCCATTTTTGATCGGCTGACATAAAAATATCGGCAGGTGCACCTTGTTCTATTTGACGCGCCAGTACCGATGAAGAAGCAAATGAAAAGATGATCTCGCTGTCTTGGTGAGCAGTTTTATAAAGTGCGCTAATATCTTGCATGGCATTGGTTAACGATGCGGCAGCAAATACCAGTACTTTTTCACTAGCGGTGGCACTAAGACTCATCAATAGGGTGCTAATGGCAAAAATAATTCCAGTAAGTTTTTTCATGTTATTGTCCTCTGTTGCTTACGGTTCATTATTTATCATGCTAATCATAAAATGATGTAACAAATTTGCTTAAATAGCAATTAAATGTCGCTCTAAATGCTTTGCCATTGTTTTAGAAACATTGTTTTAGATACACTGTTTTAGATACGTAATGTTAGCAGCATAAATATACAGTCGCGGTGACGGTTTAATGCCACCGTTATGAAGTTAAGCTTATTGACCTAAGCGATAATTAGGTGGCTCTTTTGTGATCGAAACATCATGCACATGGCTCTCTTTAATTCCAGCACCCGTAATGCGCGTAAATTGCGCTTTGGTGTTTAGTTCATCAATGGTCGCGCAGCCTGTTAATCCCATACATGAACGTAGCCCGCCCATTTGCTGATGGATGATCTCTTTTATGGCGCCTTTATAGGCGATGCGCCCCTCAATGCCTTCAGGTACCAGCTTATCTGCTGCATTATCAGACTGGAAATAGCGATCTGATGAGCCTTTTGACATCGCACCAAGCGATCCCATACCGCGGTAAGATTTATAGGCTCGGCCTTGATAAAGTTCAATTTCGCCAGGCGCCTCTTCCGTACCCGCAAACATTGACCCCACCATTACACAACTTGCGCCTGCCGCTAGCGCTTTAGCAATATCACCAGAGTAACGAATGCCACCATCGGCAATGACAGGAATATTATACGCTTTAGCCGCCTCTACCGCGTCCATAATCGCAGTGATTTGTGGTACCCCAACACCAGTGACAATACGCGTAGTACAAATTGAACCTGGACCAATACCTACTTTAACGGCACTGACTCCTGCTTTAATTAAGGCTAATGCCCCTGCTGCGGTGGCAATGTTACCACCAATAATTGGCAAATCAGGGTAGGCTTGTCTGGCTGCTTTAATGCGTTGTAGAACGCCTTCTGAATGGCCATGCGATGAATCGATAAGTAACACGTCGACGCCTGCTTCAACTAATGCCGCAATACGTTGTTCATTACCCGGTGCGGCACCAACTGCTGCTCCAACGCGCAGACGGCCTTTTTCGTCTTTACAGGCATTGGGCTTCTCTTCCGCTTTTTGGAAATCTCGAACCGTTATCATACCTTTTAAATGAAAGCTATTATCAACGACTAGCACCTTTTCAACCCGACTTTCATGCATTTTTTGTAACGCGAGTTCACGAGGTTCACTCTCAAGTACCGTGACTAAACGCGCTTTTGGCGTCATCACAGTGGTAACTGGCTGGCTTAAATCTGTGGCAAAACGAACATCGCGTGCCGTGATGATGCCAATAAGATTATTGTCTTCATTTACAACTGGAAAGCCAGCAAAACCATAATCTTTGGTCAGCTTAACCACATCTTGAATGGTCGCAGTGGGTAACACGCTAATTGGATCTTGTACAATACCGCTTTCATATTTTTTAACGCGCCTAACATGTTCAGCTTGTAGTTCAATTGGCATATTTTTATGAATAAAGCCAATGCCACCTTCTTGCGCTAAAGCGATGGCTAAATTAGCTTCGGTAACGGTATCCATTGCCGCTGAAAGCATCGGTAAATTGAGTTTAATTGTTGCGGTTAACTGAGTGCTGATATCTGCCGTGTTTGGTAAGACAGTTGAATGAGCTGGAACTAATAAAACATCGTCGAAAGTAAGTGCTTCTTTAATTATACGAGACATAGCAATATTCACCGTGGCTGAAATAAATGTTGATAAAATATTGCCGAAGCATTCTACATCGTCTTGTTTTATAAAGCTAGTTTTTATTTAATACGGGTTTATTATTTTGAATAACTCTAATTTTATGTTGGCTAATTGTGCTATGTGTTATAATCGACAACATTATTGTTTAGTAAAATTTGTAACGGGTGAAAATGTAAGCTGTTGAATTAGTTTATTTTAAACTATTTAACGTTATCACATTAGAACCTTGTGAGGCTATATGATTGAATTTATTAATGTAAATAAAGTTTTTGGTAAAGATAATCAAATCAATAAAGTCCTAACTGATATTAATTTGACGGTTGCCAATGGCGATATTTTTGGCATCATTGGTTACAGTGGGGCAGGTAAAAGTACCTTAGTCCGATTAATTAATATGTTAGAAAAACCAACCACGGGTGAAGTGCTTATTGATGGTAATAACTTGGCTCATTATGATGATAAACAAATTAGGCAAGTTAAGAAAAAAATCGGCATGATTTTTCAAGGTTTTAATCTGTTAGAAACCAAAACCGTTGCTGAAAATATTGCCTTGCCTTTATTGCTTAATGGTGTCAGTAAACAGGAACGTAATAAAGTCGTCGATGAGTTATTAGAATTTGTTGAGTTAAGTGATAAAAAATTCTTTTACCCAAATGAACTATCTGGCGGGCAAAAGCAGAGGGTAAGCATTGCAAGGGCTTTAGCTAATAAGCCGACGATTTTGTTATGCGATGAAGCAACATCAGCGCTAGATCCTCAAACGACACGTTCAATATTAGATTTATTGCAACGAATTAACCGAGAACAAAATGTTACAATTGTGATTGTTACCCATGAGATGAGTGTCGTTAAACATATCTGCAATAATATGATCGTTATGGAGCACGGTAAAATTGTCGAACACGGTGCGGTCATTGATCTCTTTAAGCAACCAAAATCACCGGTAACACAAAAGTTTATTGGTTCTGTTATTCCTGATAAGTTACCCACTCCAGTTCGTAACCATCTGCTTGCTAAACATGTCTCAAATGTCTATCGGTTTGAGTTTTTAGGTGCTTCGGCGCAAGGTTCGGTCATTAGTCAGGCGATTTTAAAGGCTAATGGTAAAATGCAAATTAATATTTTATTTTCCAATATGATTAATATTAAAGAAGAAGTAATCGGTTATATGTTCGCGAGTATAGAAGGTGAACAAACGTACATTACTGATACGATCAGCTATTTAAAACAACAAGATGTACGTATCGCTAAATTGAATGAGGATGGTAATTATGTTTGGATTTAGTACGACAATTACATTAGATCTATTTTTAGTTTCGTTATACCAAACGTTTTATATGGTTGTGGTATCGTTATTTTTTGGCATGATTATCGGTACGGTGATTGCTATTTCACTGGTTGTTTATCGCCCTAGCGGCATCAAACCTAATGCAATTATCTATAATATATTAAATACGCTGATTAATATTTTGCGTTCAATACCATCATTAATTTTACTCGTTACGGTATTACCCTTGTCAAAATTTATTGTTGGCACTTCATTTGGGACGACCGCCGCGATTGTGCCGCTAATATTTTTTGTCTGCCCGTATATTGCAAGGTTAGTTGAAAACTCGCTATTAGAAGTGAGTGATGGCATTATCGAAGCCGCCGATGCGATGGGGGCAACGACATGGCAAGTTATTTGGCACTTTTTATTACCGGAAGCAAAGTCTTCGTTAGTGCTTAGCTATACAACCGCAACGATTGGCTTAATCGGCGCTACCACTATCGCAGGGGCAATTGGAGCTGGCGGAATTGGTGATTTAGCCTTAAATTATGGTTATCAACGATTTGATAATGTGGCAATGATATCAACAGTAGTAACCTTAATTATTATTGTACAGGTAATACAAAGTGCGGGTAACCAAATATCTAAATCAATGCGTCATCGTTATCGACGCAATTAATCTAAAATCGGATTTAATGTCTCAAAAATTAATTTTTATTAAAATTAATCTATTAAGTGAAAGTAGAGGAAAATAACATGAACAAATATATTTATCTGCCATTATTATTTCTATTCAGCCTATTTTTGATCGCATGTGATCAAAAATCAGATAGCAATACGGTGCAAGGTGCCAAGCAAGAAATTAGAATAGGTATGACGCCAAGTATGCATAATATTTTAATGGAAAACATCGTAAAACCAAGATTAGAAGAGCTTGGTTATCGTGTTACGTTAGTCAATTTTAGCTCATTACGCGACTCTGATACTGCATTGGCAGAAGGCAGTATTGATCTCAATGCAGCGCAGCATCAAGCTTATCTTGATACTTATAAAAGAGAGACCCACAATGATGATTTAGTTTCACTGGTGCATATACCGTCAATATCGGCAGCGATTTTTTCCGAAAAACACCGTTCGGTTGATGAGGTTAAAAAAGGACAAATTGTTGCCATTCCAAACGATCCATCAAATGCAGCAAGAGCATTGGTTATGCTAGAAAAACTAAATTGGATCACCTTTAAAGAGGGGATTAACCTAGGCGCGGCAAGTATTCTTGATATCGCAGATAATGTATATGATTTACAGTTTAGAGTCGTGCTATCGGAGTTAATTCCAAGAATGTTAGATGAAGTTGATTTTGCTATTATGCCTGGTGGGATTGCTTGGATGAGCAAAGTCGATGCTAAATACGCTATCTATTATGAACAACTCTCACCTAATTTAGAGATCTTAGTTGCGGTCAAAAAACAGAATTTAGATACTCAATGGGCGCAAGTTGTAAAAAAACTTTATCAATCGGATGAAATGAAACAGTTTATTACTGAAGATTCGGATGCAAAAGGTCGTTTTATTTGGCCGCAAGGCTAGACCTTTACTAAGGTATAAAACTTATCATACTGTTTTATACCTTATTGTTTAGTTGCAAAACGCGGTTATATTTTATTTTAAATACTACGTTAAAATTGATTGAAAAGGCTGGTTTACTGTAACTAGCCTTTTTTTAGCGTTGAGTCTTATTTAATCTTTTAAGATGCAATACCGATAGTAATTAACAAAAAATAATCTATAACTCACCGAGTAAATTCTCTATAATGGAACTCTTTTGATTTTGCTGAGTACCTATTATGTCTAAAAAAGCACTAGCCAGCTCGTCAGTCAAAACTACTGAGAATCGTAAAATTGCCATTGTAATGGGCTCAAAAAGTGATTGGCATACAATGCAACATGCTGCCGATATTTTAACTAACCTATTAGTGCCTTTTTCGGTTGAAATCGTATCGGCTCATCGCACGCCAGATAAGTTATTTGCGTTTGCCGAGCAAGCCAAGGCAAATGGCGTTGAGGTGATCATCGCCGGCGCGGGGGGGGCAGCTCATTTACCCGGCATGCTAGCGTCTAAAACCTTAGTACCGGTTTTAGGCGTGCCAGTTCAAAGTGCCGCCCTTAGTGGGATTGATAGTCTATACTCTATTGTACAAATGCCAAAAGGGATCCCTGTTGGTACGCTTGCTATCGGTAATGCAGGGGCTGCTAATGCGGCATTATTAGCCGCACAAATAGTCGCCATCCAGGATAAAGCGCTGTTTAATCGCTTAGTTAAATTTAGACAAACACAAACAGATGATGTACTCGCTCATTCAGATCCAAGAATTAATAATAAATAGGAAATAACCTATGAAATCGGTATGTGTATTAGGTAATGGTCAATTAGGCCGAATGCTTAAACAAGCAGGCGAACCATTAGGCATTAATGTTTATCCAGTAGGACTAGATGTTGAACCTACTTCAATTCCTTATCAAGATTCAGTGATCACTGCCGAGATAGAGCGCTGGCCAGATACGCCTTTTAGTCAAACCTTAGCTAACCATAATGCGTTTATTAATCGTGATATCTTTCCTATTATTGCCGATAGGCTGACGCAAAAGCAGCTTTTTGATAGTTTGCACTTACCTACAGCTCAATGGCAAACACTCAATGATAAAAGTGATTGGCCGGTGCTATTTGACGCCTTAGGCGACGTGTTGATAGTGAAACGGCGAGTGGGTGGCTACGATGGTCGAGGTCAGTGGCGAGTTAATGCTAATTCTCTTTTAGATATACCGGTGGATGCCTACCAATCATCAATTGTTGAGCAGGCTATAGCGTTTGATGGAGAAATGTCGTTAATCGGTGCGCGCGGCCTTGATGGTAAAACGGTATTTTATCCGCTAACCCATAACTTTCACCAAGATGGTATGTTAAATATAAGCATAGTTTACCCTCATGTTGATCATAAATTACAACAGCAAGCAGAAACTATGCTTAGCACCATCATGAATAAACTTAATTATATCGGTGTAATGGCAATGGAATGTTTTGTACTTGGTGATAGATTGTTGATTAACGAATTAGCACCAAGGGTTCATAATAGCGGGCATTGGAGCCAAAATGGCGCATCCATTAGCCAATTTGAGTTACACTTACGCGCAATTTTAGATTTGCCGTTACCCACACCAGATATCTTTGCTCCCTCGGTGATGGTCAATTTAATCGGCACTGAATATGATAAAAATTGGTTATCAATCGTACTTGTTCATCTACATTGGTATGATAAAGAAGTAAGAGCAGGGCGAAAAGTCGGGCATTTAAATCTTACGCACCAAAATCATCATATGCTATATAATGCATTAGAACAGCTAATAGTTATGTTGCCGTCTAATTACTTAGCAGCGATAAATTGGGCAAAAGCTAAATTAGTTTAAAAACTACATAAGAGTAAATAATGATCAATTTCCATAATAAAATTAGTTATCAGCGTAGTTTTAGTGCGCAAAAGGAGCGTTCAGACGATGAATACTCGCTGATTCGCTGTTTTGAAAGCGATCGCGGCCGGATTATTAACTCTGCGGCCATTCGCCGATTGCAACAAAAAACGCAGGTTTTCCCGTTAGAGCGTAATGCGGTGGTGCGCACTCGTTTAACGCATTCACTTGAAGTGCAACAAGTGGGACGTTATATCGTAAAAGATATTTATCAGCGACTAGCGCGCAATAATCAGCTCGAACAATATGGGCTGGATAAACTCAGCGTGGTGATTGAAAGTTTGGTCGAAATGGCATGTTTAATGCATGATATTGGCAACCCTCCATTTGGTCATTTTGGTGAGGCGGCAATTAACCACTGGTTTGCGAGCCGTATCTGTATTGATAAAGCGAAAACAACGTATTCGTTTTTAGATAAGCAAACAGGTGCAACTGTGCTCAATAATTTGCGTGAAAAAGTGCGTCAAGATTTATGCAATTTTGAGGGTAATGCCCAAGCTATTAGGCTCGTTCATACCATTTTAAAGCTCAATTTGACCTATTCGCAAATTGCCAGTATTTTAAAATATACTAAGCCAGCTTATTGGACGGAGTCTGTTCCAGAACAATTCAGTTATCTAATGAAGAAACCCGGTTTTTATTTAGCCGAAGAAGTATTTGTAAAGCAGTTAATGGCCAGCATTGATCAGCAAGCGTATCACCGCTATCCACTCACTTATATTATGGAGGCCGCCGATGATATTTCTTACTGTATTGCTGATTTAGAAGATGCGGTTGAAAAAAATATTTTTACCGTTGATCAGCTTTATCAATATTTAAAAGATGAGTGGGGTCCGTCTAAAAAAGGCGATCTGTTTGATTCAGTGGTAAAGCGACCTTATGACAATTTGACTAAAAATGGCTATGATCCGATTAGCATTGATCAGTTTTTTATGTATTTACGTGTGAATACCATTGGCGAGCTGGTGCCCCATGCCGCTGAACGATTTATTGAGAATATTGATGAAATTTATGCTGGTTCGTTTAATCATGCTTTGCTGGAAGATCGCGATGCGCAGTTTAAATTGTTGGACATTTTTAAAAATGTCGGTTTTAAGCATGTGTTTAATCATGAGTCGGTGGAAAATATCGAATTACAGGGCTATCGTATTATTACTGGATTACTCGATATTTATGGTTCATTGCTCGAAATGCCTGCAGCGGATTTTTGCATATTGGTCGAAGAAAATAAGCACAAAGGTTATATGATTGAAACTCGCCTTTATCATAAATTATCGGCTAAACATTGCCTTGCTTATAAACAAGCGGTTAAATTACTTGATAAAAATGGTCCTGATTTCCTGATTTGGGAGTTTTACTATCGTGCACGATTGATTCAAGATTATATCAGTGGCATGACCGACCATTTTGCTTACGATGAGTATCGCAAGCTGATGGTGAGTGATTAGCACGGTATTGGTGCAAATTATTACGTTGATACTCTTTTATTAATTTTATTATCGTATTGAACGTTATTAATTTGTTAGCTTTATGCCCGTAGTTAATGACCATTAAGTGGAGCAAGTATTTATCTTAACTACATATAATCCCGCCCCTTAAATCTTAGTTTAAAAAGCAACTTTATACTTTGGCATAGTATTTGCAATTATCTTAATTGATACTTTCAATTAGGAGGATTATGCAATGAAATTAGTTACCGCCATTATTAAACCTTTCAAGCTAGAAGATGTTCGTGATGCACTATCTAATATTGGTGTCGATGGTTTAACTGTGAGCGAAGTGAAAGGTTTTGGCCGTCAGAAAGGGCATGCTGAGCTTTATCGTGGTGCAGAATACACCGTTAATTTTTTACCGAAAGTGAAAATAGATGTAGCAATTCTTGATGAGTTGCTTGATGACGTTGTTGTAACCATTACCCAAGCTGCCTATACCGGGAAAATAGGTGACGGCAAAATTTTCATTACTTCGCTTGAAAATGTAATCCGTATTCGCACGGGTGAAACAGACGAAGCTGCACTTTAATTACATGGCTAATTAGGCACAAATAATCTAGATAGGACGTTAATTATGTTAAAAAAAATAATAGTATTCTTAACGATTTTTAGCTCAAGCTGTACATTTGCTGATGATGTTATTATTGAGCAAGTGGTGAGTGTTGCTGATAAAGCGGATAATGGATTTATGATGATTTGTACTGCGTTAGTGTTATTTATGTCAGTACCGGGTATTGCGCTATTTTACGGTGGTTTACTACGCGTAAAAAATATTCTGTCGATGCTGTCACAAGTATTATTTACTTTTTCACTTATTAGTGTGCTTTGGATCTTATATGGTTACTCATTAGCCTTTGGTGAGGGTAACTGGTTTTTTGGTAATTTTGACGATATTTTATTAGCTGGGATTAAAATTACCGATTTGCAAGACTCAATCTATCAGTTAGTTTGGGTTGCTTTTCAAGGCTCCTTTGCCTGTATTACGTGTTGTTTAATCCTTGGTGCATTTGCTGAGCGTATTAAGTTTTCTGCTGTTATTATTTTTATGCTTATTTGGTTCACGTTTTCTTATATACCGATGGCTCATATGGTTTGGGGCGGGGGAATACTCGGCGAAGAAGGCGCGCTTGATTTTGCTGGCGGTACGGTCGTACATATTAATGCCGCGGTTGCTGGTTTAGTCGGCGCCTATTTACTAAAAAAAAGATTGGGCTTTAATAAAGAAGCACTAAAACCGTTTAATTTACCTTATGTTTATCTTGGTGCTGCCATTCTTTATATCGGCTGGTTTGGTTTTAATGCTGGTTCCTCAACGCACGCGGATGAAGTCGCAGGACTTGCTTTTATTAACACTGTTGCAGCAAGCGCGGCGGCAGTTCTTTCGTGGTCGGCAATTGAGTGGCTATATCGAGGTAAACCGTCTTGTCTAGGCGGTTGCTCTGGTGTGATTGCCGGATTAGTTGGTATAACGCCTGCTGCTGGATTTGTTGGTGTTGGTGGCGCGCTAACCATTGGACTAATTTGTGGTGGCGCTGGAGTTTGGGGCGTATCTGCACTCAAACGGTTATTACGTGTTGATGATACCTGTGATGTATTTGGTGTACACGGTGTATGCGGTATTGTCGGCTGTTTATTAACTGGCATATTTACTGCCGAAACACTAGGTGGCGTTGGTTATAATGAAGGCGTTACAATGCTATTACAAATTGGTATTCAAGCTATGAGCATTATAACTTGCGTAATTTGGACTACTGTTGTGGCATTTATTGCTTTTAAAATCGCAGATAAAATTGTTGGTCTACGTGTATCTGAGGAACAAGAAAGAGAAGGACTTGATATTAATAGCCATGGCGAAAGCGCATTTAATCTTTAATCAATTTACGATATAAATATAAAAGGGCTAGATTAACTAACCCTTTTCTTACTAAAGAATAAATTTACTGAGATCTTCATCAGCAACCAGCTTATCTAGGTGGCTACTGACATAGTCGGCATCAATGGTAATCGTTTTACCGTTTAAGTCACTGGCGGCAAATGAGACTTCTTCCATAAGTCTTTCAAGTACCGTATGTAACCTACGGGCACCAATGTTTTCATTTTGTTCATTTACTTGCCATGCTGATTCGGCGATTTTGCGGATCCCATCGCGAGTGAATTCAATATTGACGCCTTCTGTGGCCATTAGTGCTTTATACTGAACGGTTAAAGAAGCATTAGGTTCAGTTAAAATACGTTCAAAATCCTCAGTTGTTAAGGCTTGTAGCTCAACCCGAATAGGTAAGCGGCCCTGCAATTCAGGGATTAAGTCTGATGGGCTCGCCGTTTGGAAAGCGCCCGATGCGATAAATAAAATATGATCAGTTTTTACTGAGCCATGTTTAGTTGAAACAGTACAACCTTCCACTAAAGGTAATAAGTCACGCTGTACGCCTTCCCGTGATACATCAGGGCCTGATGAATTACCTCGTTTGCAGACTTTGTCTATCTCATCGATAAAGACTATACCATTTTGTTCAACGGCTTCTATCGCTTCATGTTTCAAATCATCAATGTTGACTAATTTAGCGGCTTCTTCTTCAATCAGTTGTTTGAATGCTTCTTTAATTTTCATTTTACGGGGTTTAGTTTTTTGCCCGCCTAAATTTTGAAACATCGATTGAAGCTGGTTGGTCATCTCTTCCATACCTGGAGGAGCCATGATTTCAACGCCAATATTGACCCCTGATACTTCAATTTCGATCTCTTTATCATCAAGCGACCCTTCACGTAATTTTTTACGAAATGCCTGTCTTGCAGTCGATTCGGTACTATTTTCGCTTTGGCCCCAACCATCTTTAGCCGGAGGGACGAGTACATCCAAAATACGCTCTTCGGCAAGCTCTTCAGCACGATTACGGTTTTTTTCTATCGCTTGACTGCGGATCATTTTTACGGCTGAATCCGTTAAATCACGGATGATAGAATCGACTTCTTTACCCACATAACCGACTTCTGTAAATTTAGTTGCCTCAACTTTAATAAAAGGCGCATTAGCTAATTTAGCTAGGCGGCGAGCGATCTCTGTTTTACCCACCCCAGTTGGGCCAATCATCAAAATATTTTTAGGCGTGACTTCATGACGCAATCCTTCATCAAGTTGCATACGGCGCCAGCGATTGCGCAGCGCAATTGCGACGGCACGTTTTGCTTTATCTTGGCCAATGATATGTTGATTAAGTTCACTAACGATTTCTCTTGGTGTCATTTCGGACATAATTCTTTCTCTTTAAATTGAGTTATAAAGGATTACTTGTAATGTTATTGTTGGGTCGAAAAAAAATGAACGCGAGTAAGTTCAGCTTTCACGTTTATTACCACAACACCAACAGTACAAATAGAATAATTAATAATTTAACTCTTCAATAGTTTGGAAGCCATTGGTATATACACAGATATCGCCGGCAATCGTCAGTGATTTTTGTACAATATCTTTGGCGGATAGTTCCGTACTCTCTAGTAATGCTCTTGCAGCAGCTTGCGCATAAGGTCCGCCAGAGCCAATGGCGATCAGATCGTCCTCTGGTTGTATTACATCGCCAGTGCCGGTGATGATGAGTGACGCAGTTTCATCGGCTACCGCAAGTAAAGCTTCTAGTTTGCGTAGCATTCTATCTGTTCGCCAGTCTTTTGCTAATTCGACTGCCGCTTTAGTTAAATGTCCTTGATGCATTTCTAACTTACGTTCAAATAACTCAAATAAAGTAAATGCATCGGCTGTGCCTCCAGCAAAACCTGCAATTACTTTATTGTTATAGAGTCTACGCACTTTTTTAGCGTTACCTTTCATGATGATTCGTTCACCTAGTGTAACTTGGCCATCGCCACCAATAACGACTTGTCCATTACGACGGACGCTAACAATTGTAGTCACATTCTGCTCCTTAAATTTAATCAGTTGGCGTATTAAATTGTCAAATTTAGTGTTTATAAAGCGTATATTGGGATGATAAAACTGTTTTCAACTACTAAGGTTAATAAGTAAATGTCATTACATGCTTTTTATCTTTACCTGCATATTAATCTAAGTGTTTTATTTATTTTTTTAACTTAACGGATTAAATATCACTATAAAATTTTTGCTTGACACACAAAACAATATTTGGTAGAAATAGCACTAATAATTTTATCGTAATTAAGAGAATTTAATGTTTAGTTCAATTAACCTCCTACTCAGCCTCCTCCTCGCATCATATTGCGCGGATCGTCTGTGTGTGAAGTGAAATTGATCTAACCATCTACTTTCATAAATAACAGAAACCCGCGCTAAGTTGCGGGTTTTTTGTTTTTTAGTACATAGCAAGCTCGCAATATTAACCAGTGATTTAGTGCTTAATAAAAAGGAAAAGCAAATGAGCGATCAAGTAATTATTTTTGATACAACATTACGTGACGGTGAGCAAGCATTACAAGCCAGTTTAAGTGTGAAAGAGAAACTGCAAATAGCCTTAGCCCTAGAGAGAATGCGTGTTGATATTATGGAAGTTGGCTTTCCAGTTTCATCGCCCGGTGATTTTGAATCAGTACAAACTATTGCTAAAACAATTAAACATAGCCGTATTTGCGCATTAGCGCGCTGCGTTGATAAAGACATTGATGTTGCAGCTGAAGCATTAAAGATCGCGAATCAGTTTCGTATTCATACCTTTATGGCAACCTCAACGTTGCATGTCAAAGATAAATTAAGAATGACGTTTGATGATGTCATTGAAAGGGCCGTACATAGTGTTAAGCGTGCGCGAAATTATACTGATGATGTTGAGTTTTCTTGCGAAGATGCTGGTAGAACGCCAATTGATGATTTATGCCGAATTGTTGAAGCAACGATTAAAGCAGGTGCAACAACGATTAATATTCCTGATACGGTTGGTTATACCGTGCCTTATCAATTTGGTGGCATTATTCGTAACTTATTTGAACGCGTGCCTAATATTAATAAAGCGGTTATTTCGGTTCATTGTCATGATGACTTAGGGATGTCAGTTGCCAATTCCATTAGTGCCATTCAAGAAGGGGCAAGGCAAGTTGAAGGAGCGATGAATGGTTTAGGTGAAAGAGCCGGTAACACGGCTTTAGAAGAAGTTATTATGGCGATTAAAGTCCGTCAAAATATCTTAAATGTTCATACTAATATTAACCATCAAGAAATTTATCGTACCAGCCAAATTGTTAGTCAGTTAGCAAGCACCCCGATCCCAGCTAATAAAGCTATTATTGGTAGTAATGCGTTTGCGCATTCATCAGGAATTCACCAAGATGGTGTATTAAAAAACCGTGAAACCTATGAAATAATGACGCCTGAATCGATTGGTTTAAATCAAGTTCAGTTAAATTTAACGTCTCGTTCTGGACGTGCAGCGGTGAAACATCGTTTAGACGAATTAGGCTATCGTGATGGTGATTATGATTTAGACCAAATTTATGCTGCGTTTTTAGCCTTAGCCGATAAAAAAGGGCAAGTTTTTGATTATGATTTGGAAGCCTTAATTTTTATGAATAAATTAAAAGATGACGAAGAACATTACTCTTTAGACTATTTTAATGTTCAATCAGGCACAACAGTGGTTTCAACGGCTTCGGTTAGCTTAACGGTTGGTCAAGATAAAAAATCAGACGCAGCAACCGGTAACGGCCCCGTAGATGCGGTTTATCAAGCCATTAATCGTATTACAAATATGCCTGTTTCAATTGTAAAATATCAATTAGCCGGTAAAGGGCAGGGTGAAAACGCATTAGGCCAAGTAGATATTGTTGTTGAGCATAATGGCCGGCGTTTTCATGGTTTTGGCCTAGCAACTGATATTGTTGAATCATCAGCAAAAGCGTTGATTAATGCCTTAAATAATATTTATCGTGCCACGATTGTTGCTCAAGAGAAGCAGCGTTTACATGGTTAATCAGCCAAGATCAAATAATAAATTAAATATAACGTTAAAATAGTTGAGGATAATTATGTCACAGTCATACCATATTGCAGTATTGCCAGGGGACGGGATCGGCCCAGAAGTGATGAAACAAGCTTATAAAGTACTTGACGTTATCGGGCAAAAATATCAATTATCTATTACCACTAGCGAATATGATGTTGGTGGCGCAGCGATTGATATTCACGGTTGCCCATTGCCGAAAGATACATTAATCGGCTGCGAAAAAGCAGATGCGATATTATTTGGCTCCGTAGGTGGCCCAAAGTGGACTAATTTGCCTCCCGATCAGCAGCCTGAACGAGGCGCTTTATTGCCACTGCGTAAGCATTTTAAATTATTCGCTAATATGCGCCCGGCAAGCCTTTATCAAGGATTAGAAGAACTTTGTCCATTACGCGACGATATTGCCAAACGTGGTTTTGATATTTTATGTATGCGCGAGCTGACAGGTGGGATCTACTTTGGTTTACCAAAAGGTCGTGAAGGAAGCGGACCACAAGAGCGAGCATTTGACACTGAGGTATATCATCGCTTTGAAATTGAACGAATCGCTAAAATGGGATTCGAATCAGCACGTCTTCGTCGCAAAAAAGTGACATCCATTGACAAAGCAAATGTTTTACAAACGTCTATTTTATGGCGTGAGGTTGTAAGCGAAGTCGCTAAAGATTATCCAGATGTGGCGCTTGAGCATATGTATATTGATAATGCGACGATGCAATTAATTAAAGATCCTGCACAATTCGATGTGTTGTTATGCTCAAATTTATTTGGTGATATTTTATCTGACGAATGTGCCATGATAACTGGTTCAATGGGAATGTTGCCCTCTGCTAGCCTAAATGAACAAGGGTTTGGTTTGTATGAACCCGCGGGTGGCAGTGCACCAGACATTGCTGGCAAAAATATCGCAAATCCTGCAGCGCAAATTCTATCATTAGCCTTACTGGTCCGCTACAGTTTAAAACGTGACGACATTGCTAAAGCAATTGAAAATGCGGTTAATAAAGCATTAGAGCAAGGCGTCAGAACAATTGATTTAGCACGCGGTGATAAGCACGTTTCAACTGATGAAATGGGTAATACCATTTGCCAATTGATTTAGTAGTTTATATTTTCTATAGGATTATGGATTAAATCGGTAATCTTAATAAAACGATAAAGGAACATAGCAATGTCAGAAGTAAAACCTAAAACGTTGTATCAAAAATTATATGATGCACATGTTGTTTATGAAGCTGAGAATGAAACACCCATTTTATATATTGATCGTCATTTAGTGCACGAGGTAACCTCTCCACAAGCATTTGACGGATTACGTGCGATGAATCGCAAAGTGCGTCAGCCGCATAAAACATTCGCGACAATGGATCATAATACCTCGACTAAAAGTAATGAATTAAGTGCCTGTACAGAGATGGCAAGAATTCAGCTAACGGAGCTTGCTAAAAATGCCAAAGAATTTGGTATATCACTTTATGATCTTGCAAGTCCACTACGTGGTATTGTGCATGTTGTTGGTCCAGAGCAAGGCATGACATTACCGGGTATGACCATTGTATGCGGTGATTCACATACGGCTACCCATGGTGCCTTTGGTGCATTAGCATTCGGCATCGGTACCTCTGAAGTTGAGCATGTGCTTGCAACCCAAACCTTAAAGCAAGGGCGTGCGAAAACCATGAAAATTGAAGTAATAGGGCAAGTTGCAGCCGGCATCACAGCCAAAGATATTATTTTAGCTATTATTGGTAAAACAACCAGTGCCGGCGGTACAGGTTATGTGGTTGAATTTTGTGGTGATGCCATTAAGGCACTTTCGATGGAAGGCCGTATGACATTATGTAATATGGCAATTGAAATGGGTGCTAAAGCTGGAATTGTGGCGCCCGATGATGTCACATTTGAGTACTTAAAAGATCGTCAATATTCACCTAAAGGTGATGATTTTGATAAGGCAGTTAGTTACTGGCAAACCCTAAAAACTGATGATGGCGCCGAGTTTGATAAAGTGGTCATTTTAGACGGTAAAGAGATTGCGCCTCAAGTGACATGGGGTACAAATCCTGGTCAAGTTACATCAATTGACGCAGCGGTTCCTAATCCAGATAACTTTAATGACCCAGTCGAGAAAAATTCAGCTGAGCGTGCTTTAACTTATATGGGACTAACAGCAGGAACGAAAATGTCGGAAATTAAAATCAATAAAGTTTTTATTGGTTCATGTACTAATTCTCGGATTGAAGATTTACGCGCAGCGGCAGACGTTATAAAAGGGCGCAAAGTTGCTTCTGGTGTTCAAGCATTAGTTGTGCCTGGTTCAGGACCGGTTAAGGTTCAAGCTGAGGCTGAAGGGCTAGATAAAATTTTTATTGCTGCTGGATTTGAATGGCGACTACCTGGTTGCTCCATGTGCCTAGCCATGAATGATGATAAATTAGCCCCCGGCGATCGCTGTGCATCAACTAGTAACCGTAATTTTGAAGGGCGTCAAGGCCGTGATGCCCGAACGCACTTAGTGAGTCCTGCGATGGCAGCTGCTGCTGCAATTACTGGGCATTTTACTGATATTCGTAAACCATTTTAAGGAGACCAATCATGGCTAAATTTACAAAACATACTGGCTTGGTTGCTCCTTTAGATGCGGCTAATGTTGATACTGATGCGATTATTCCAAAGCAATTTTTACAAAAAGTGACGCGTACTGGTTTTGGTCAACATGCGTTTCATGAATGGCGCTTTCTCGATGATATAGGTCAAAAAACTAATCCCGAGTTTGTATTAAATAAACCTCGCTATCAAGGTGCAAGCATCTTGTTAACCCGAGAAAACTTTGGCTGTGGTTCATCACGTGAACATGCGCCATGGGCGTTAGCTGATTATGGTTTTAAAACTATTATCGGTTCAAGCTTTGCGGATATTTTTTATAATAACTCATTTAACAATCAATTGTTGTTAGTCAATCTTTCCGAAGAAGATATTGATGAGTTGTTTAAAATTGTTGAAGCTAATGAAGGTATGGAGTTTACTGTTGATCTTGAAAATGAGGTTGTGATTGTGGGTGATAAGTCTTACTCATTTAAAATCGATCCATTTAAACGTCACTGTTTACTAAATGGCTTAGATAACATAGGATTAACGTTACAACACGAAGAGGCGATTAGCTCTTTTGAGCATAAAATACCGACTTTCCTTGCTTAATTTTCTATTTTTATAAATCAACTATTTATTAATTGAGGCAACTCGTTATGACTAAACTATTTAATACTCAAGCTGTTCTTTTTGATATGGATGGCATATTGCTTGACTCTGAGCCATTGTGGGAAGAAGCAGTAAAAGAGTCGCTAGCGCTTTATGGGGTAGATTATGATGAGTTGCATAGAAAGTATACGTTATTAACGACCGGCATTCGCATTGATCAGGTCGTTGATTTGTATTGTAAAATAGTGCCAGAGCAAAAAATTCCACCAACGCAACTGGTTGATAAAATTATTGATTTAGTGATTGATAAAATTTTAGCTACTAAGCCGATTCTGCCTGGTGTACATGAGTCGTTAGCACTCTGTCATGAGCTTGGTTTAAAAGTTGGACTAGCGTCATCATCACCAATGAGAGTCATTGAGGTTGTAACCGATTGTCTCGGGATCACATCGCAGTTTGCTGTTCGTGTTTCTGCTGAAAAACTAAATTATGGTAAACCCCATCCCGCTGTTTATTTGTGTGCCGCTGAAAAGCTAGCGGTTGATCCACTAAATTGTTTAACGATTGAAGACTCTTTAGCTGGGATGATTGCGACTAAAGCGGCAAGAATGATATCTATTGTGGTGCCCGCGATTAGCGATAGACATTTTCCTCAATGGTGTTTAGCTGATTATCATTTATCATCGCTGCTTGAGCTTAACAAGTCTCATTTAAAATAATGATTAAGCTTTTAATTTAGTCTACTTTACGATATAACTAGTATATACTTACAGCAAGAATGACAATTTATATATTAACAATTTGATATAAGGAGTTATAAATGGAAAAGGATAAAGTTATAAAGTCTTCATTCCAAAATGTATTAGAGTATGTTCGCCTATCTCGCCGCTTAAATAAACTCAAACGTGAAATCACCGATAACGAAAAGAAAATTCGTGATAATCAAAAAAGAGTATTATTGCTTGAAAACTTAAGTGATTACATTAAGCCAAATATGACTTATGACGAGATTCAAGCAATTATAGCTAATATGAAAATTGATTATGAAGATCGCGTAGATGATTTCATTATTAAAAATGCGGAGATATCAAAAGAGCGCCGTGAAATTTCAGCTAAAATGCGAACAATGAGCGGTAACTAGTTTAATTGGCTCAAATAAAAAAGCAAAACGTCTGTTTTGCTTTTTTATAAGGCGATAACTAGCCACCAGATAGTTTTACTTTAAAGTTTTTTTGCTCTAATAATTGTTTAAGCAAGTCTCGCTTATCGCCTTGAATTTCAATCGAACCCTCTTTAACGCTACCACCACAACCACAGCGTTTTTTTAGTTCAGCGGCAAGTTTCATCAGTTCACTATCATCTAACTCAAATCCAGTAATAACGCATACCCCTTTCCCTTTACGACCGGCTGTTTGCTTTTGAATGCGAAGAATGCCATCTCCTTTTGGGCGCAAAATTTTTTCCTGCTCGGTCTTAATTCTACCCGTTTCTGTTGAATAGACGAGGCGATCACCTGACATCATAACCACCTTAATTAAGATCTAATGTTGATAAAATATTTTTCAACGTTAGCTCTGGTTTTTCCGATTGTGTTATTGGGCGGCCAATCACTAAATAGTCTGCCCCTGCGGCTTGCGCTCGTTGTGGTGTCATAATTCGCCGCTGGTCATCTGGATCGCTACCAATCGGTCTGATACCAGGTGTAACCAAGTTAAAATCACTGCCTAAACGAGTTCTAAAACTCTGAACTTCTTTCGCTGAGCAGACAACCCCATCTAAACCACAATTTTTAGCAAGCACCGCCAGTTTAGTTGCGTGTTCGAGCGGTGAAATGTTAATACCAATCTCTTTTAAATCTGCAGATTCCATGCTTGTTAATACGGTTACAGCGATTAATATTGGTGCCTCTTTTCCATAAGAATAGAGTGAGTCTTTCGCTGCCTGCATCATACGTGAACCGCCACTCGCATGTACGTTTGTCATCCATACACCTAGATCTGCTGCGGCAGCAACTGCACTTGCTACTGTATTTGGAATATCATGAAACTTTAAATCTAAAAATACATCAAAGCCTTTATTTTGAATTTTTCTAATAAAATCTGGCCCAGCTATTGTGAATAACTCTTTACCTATTTTTAAACGACAGTCTTTTGGTTCAACGCGATCGATAAAATTCCAAGCTGATTTTATATCGGCAAAGTCTACAGCAACAATAATCGGGGATGGCATGTTAATAATTCCTTTGTATAAATTAGTATAATGTCATAATAATTAATTGAGAGAGATAGGGCGACATTATAGCAAAACTATCTCGCAATTTTGAAGCTAATTAGTCGAAGAATTAATGATTATTTCTGATTGTGCTAATAAATTACTGATAATGAGATCTTGATTTAATGCTGTAACAGTAGCGAGTTGCTCTTGAACGTCTCGCCAAAGGGTATAGAGTTTTATAATTTTTTCTGTGCCAAAATGGGCAATAACTCTAACTAAAGCAACTTGGTCTCGATTAGCAATAAATCGTCCCGATTTTTGTCTCGCTTTCAAACTATCATTTAGTAATATACAAAACCAATTTAAACGTATTAAGCTATTTTCCTGATTAAGGAAGCTATCGCGTAAGCTCCAGAAATCATATTCAGTTAAGGCAATTTGTAATTTACTGGTAAATTGTTCTCTCTGTTGCCATTGTTCAGTTTCGAGTAGCTTTAAAGCGGCAAGCGGCGCGTTATTGTTTAGTAATAATGCCGTTGCTAATTGATTTTCATTATATTGATTAGTCAAGCTTTGTGATTTTAGCCATGAAATGGATGCATCTAATTCGGGAACAGGCAAAAAATAAAACTGACAGCGACTACGAATCGTTGGTAATAGTTTGCCATTATCGATATCTGAAAGTAGAAAATAGGTATTTTCAGGCGGCTCTTCTAATGTTTTTAAAAGTGCATTAGCAGCGGCCTCAGTCATTAGTGATGCGGTTTGTAACCAGACAACTTTATTGCCTCCTTGTTGTGAGCGTTCATATATTTTCGTTGCGATCCCTCTTATTTGGTCTATTCCTATCGATAACTTATTTTTTTCAGGCTTAATAATATAATAGTCAGGATTATTATTGGCTAAAAATAATTGGCAGTGATGGCATTGGCCGCAAGGCTCATTTTTTTGCGGCGTAGAACATAACAAACGCATAGCTAATTTAGTCACAACTTTTTCTTCGCCACAACCGGCAATATATTTTATTAATAGTGCATGATGCGCGTGCCCATTAATTAACGGTAATGTTAGGTTCTGATAAGCTTTCATTAACCAAGGGTAGTTGATTAACGGTTCATTAATTAATTCCATTGTCACTCAACCATCGATTAAGAGCGTCTTCAATTGCTTTCGTTACTTGTTCCAATGTCTGGCTAGCATCAATCGTAATTATTGAGCGATCTGCGTCTGCTAGTGCTAAATAACGGTCACGAATACGTATGAAAAAATCTAATGATTCTTGTTCTATTCGGTCGAGTTCTCCCCGAGCGCTTGCACGTTTTAAACCTAATTCAGGGGGGATATCCATGTAGATGGTTAAATCGGGTTTAAAGCCTGATAGGACACCTTGTCTTAACATAGACATAAAGCTAGGATCAATTTGTCTACCAGCACCTTGATAAGCTTGGGTGGAAAGGTCGTGCCTATCACCAATTACCCATTTATTATTTGATAGTGCCGGCTTTATAACATTATCAATTAATTGGATCCGAGCAGCATAAAACATAAGTAATTCAGCTCTATGCGTTAAAGGTTCTCCAGCTACGCCATTTTTTATAATATTGCGTAATATTTCGGCAATAGGGGTTCCACCTGGTTCTCTTGTATACACTAATTGGTCAATTTTATTTTGCTTTAAAATATGTGTGATAGTTTGAATTGCTGTTGTTTTTCCAGCGCCTTCGAGGCCTTCAATAACGATGAACTTACCGCGCATAATTTGATCCTTAATTATCTTGCATAGAATTATACTATCGATCTAATCAATTGCCCATCGATTTAGTTACAACAATACGATTGATAACAATTAATAGAATCAAGTAATTTTTTTGTTTTTAAAAATAAAAAATAAATTATTAATTGTAATTACATCGTAAAAAAGATATTAATATTGTTTTTTGTGTTGATAAAATATTTTTTATCACCATAATACCACCAAACCATTAATCGGTATTGATAAAGTAATTAAATAGGCGGAGAGTTAAACAAAATGGTCGATGACATTAAAATAGAACAAATTGAATTAGTTTTACGGAAACTTAATTGGGCGCATGAAATTTTAACTTCAGCTCAAAATAGCACAGACGATAGAGGAACAGCAGATATTTTATCGGGCGTTCAATTTATTATTAATTCTGCATCACATGATGCAGAGATGTTGTATAAAGTATTGAATATATAACCAAATTTGATTACGTTGAGTCCCTTTCACCCGCTTTTTTGAGCGGGTTTTTTTTATAAAAAAGTAGTTAAGCTGGCTTTTTCCCATCTTAATTGTTCTGTTTGAGGGTTCTTACGGTAACCAAATGCTAAGCATAGTGCTACGCCAAAATTATTTACACTCAGTTGTGGTAATCGTTTTTCTAATTCCGCTATTATCTTATCGCCTTGAAAGCCGCCTATAGCGCATGAGTCAATTCCGTGATAAGCCGCAGCTGTCATCATATTAGTGCTGGGAATGTAACACTGCATTTCCGACCAATTATCAATGCTGACGCCTTTAGGTAAACCTTGCTTACAATAGTTAATAAAATACTGACATGCGGCATCGAGATCAAAAGATGCACCTTGAGCGGGTAGTGTTCTTTGTACTGCTTGTCTTAAGTATTCACTTTGCATCGTAAAGTGAGACTCTTTACGATAAAGTACGATGATTAAATCAGAGCAGCTAGTGATTTGTGGTTGCTCATAACAGAGCGGTTTTAATTGTTGTTTGATTGTTACATCATTAATAACAACAAAGTGCCAAGGCTCCATTCCGAAAGAGGAAGGAGATTGTCTGCCAGCTTCTAAGATATAATCAATCTCTTCTTGTGGTATCTGTTTTGTGTCATCAAAAATTTTGCAAGCATGACGAAAATTAAAGGCTTGTGTGAGCTTGTCCATATGTTCTCCAATGTAATTTATTCTTTTGCTTGCCAAGGCGCAACTTTAAATAGCAGAAGCATTCCTGGAATGGCAAGCATCGTACATAACCAAAAAAAATTAGTCCAGCCTAAGCTAGCAACAATAAAACCTGTAGATGCATTCATTAATGTGCGAGGGATTGAGGCGAAACTGGTAAATAAAGCAAATTGTGTCGCGGTATAGAGCGGATTTGTGGTTTTAGCAATATAAGAAACAAATGCTGCCGAACCTAAACCTACACCTAAGGCTTCAAAGCTAATGACAGCAGCTAACAGAATAAGTTGTTCTGATGCTATTACATCAAATGGTCCTTTAATTGATAACCAAACAAACCCTAAAATAGATAATACTTGCACCATACCAAATAGCCATAAGGCGCGATTGATGCCGATTTTTATCATGAGTATTCCACCGAATAAAGCACCAATAACACTAGGCCAGAGGGAGGCGTTTTTGGCAATTAAGCCTATATCAACTCGACTATATCCCATTTGCAAATAAAATGGCGTGGCAAGTGATGTTGCCATACTATCGCCTAATTTATAGAAAAAGATAAAGGCAAGAATTAACAATGCAGACTTTATACCATTACGTTGTATAAATTCTAAAAATGGTTTGGTGATAATATTTTCGAGCTTATGTGTTGTTACTACTTGCTTATTTGGTTCTTTAACTAATATGGTCATTAAAATAGCTGGAAACATAAAACATGCAGTCACAATAAAAACGATATCCCAAGCAAAGTAATTTGATAGTATTAACGATAGTGAACCTGGCACAAGTCCAGCAATACGGTAAGCATTAATATGAATGCTATTCCCTAATCCTAGCTCTTTGTCTGAAAGTAGCTCGCGTCTAAAGGCATCTAAAGCGACGTCTTGTGTAGCAGAAAAAAGCGCAATAGCAAAAGAAAGTAACGCAATAAGCATAATATTTAATGTTGGTGAAAAAAATCCCATACTGGCAATAAGAATAAATAACACTATTTGTGATAGTAACATCCATCCTCGCCTTCTACCGAGGCGAAAAAGAGAAATATTATCCATAAACGGTGCCCATAAGAATTTCCATATATAAGGGATTTGGGTAAGGGTAAACGCACCAATCGTTTTTATATTTACCCCTTCACTTTGAAGCCATGCGGGCATTAATTGGATAAGAATATATAATGGTAGTCCAGAGGCGAAGCCAGTGAATACACAAATCAACATTTTGGTATTAAAGATAACACTTAAAATAGAGTTATGATTTTTAGATATGTTGTTCATGTAATTGCGATATATCGTTGATAGTGATTAAAAATCTTGCTTCAGTATATCACAGGTTAATTTTTGCGATACTATTAATCATAGAAATATAGACGGCAACATCTAGATATATGGCGTTAATTATAAACCGATTTGGTGGTATAGTTTTGGCTGAAAAACCATGATGACACAACTTATCTACTTATAAAATATTCGATAATGCTTTTTAACAATTACTATTATTGATTTACCTTTAATTTAGATTATGTTATTAATTAATAATGGTTAATTAGCAATGCTTATCAGGAGTGGAAATATGAAACATGAGATAAAAGTCGCTGTTTTTAGTAGCAAACATTATGATCGTGAACACTTAGAAATAGCTAACAAAAATTTTGGTTTTCAGATTGAATACTATGAACATAAACTAAGTTGTAAAACCGCAATTACGGCTAAAAACTTTGATGCGGTTTGTATTTTTGTGAATGATGAAGCAGACAAAAAGGCCTTAAAAGAGTTATCGTCTCTAGGTGTTAATATTCTAGCCTTACGTTGTGCCGGTTTTGATAATGTTGATTTGAAAGAAGCCCAAAAATTAGGAATGACCATCGTAAGGGTTCCAGCCTATTCGCCTGAAGCGGTTGCAGAGCATACCGTTGCGCTAATGATGACACTTAATCGGCGTACCCATAAAGCTTATCAACGGACCCGCGATGCTAATTTCTCCCTCGATGGGCTCACTGGATTTAACATGCATAACCGTATAGCAGGGGTTATTGGTACAGGGAAAATTGGTCAAGCAGTGATCCGTATTCTTAAAGGGTTTGGTATGAAAATTTTAGCTCATGACCCTTATCCATCAGATACTGTAATTGAACTCGGCGCAAGCTATGTGACCTTAGATGAGTTATATGCTAATTCGGATGTGATCACTTTACATTGTCCAATGACACCTGAAAATTATCATTTATTAAATGCGCAGTCGTTTCAAAAGATGAAAGATGGCGTAATGATCATTAATACCAGCCGAGGGGCATTACTCGATTCCGCCGCTGCAATTGATGCTTTAAAACAATCTAAGATTGGCGCGCTTGGCATGGATGTTTATGAGAATGAACGGGATCTCTTTTTCGAAGATAAATCAAATGATGTGATTCAAGATGACGTTTTTCGACGTTTATCTGCATGCCATAATGTGATTTTTACCGGTCATCAAGCATTTTTGACTCAGGAAGCACTGTTAAATATATCTGATACTACTTTGGCTAATATTGAAGCAGTCTATAGAGGAAAGGATTGCCTTAATGTAGTTAAACTATAGCTATTTTTACTTACCCAACTATTTGCTAATTTATTTAGTTGGGTTGTTATTATCGATAGCAACAGTTTGATGCAAATTTTGTTATAAGAATAGGGGATTGTATCCCATATCAAGCATGACTTTGTTTAATTTAATCAATGGTAGACCGATTAGTGAGTTAATGTCATTGCCTTCTAATTTATCAAATAAGGTGATACCAAGTTCATCACATTTAAAACTTCCTGCACACTGCAATGGCATCTCTTTAGCAATATAGGCATCTATTTCTGCTTCATTAAGGTGACGAAAAGTCACTTTGAATGGTTCATAGCTTATTGATATGTTTTGTGTTTTTGCATCAATAACACAAAGACCAGTATAGAAGTAAAAGGTTTTACCGCGGCTTTTAAGCAATTGTTGCTTGGCGTTGGCAGTCGTATGCGGTTTTCCGACTATTTTACCGTCTAATACACCAACTTGATCCGAACCAATGATAATCGTATCAGAGCCCATATAGTTTTTGGCGATGGATTGCGCTTTAATTTGTGATAAGCGTAGTACTAAATCTGTCGCATTTTCATTAGGTAGCGGTTTCTCGTCACAAACTGGAGCAATGCAATCAAATGGAATGGCAAACTTTTTAAGGATTTTTTTACGTGACTCGGAGGTTGAAGCAAGAATAATTTTCATTTTAATGGCTCTAATATTGTCCAAGCCGAAGAATGTGCTTCAAAACCAATATGGGGATAGTAACCAACCGCTTTTGGTGCGGCTAATAAAACAATACGGCATCCCACCGTAGTGGCTTTTTGTAGCTCTTTTATTAGTTGTTTACCGATCCCTTGATTTTGGTAAGTATCATCAACAGCTAAATCTGCTAAATACGTTGTATAAACAAAATCAGTCAAATAGCGAGCAATTCCCACTAGTTTATCTCGATCCCAAGCGCTAATAATATTTGCATTATCTAGCATTGCTTGAAAACGGGCGCGATCGCTAAGCGGTCTTCTTTCCCCTAGTGAACAATGAGAATATAAATTAATCGCTTCATCTAAATTTGGTTTTACATCTGAACGATAAGTTATGTTATTTATCTGGGTAACCATTCGGATTTTTTACCTGCCAATTCCAACTATCTTTTGCCATATCATCGAGTGAATTTTCAGTTTGCCAATTTAATTCCCTTTGTGCCTTTGATGCATCAGCCCAAAAAGCAGCAATATCACCAGCACGACGTTCAACGATTTGATAAGGTAATTTATGTTGACAAGCTTTCTCATATGCCGCTAATACTTCGAGTACACTGCTACCGATTCCAGCACCTAGGTTATAAATATGTAAACCTGAGCAGGTGATGTTTTTTAGTGCAGCAACATGTCCCTTGGCAAGGTCTTCAACGTGAATATAATCTCTAACACCAGTACCATCTTTAGTGTGATAATCATTACCATACACAGATAGTTTCTCCCGTTTTCCTATCGCTACTTGGGCTATATAAGGCATTAAGTTATTCGGAATACCTTGAGGATCTTCCCCTATCAACCCTGAAGGATGAGCACCGACAGGGTTAAAATAGCGTAGTAAACTGATACTCCATTTTTTCTGCGATGTATGCAGATCAGTGTAGATTTGTTCTACCATATATTTACTCCAACCATACGGATTTGTAACATTTCCTGTCGGCATCGTTTCAATATACGGTGCTGGATTTTTTTCACCATACACGGTAGCCGATGAGCTAAAAATAATATTATTTACTTGATTATCAGACATGACTTGCGCAAGACAAATAGAGCCATAGACATTATTTTGGTAATATTCAAGAGGTTTAGTCACTGATTCGCCAACAGCTTTTAAACCTGCAAAATGAATAACTGCAGAAATTTTATGCTTTTTAAAAATAGTATCTAAAAAAGGCTTATCTTGAATATCACCATAGTAGAACAGCGGTAATTGACCAGTAATTTTTTCAATGCGATTTAATACGCTTTTCTTACTATTATATAAATTGTCAATTATGATTGGCGTATAACCTGCTTCTATTAATTTTACACAAGTATGGCTACCAATATAGCCAAGTCCACCCGTAACAAGAATATTCATTTTTAACCTAGCTGATACATTAAAACTATAGCTAGTATAGCTTGATTAATACCGAAAATATAGATTGAAAATAGTCAAATTCTCTATGCTAACTCGCTTAAAGAGCGAGAGCTAATCGAATTTTACTTTATTTAGACTAATTAGTTGTTTTTTACTTTACTTTAAAGGATAATACTTGCTCTTCAATGGAGGCTCTATGGGTCCTCTTGCAACGTTTGCTTGCTCACTAGGTCAGGTCCGGAAGGAAGCAGCCAAAGTAAGTTATACGTGTGTGGGATGTGGCTGATAGGGTCTCCTCCAAATAGATTTAAATCGCTATGCTTAACCTAGACTGATGTTTATAAATCAATTTTAACGTCAATATGTTTAACTCTTTTTACTTCAATTCAAATTTAATATTTTAAACTATCATATAGTTAATTTAGTCACTTTTTCCTCTTTACTTAGCTTATACTTATCTGCTCATTATAACAATTTAAGCTTATTACTTAGGGTCTCTATGTAGCCCGTATAAATATAAGTGAGATTAATTTGAATAATTTGATATTCTAGTTTATTTTATTGTATGAAATTTATTGATATAGAACGATATTCTAAGGAACAATATGCAGCCCTCATTTAAGCAAAGGCAACAACAAATATCTTTTGTTAAATCTTATTTTACTGAACAACTAGCCGAAAAATTGTCATTAATCGAAGTGCAAGCACCGATTTTGAGCCAAATTGGTGATGGCATACAAGATAACTTGTCGGGTAGTGAAAAAGCGGTACAGGTTAAAGTTAAGTGTATTGCTGATGCAACGTTTGAAGTTGTCCATTCACTTGCAAAATGGAAACGTAAAATATTAAGTCTGAATCAATTTGCACTTGGTGAAGGCCTTTATACTAATATGAAAGCACTAAGACCTGATGAAGATATGCTATCTCCGATTCATTCTGTGTATGTTGATCAATGGGATTGGGAGAAGGTGATTTCACCACAACAGCGTACACTAGCATTTCTAAAATTAACGGTAGAACAAATTTATCAAGCCTTAAAATCGACAGAAGCAGAAGTTGCTAAAAAGTATGCAATAAAACCCTTTCTACCACAAACAATAACATTTATTGATAGTGAAAATTTATTGCAACGTTATCCAAATCTTTCGGCAAAAGAGCGTGAGAATAAAATAGCAGAAGAGTTTGGTGCGGTATTTATCATCGGTATTGGTAGTGTACTGTCAAATAATGAGAAGCATGATATTAGAGCGCCAGATTATGATGATTGGAGTACACAAAATGAAGAGGGACATTTAGGTTTAAATGGTGATATTATTGTGTGGAATCCAGTGTTAAAGAGTGCATTTGAGATTTCTTCAATGGGTATTCGCGTCGATCCAATCGCCCTCAAAAAGCAACTTGAATTAACTAATGATGAAGGTCGATTGAAATTTGACTGGCATAAATTACTGATGAATGGTGAACTGTTGCAAACAATAGGGGGCGGAATTGGTCAATCAAGGCTTGCAATGTTACTATTACAATTAAAGCATATTGGCCAAGTGCAATCGAGTGTTTGGGACGATAATACTAAACAGCAATATACAGATTTGCTATAGATTGTTGTTACAGAGTATATAAAAAATGGGCGTTATATAGCGCCCATTTTTATTATGCTATTTAATATCAGAACAGTTTAAACAGTAAATATATCGATTTTGTGGGTCATTAAGATTATCCCAAAATGCCAGATGCTGTTGTAGCTGATTTGATAAAGAGAGCTGATTGTAAATTATGCCTATTACTGATTTAGGTAAAATCGCTGAATAATCAGCAAATAATGAAGCAAAGAAGCTCGTTTCAGCTTTTTGCCAATCGATAAGATAATCGGATATTCCAGCTAATGACGCTGCTTCTTTAACTGCATCATCAAAATCACCTAGTTTATCAACTAAGCCAATTTTCTTCGCCTCTTCACCTAACCAAACTTGGCCTTGTGCAATGCTATCAACTTCTTCATTACTCATATTACGAGACTCTGCAACTAATGACACAAAGTTATGATAGCCATTTTCAATATTCATTTGAATAAGCTGGCTTGTATCAGTAGATAAATCTTTAGACAAAGTCATGCCTGCAAGAGGCGATGTTGATATCCCATCAGTGTGAACACCTATGTGAGCTAAAGAGTTTTCGAAAGTAGGGATAATACCAAAAATACCAATTGAGCCGGTAATGGTATTTGGGTTGGCAATGATATAATCAGATTGTGTTGCTATCCAATAACCGCCTGAGGCCGCCATTCCGCCCATAGAGGCAACAACGGGAATATCTTTTGCTTTTAATGCTTCAATTTCACTTCTTATTACCTCAGAAGCGTACACGCCACCGCCAGGGCTATTAATACGCAGCACGACGGCTCGAACATTGCTGTTTTCTCCAATTTTCCTAAGTTGTTTAGTAATAGTTTCACTTCCAGCAACATTATTTGCAGCTTTACCTGCCGTAATGGTTCCATCAACGAAGATAACGGCAATCAGTGGTTTCTCCGATGGCTGCGTTTGGTTATCAAATGATCGCATTTTGTTTGACTTAAGCTGGTAGTCATAAATGCTTAATTGTGGTGCAAAATGAAAACGATTATTTAGCGCTTGCTCTGCGTTATATGATGATAATACCTCATCGACAATACCGTTTTCTAAGGCGTATTCACTCATGCTACCCGATACCGCTTTTAGCCTTGATAGCATTATATCCGCTGGTGGCACTAAATTAGTTGGCTCTGATTTTCTATTATTGGCAATATTATTAAGATAATTATTCCACATAGTGCTTAGCCATCTAGTTGTATTTTCTTTTGCAGCATCAGACATATCATTTCTTAAAAAAGGTTCAACGGCTGATTTATAAGTGCCAACTCTGAAAACATGAGTATTAACTTTTAAATTATCAAGTAGTGATTTGAAATAGAAATTATTAGTTGAAAAACCATAAAGAGATACACTGCCTTGGTTGACTAAATAAATTTTATCAGCAAGGCTGGCTAGATAATATTGTTTTTGATCAAAGTAACCCCCAACAGCATATATAGGTTTTCCTTTTGTTTTAAACTCGGTTAGATATTTAGCTAAATATTGCAAGTTTGGTAGATTTGCATCAGAAAAATTATCTAATTTTAAGATGATACCTTCAATTGCTGGGTCATTAGTCGCTTGAGCAATTTTCTGTGTTAATTCAAATAGACTATTTTGGCGTGTCGGATCAGGATTATTATTGTTGAGTTTTTTACTCAGCGCATAAAGGCTTTGATCATATGATGGCGAGTCAACAATAACTCCTTCAAGGTCAAGTACTAGTACTCCCGATTGTGATATATTATTTAACCCATTGGGATTACGTATTAATCCGATCATCCCGATAATAAATAAAATAGTAAAAAAGAATATAAGGTTTAACGTGATCTCTCTTATTACGTTAATTATTTTCCAGATATATTTAATGCCAGTACGAATTGAGCGCCAAAAATGCATAGTAAACCCTTTATCAAATAGTGTTTTATGTGTATATAAAGCTCTTTTTAAGACAGATTATCTTTATTGCGTTTTTTAAAATACTGCTTGTCTTCCCATCTTAAGCAGGTTAGTTTTCCACCCCAGCAGCAGCCAGTATCAAGTGCATAGATGTTTTCAGGCGTACCTTTGCCCTTTAATGAAGCCCAGTGGCCAAATGCGATACTATATCTTTGCGGAATTTTCCGCGGTAGTAAAAACCAAGGTTTAAGTTTGCTTGGAGCTTCATTAATGGCATCCTTGCAATATAGGTCAAGGCGACCATTTTCATAGCAATAACGCATACGAGTTAAAGCATTAGCAATATAACGTAATCGATCAAATCCTTGCAAATCTTCATGCCAAAAATCAGGGTAATCACCATACATCGCATCAAGAAATAGAGGATAAGTATCACTAGATAATACGGTCTTAAGATCTTTGGCACATTTTAATAATGTCTCTAAGTCCCATTGTGGCGAAATACCAGCGTGAGCCATAATAAGATTCAATGAATCATCTATTTGAACGAGTGGTTGTTTTCTGAGCCAATCAATTAATTCATCGCAATCTGGTGCAGCAAAAATTTCATTAATACGATCTTTTTTATGACTTTTAGCAATTCCAGCATAGACAGCCAGTAGGTGCAGGTCGTGATTACCAAGAGTTAATCTTATTTGTTGGCTATTTTTTTGAACAAAACGAAGAACTCCAAGTGAGTTAGGCCCTCTAGCAACAAGATCGCCGGTTAACCAAATTGTGTCGTTGCTATTAAAATCTGCTTTTTCAAGCACTCGCATAAACTCATTATAACAACCATGAATATCACCAATGAGTAAATTTGACATGATCAGATACTCATTTTGCTATAAGCATTGGCCAATTCACAATATTGTTTTAGTGTTAAATTTTCTGCTCGTAAATCTAAATTAATATTGAGATCTGTTAATTGTTCTACCGTAAATAGTTGCCCTAGGCTATTACGAATAGTTTTTCTTCTTTGATTGAATGCCGCAGTCGTAATCCGAGATAACGAGTCTATATTTTCAACTGGATAAGGAACCGCTTGGTATGGAATCAATTTAACAACAGCAGAGTCGACTTTTGGTGCCGGTTTAAATGCGGATGGAGGAACTTCAAGTACCGGAATAATTTGGCAGTAATACTGTGCCATTACACTAAGTCGTCCATACGCTTTTGAATTTGGTGCTGCAACTAAGCGATTAACAACTTCTTTTTGTAGCATAAAGTACATATCACTAATTGCATGGGCATATTTAAAAAGATGGAACATTAAAGGTGTTGAAATATTATAAGGTAAATTACCAAAGACTCTCAACGGTTGATTCATTTTTTCAGATAATTCTGTAAAATTAACCGTCATCGCATCCTGTTCGATAACGGTTAGTTTATTTTTTAAGAATGGATTAGCAATAAGCCGTGCCGCGAGATCTCTATCAATTTCTATCACGGTTAAATGATCCAAATGATCACAAATAGGTAATGTTAGAGCCGCCAGTCCAGGTCCAATCTCAACTAATGCCTGATTTTTTTTCGGTTGAATGGCGGCAACAATATTTTGAATGACAGAATCATCTTGTAAAAAATTTTGACCAAAACGTTTACGAGCAAAATGACCTTGGTGTACGCGACTATTCATTATGGCTTCTCTTCACCAATAATTTTAATATACGCATCACCTTTTAGTTCCTGAATCCAAACTTGTAATTCTTCACCAAATTTACGATTGAATATTAAACGATAGGCTTGTTCTTTTTGTGCCGCGCCAGTTTTATCTATATTTCGAGTATCGGTGAGTTCAATTAAATGCCAACCAAAAGCTGATTTGATAGGCTCGCTGATCTCGCCTTTTTTTAGTTTTAATAAGGCATTTCTGAATTGGCTATCATATCTGTCAGGATCGCTCCAGCCTAATTCTCCCCCTTTCTCTGCTGAGCCAAGATCCTCCGAATAACTTTTGGCCGATGCAGCAAAGGTAGTACTACCATCTTTAATCGCTTGACGAATATTAAGCAATTTTTGCTTTGCCATATCATCAGTGACTAATAAATTCGTTTTTACAAGGATATGTTTAGCATTAACTTCTTTGGCTGTAATAGGTTTAGCCGCTTCAGCGCGAGTTCCATCTACTCTTATTATATGGTAGCCGACCCCTGAGCGTAATGGGCCAATTATTTCACCTTTTTGTGCCCGTATCAGCCTTTCTTCAAAAATAGTTGGTAACTCATTTAATTTTTGCCAACCCATGCTACCACCTTTTAGCGCTTTATCATCATTGGAATAGGTGGCGGCAAGTTTAGCAAAACTCTCGCCATTTTGTAGACGATTTATAACTTCTTTAGCTTTTGCTGTCGTATTTTCAAGTTGTTGCTTAGTTGGGTTTTCAGGAATAGAAATAAGAATATGACTAACATTAATTTCACGATTATTCATCGGTTGTTTGGCAATAGTATTAGCAAGGGCTTCAACTTCTCTATCGCTGATATTAATACGTTGACTCACTTGACTCATACGAATACGGTCAATAACCATATCTTTACGCATTTTATCACGATAGCTTGAGTAACTGACACCCATTTTAGTCAAATATCCGCGCAGCTCATCGAGCGTCATTCCATTTTGTTTAGCAATATTGTTAATCGTCTCGGTGATTTCGTCATCACTAACTGCAATTTGGGCTTTATTTGATTGCTGCAAGATAAGACTGTCGTTAATAAGTTGTTCAATAATTTGATGGCGCAATGTTGCATCATCAGGTAAATTTTTAGGATCAGTCGTTGATTTGATGCTTTGGAGCATTTCATTAACATCACTTGTCAAAATGACATTATTATTTACCACTGCAACAACACTCTCAACTTGACGCGGCGCTGCATAGGTAGTTGAGGAGAAAAATAAACTAATCAAGAGGATAGAAACGAGCTTTTTAATCATTTTCAGTAACTTTACCATAATCATATTAATAACATTAAACATTAGACAATTAATTAGCTAATTAGTTCCCATAGTTTTCAGCAAAAGCAGTTTTATATGGTAGTAAACCAAAGTTTAACATTTTAGCAACAACATTAGTATTTTTAGTTAGTCCTCGTAGTTCAAAGTTTATCGAGAATTTATTTTCATATTTACTTTCCCTGGTCACATTATCCCAGTCAGTTATTTTACGACCATATTGCACACTTACTCCCCAACAACAATCAGTATAATTTAACCCAATAAAACTATTTGAGGTTTGCTTATTATTAGTATCATAAAATACAGCTCCAACCGCGCTAACATTTTCAGTCAACGGCCAAGATGACATAATGCCAAGCTGAGAGATATCTTCCCTATAAGGTGTTTTTGTATTAGAGAGACCAATACTGTCAATATAGTTTTGGTTGGCATAACGGTACGAGAGTTGAATCATTTTATTTTCAGATCTGCGGTATTCAAAAATAGCATTAGCGAGCGAAATTTCATTAATACGAGTATCATATTGTGCGCCAGCACGAAGTATCATATCATTATTTATTTTCCAATATGTATCAGCTGCCCATGTTATGCTACCTGTATTATCATTTTGTTCGAGAGAAGAATTATTATCTCCCGTTCTTGACTTATTAAAATAATAAATTTGACCTAATGATAGATTGAAAATTTCTACTTCATTAGGATCATAAAATCGTGTCGTAATACCCGTTGCTATTTTATTAGCTGAGGCTATTCTATCTAAGCCACTGTATGACTGATCGCGAAATAATCCAATATAGTCAGATTGCAATAGTGTTGAATCATAATTGCCTATTTGTGATTGATTGCGGTACGGAATATAGAGATATTTGATTCTAGGCTCTACTGTCTGACTGTAGCCGTCAAACCAACTAGTATCTCGTTCAAATATAACTTTACCATCGATAGCAAATTTAGGTAAAAAACGATTAATATTTTTTTCTAGATGATCATTTTGTGTATAATCAGGAAGATCTTGGTCATAGTGGGTTGCCATAAATCCTGCTTCGGTAGAGACCATTGCCCATGGCGAGCTAATTGTATACTTTAATGTTGGGGCAATGTGAAAACGCCAAGTTTTTGGGTTTTTATAACCACTACTGACAAAATGTGATACCTGGCTGAAGTTATGAAACTCAAAATCATCATAATCATTATTATAGTAATTAATATTTAACTGTGGTTCGGTGTGGTACAGATTGTCTTTTATATCGTCTCTTAATGCTTGAAAATATTTATAATTTAAACCAATGTCCCAATATTTATCGGTATAACCTGCTTGATATAATTGAGTAAGATAGCCATCAGTTTCTGATGCAAATTTCGAACCTATGTCACTAATGTACTGATTATCGCTCACTCTAGTGGTATTAGCAAAAAATCGCCAGTTATAATTGATTAGTTGGGCATTTTCCCAGTGAAAGAGCCAGCGATGATTGCTGTCACTGTAACCGCTAGTATTCGAATTACTCTCATTTTTATTATAAAGTGCATCGTGTTGTAGCCAGTCAAATGCTACAGTACCTAGTCCTATTTCATTTAAGTAACGTGCTTCTGTTTGTAATTGTACCCCCCGACGCTGCATTACTCTTGGCGTAAATGTTGCGTCATAATTAGGCGCAATATTCCAGTAAATAGGTAAGGAAAAATCGATCCCATCAATACTGTCGTATGAAAAATCAGGCATTAGTAGTCCTGAACGACGTTTATCGCCAGTTGGTAGTTGCAAATAGGGAGAGTATAAAACAGGCACTTTACCTATTTTAAATACGGCATTCCATACTTCGAGTAGTTGTTCTTGGTCATCATAAATAATTTTAGAGCCTGCTATATTCCAGCTACTATTATTTACAGGACAGGAGGTAAAGCTACCATTATTTAAAATAATATAACGATTATTATTGAATTTCATGGTCTCGGCATCACCGCGACCAAGGCGTCCAACTAAATGATAACGGCTATTTTGAATTTGAATATCGTTAGTATTTAAATTCATTTCAGCATCATCACCTTTCATCTCGATTAAATTATCTTGATATACGACATTACCATTAAGAATTAGCTCTCTACTTTTATTCGCTGACTGATTAACTGTCATTTTTTGTGATTGGATGATTCTATTGCCCTGCACCGCAGAAACATGGCCTTGATAGACTGCGGTATTTGGCAAAAATACTTCAAAATAATCAGCTGAAACTTCAATAGGTAAGTTATTCGGATTGCCACTAACGAATGGTCGGTTAAAAACAGGGGCATTAACAAGGCATTGCTTATTAGAGGCTGGGTCAAGTAGTGTAGTAGCAAGTACACTTTGACTATAAATAGACAAACAAAGAGTTGCAGCAATAAAAGATGGAGTTAATTTTTTCATCAGTAATTAACGATTACCACATAGTAAAATTCAATCGCAACATTATAGCGTCAAATTATAAAAGTGCTAACTAATAACTTGAGCATATGGCTATTTTATTACTCAGCTATCTTTTTCGTTGTCGATCTTGAATATGTACTTTTAGATTTGCGGTATTTATTATTATCCTTTTTTTCAGCTTTAACCACTTGTACGACCATTTGCTCGCGTTTATTTGTGTCACTATATTGATATTCATCCCACCATGCGGCTAATTCAAGCAACGGCCCCTTTTCTATTGATGATCGCATTTCGAGCAGATCATAAGCTGCACGAAACTTAGGGTGCTCAAAAACGGCATAAACACGCTTGATGCTGCGTTTACTTAGCCGTAGCTGTAAGCGCCAAATATCACACATAATAGACGTTAAACGTTTAGGTATCGAGATGGTTGCGCATTGTTCGCCAATAATATCATGCATAGCTAGATCAAAGGCATCATGGTAAGTCAATCCACTTTCAAAAATTAACGATTGGGTATGCTCCGCAAGTGGATACCACAACATGGCAGCAAAAAGAAACGCAGGGTTAATTCGTTGATTGTTAACAATACGATAATCAGTATTTTTAAGTGTCTGCTCAATCATTCGCTCAACTTGGCTTAATGCTTCGTTTTCTACACTTCTATTTTTTGGCATAAAGCGCGTTATAGTAGGAAAGAGATAAGTGAATAAGTTATATTTTCTTAATAACAAATAAGTTTGATAGCCATGCCCTGTTTGTAGCAGTTTAAGTGATTCGTCAAATAACCGAGGAGAAGGGATATTGCTAAGTAATGGTGCTAAGCGTTTTATTGGCTCGGCTGTTTCGCTTTCAATTGTCATATCAAGCTTTGCTGCAAAACGGATAGCTCGCAACATTCTAACTGGATCTTCCTGATAGCGTGTTGTTGGATCGCCAATTAGACGGATAATTCCTTTTTTTAAATCTTCAACGCCATTACAGTAATCACGGATAGAGAAATCCCTAACATTATAATAAAGGCTATTAATGGTGAAATCACGACGAATTGCATCTTGTTCAATGGTACCGTAGACATTATCTCGTAATAACATACCATCTTGTGAGCGTTTAGATGCATTATTATCTAATGAGGTTTGTGATGGCGATTTTAACTTATATTCTTCGTGTTCACCTCGAAATGTCGCAACTTCAATAATCTCTTTACCAAATATAATATGTGCTAAACGAAAACGACGACCGATTAAACGGCAGTTACGAAATGACTTTTGTACTTGTTCAGGTGTTGCATTAGTGGTTATATCGAAATCTTTTGGTACTTTGCCGAGTAACAAGTCACGTACACAGCCGCCGACTAAATAGGCTTCATAACCTTGCTTATTAAGGCGATGCAATACTTTTAATGCGTTTTCACTAATAAATTGTCGGGAGATATTATGCTCCGAACGAGGAATAATTTTAACCACAGATTCCATCCCCGCCGATTTATTTCGGTTGGTGGTCAGTCCGACTTTACTGGGCATTGGCTCGGTGGCGTGGGAGCGGAAAAGCTTGCGATAAACTTGGGATACTCGTTTAAAAATGGTGAACTCCAAAACAATTTATTAGTCGATAATATAGTGTGGCTAATTATAGCTCATCATAATTAATTAGCAAAATATCTTTCCAAATCGATAATTGTGCATAAGTCGGATTGCCTTTGTGAAATTCTGTACTAGAATACTAACTACCTTACTTATAATGATAATATTGATAACAGGTCATACAGTATGAAAATATATAATTTTAGTGCAGGGCCAGCGACTTTACCTCATGAAGTATTAAAACAAGCACAAGCTGAACTTTTGAATTGGAACAATACTGGGGCATCGGTGATGGAACTTAGTCATCGAGGGAAAGACTTCGATTCCTACGCCTTAGAAACCACCAAAGATTTAAAAGATATTTTAGCTATTCCTGAAAATTATAAAGTTTTATTTTTACAAGGAGGCGCAAGAGCTCAGTTTGCCGCAGTACCTTTAAATATTTTAGGTGACAAGAAAACGGCCGATTATATTGATAGCGGGTATTGGAGCAAGTGCGCTGCCGATGAAGCAGATAAATATTGTTACACGAACCGTATTGATATTAAAACAGTGCTTGCAGGTAAAATAGCATTAAAAGCTATAGATAGCTGGCAATTGAGAGCGGATTCTGCCTATGTTCACTATTGCCCTAATGAAACTATTGATGGATTGGCTATTGCAGAAGATCCTAACTTTGGCGATAAAATAGTGGTTGCGGATTATTCCTCTTGTATTTTGTCTAAACCGATCGATGTTTCTCGTTATGGTATTATTTATGCTGGTGCACAAAAAAATATTGGTCCGGCGGGGATTACGATAGTCATAATACGTGAAGACTTATTAGGTCGAGCGCAAAAAACGTTACCGTCAGTCCTTGATTACACGATTGAAAGCAAACATGACTCAATGTTTAATACTCCACCGACCTTTGCATGGTATATGTCAGGGTTGGTATTTAAATGGATTAAACAGCTTGGTGGTTTATCAATAATGGAAAAACGTAATGTATTAAAGGCTGAAACACTCTATCAATATATTGATAGTTCTGATTTTTACCACAATAATATTGCTCAAGCTAACCGTTCGATAATGAATGTGCCATTTGTTTCACCGAGTGAAGATATTGATAAATTATTTGTTAGTGAGGCGACTAAAGCAGGGATTATCGGTATTAAAGGTCATCGTATTGTTGGTGGCATGCGAGCCTCTATCTATAATGCAATGGATATTGAAGGGGTCGATTATTTAATTGATTTTATGCGGCAATTTGAAAAAATGAAAGGTTGATTGCTTTTTATTGGTTAATTTTGAATTAAAAAAACTACTCGAGTATGCGTCGTTTTTATTTTGAAATCGGTAATTTAAGTTGTATTTATATGAAACGTCTACTAATTGGCAGCTTTTTGATTATTTTGGGAATGTTTATTGCTACTGGTTGTACCAAAAATGTATTTTTTCAAGCGAGTTTTCTACATATGTCGAATGATACAACAACTGACATTGTTCACTCGAAAAAGATTGGTAACTATAAAATCACTATTTATTATCCAAATACGCTGCGACCAGCAAATGGCTGGCCAATCCTCTATCTACTTGATGGTGATAGCGTTTTTGCTCAGGCGGTTGCAACTGTTAAACGTCAAAATCATCAAGCTATTATTGTGGCAATTGATTATCCCGATAAGACTCGACGTGAGCTTGACTATCTCCCTCATCCGCCAGAATTAACGTTAGAAATTTTATCTAATGGTAAAATCAATATTCCTGATGCTTATGGTGGCGCTGACAATTTTTTAGCATTTATGCAAAATGAACTAAAACCAGCGCTTGCTCAGCGCTTTGAGATTGACCCAAGCAAACAAATAGTATTTGGTCACTCCATCGGTGGTTTGTGGGTATTACATACGCTTTTTACTCAGCCAATTACGTTTAATTATTATATTGCATCAAGCCCATCAATTTGGTTTAGTGACCGCTACATTTTGCAAGAAGCAGTGCAATTTATCAAACAGTACCAAAAAACGGAATTAACCAAACCAATTGACTTGTCTATTTCGGTAGGGGAGTTCGAGCAATCGTTAAGCGGTAGAGAGTTATTTTCATCAGATAATCAAAGACAGCTACGTTTACAGCATTTACAAAATAGACGAATGGTAGACAATATTCAAGAGCTTGAAGGGCTATTAACCAAAGCTAACGTTGCTAAGCTTAGCTTGTATTATCAAATTTATTTAAATCAAACTCATCAAACCGTTGCTGTTGAAGTATTAAATGATCGTATTGCCTATTTATTACACTCTTTTAGTGAGGAATATCAATAATAAAAAGGAGACGTAACCTCCTTCATTTCATTAGTAATGTTTTATATTAGCTTAAAATGAAATATTGGTACTAATATAAAATGTTCGACCAGGTTCATTGTAAGTTGCCGCACCAGCACCATCAATGGTAGTTAATCCCGCGCTATTTTTTACTGCTGCGGCATTACCCGATCTAAATAGTTGCTTATCGAGCAAGTTATCTATACCAGCGGTTAGTGTGAAATGTTTATTAAATTGATATTGGCCACTGAAATTGATAATTGAATACGGTTTTAGTTGGTTAGATGAACTGCCTGTAACATTATCACCATTAAAATCATATTTTTTGGGTTTTTGTCTACCATACCAAGTGATTGATGTTAATAGCGATAATTTATTAGTTGCTTGCCAATCTATTGACGAGTTCAGGGTATATTTAGGAATAACAGACAGGTAATCGCCGGTTTGTTTATTTTCTGAGGCGAGCATCCAAGTGATATTATTTCGCCAATTAATTTTAGTTGTAATGGGCATTGCAAAACTTCCCTCTAAGCCTTCAACCAGTGCTTTAGGTATATTGCCCCAACGGAAAATATTAGCATTAGCATATTGACCTTTTCCGCCAACTGCTTGGCCAATTGGGGTTGGCTCAGACTCAATTTTATTATGATAGTCATTACGGAAATAAGTAATACCCGCTACTAAACCGTTATTATCATGAAACTCTAAACCGACTTCTTTATTAACGCTTGTTTCAGGTCTTAAATTACTATTACCGATTAAATAACAGCTTTGACTGCTGCCGCCATAACAACCTTGTCCGCGACTGTAAAGCAAGTAATTTGGATTTGATTGATATAGATTTGGTGATTTATAGGCTCGTGCGATGCCTAGTTTTAAAGTAAAGTAATCCCCTAATTCCTGTGATAAATTTAATGCGGGGCTCCAATTACTACCAGACTGGCTATGATGATCAAACCGTAACGCGGGAGTTAATGTGGTGTTTGATGTTAACTCTATATTATTTTCAATAAAAAACGCATATGCATTTGATGATGAGGTGGTTGAACGATTATTCTTGCCAATCCAGCTAACCGTTCCGCCTTCATCGGTTGATTGTGTATTTGAACTTGGGTCATTAAGTTTTTGATAATTATATTCAGCACCAATAGTTAACATTTGTGATACAAGTATCTCTAGCGGTATATTGGTTTCATTATGAATTGTTAAATTATTAAATTTAATAGTATTAGAACCATCATTAGCAAATATGCCCTCAGTGCCACCAGCAAGTCCTTCATTGATTCGGCTATTACGCGTGTTTTCATATTGGAGATAAGATAATGCGCTAATACCATTATTCCAATAGCCATGGTGGGTTATGGCATAATTTTCTCGATACATTGTATTGGTTTCTTGACCATATAGATCTTTAACAATCACATTAGTATTGGTATTTTGGGTATCGCCAGCGTAAATATTGCCTTGGCGGCTAAATCCTGCTTCAAAATCTAATGATTGTTGTGAGTTAATATCCCAGCGCAATAAGCCATTAATATCTTTATTCCTAACGCCTTCACGACCAGCAGGGAAAGTACCTGCATTAGCGCCAGTTCGATAAGACTCATGCCCTTGGTTTATATCCCACTCATCAGCGCCAGTTTTATTTAAATTACCATACAATCTGAAATTAAGTGCATCAGTTAATCCTCCAGTAAGCGTAAAATTAGTCCGTTTAGTGGCACCTTCCTTACTGTGGATTGGCGCGTTGATGTAGCTTTTGAGTGAGCCATGGAGCTCGCCAGTTGGTGATTTAGTCACAATATTAATCACGCCACCTGCCGCGCCATCCCCATATCTGGCTGCTGCAGGCCCTCTAATTACATCAATGCGTTCAACCAAGTCGGCGGGTACCCAATTAGTATCGCCGCGTGTATCCCGTTCGCCACGCCAGCCATAGCGAATGGACATTCGACTTTTTACTGGTTTGCCATCAATTAAAATTAAGGTATTTTCAGGACCCATACCACGAATATCGATTTGACGATTATTGCCACGTTGTCCACTGGTTGAGTTTCCCGTTAAGTTAACGCCTGGCATTGTGCGAATAAGATCGGATAAATCATTTTTGATGGGGGATTTTTCGATATCTTTAGCGGTGATTGTCGATGCGCCTAATGCTTGGCGTGTTTGTTCAGCTGCGGTTATTACAATAATATCTTCAGGTTCTGATATTGATCTTTCTTGCGCAGATACAAAGCTGCAGTTAATACTAATAAATAAAGGTAGAAAATGAGAGAATTTGAATTTTAGCATAAATATAATATTCTTCTATAAATAATAATCGTTCTCATTATCATTAAAAAAAGAAAAATGTAAATAACAATTTATACAAGAGATGTTTACGTGATGAGAAAACTAAAAGTACTAACTAAAAAACGTGATAATATTAGCGTCAATCGAGCTTATATTATTAATTGAGATGTGATTTTGTCATGAGTTATTATTTCTTATTATGGTCATTATTTTTATCCTTCGGCCAATCATCATCGTCATCATCATAAGGAATTGGTTTTATACCGTTTTTTTTGTTTAAATAACTTTTGAAACTGGTTTTATTAAGATCTTTAATGGTATTAATAAAAATGCCTAATAGTAAAATTAAAATTAGCCACCAATAATCTTTTAACCACTCCATATTCATTCCTTACAGTTACTAACTAAATTATTATTGAAACCACGAGAACGAGTCTTTAGGTTGATACGGTTTTTAATCAGGTTACGTTAATAAGTCACTTATTATTTGTTGGTAAACGTGTTTTAGTTTAATTATTTGTTCACACTGTACATGCTCATTTACTTTATGAATGGTTGCATTGATAACACCGAGCTCAATGACCTGACAGCCCATTTTAGCAATAAATCGGCCATCAGAAGTGCCGCCACTGGTTGATAATTGGCTATTAATACCAAGTAAACTTTTAATAGCGTGTTGTGCTACGTCTGTTAGCTTTCCTTGCTTGGTTAAAAATGGTTGACCAGATAAACGCCAATTCAATGTATAGTCTAGATTATATTTGTTTAAAATTGTTTCAACCTGTCGTTTAATCATTTGATCGGTTAATTCACTACTAAAACGAAAATTAAATTGAACCGTTAAATCACCAGGGATAACATTTTCCGCGCCTGTTCCGCCATTAATATTGGCAACCTGCATTGATGTAGGGGGAAAGTATTGATTGCCGTTATCCCACACAGTATTAACTAATTCACTTAGAGCAGGAGCGAAGCGATGTACGGGATTATCAGCTAGATAAGGGTAAGCAACATGCCCTTGTATGCCATGCACTACCAGATTAGCAGTAATTGATCCGCGGCGGCCATTTTTAATTTGATCGCCAATAATCTTATCACTTGATGGCTCTCCAACAATGCAGTAATCAACTCTTTCTTGTCGTTGGATTAGTTCGTTAACGACTTTGATCGTACCATCAGTTGCATCAGCTTCTTCATCAGAGGTTAATAAAAAAGCAATACGGCCTTTATGAGCTGGATTTTGTTTAATAAAGTCTTCAGCGGCACAAATCATAGCTGCGACGCCACTTTTCATATCAGCAGCCCCACGACCATATAAATTTCCTGCATTATCAATCGTTGCTTGGTAGGGTGGATAAAGCCACTTACTTTCATCACCAGCAGGAACAACATCTGTATGGCCCGCAAACATAATTGTTTCACCTTCGCCATGATATGCCCATAGATTTTTAGTTTGATTATAGTTTAACTCTTCAATAGTAAAATCTAATGCTTTTAATCGAGCAATAATAATCTGTTGGCATTGTTGATCGTTCGGGCTTACCGACTGTTGTTCAATAAGCTGCGTTGTTAGTTCAATGACATTTTCTAGCATAGTTAGCTCGCAAAAAATTGTTGATAAAGTTGCTCACTAAAGCCCACAAGTGCTTTATCGCCAGCAACTAAAATAGGGCGTTTAATAATCGATGGATTTTGTAACATAAGCTGCTTAGCACTAGCTTGGTTATTAATTGTATTACGAGTCGCTTCATCAAGCTTACGCCAGGTTGTTCCTTTGGTGTTAAGTAATAATTGCCATTCAATTAAATTAAATAGTGATTGTAACAATTGCGACGATAGTCCATCCGTTTTATAGTTATGAAATTGGTAACTAATATGTCTTTCATCAAGCCATTTCAAGGCTTTTTTCATCGTATCACAATTTTTTATACCATAAATTTTAACCATGTTATAGCCCTTTGTTTAATTGTGTAATTAATTTATCCAATTGATTGGCAAATTGTTCTTTGTCTCTAGCTGAAAATGGTGGTGGTCCGCCAGATTGAATACCGCTTGATCGCATTGTTTCCATAAAATCACGCATTACTAAACGTTCTTTAATTGTATCTTTAGTATAACGCTCACCTCTTGGGGTCAAAACATTAGCATGTTTCTGCAACGCATCTGCGGCTAAAGGAATATCAGAAGTGATAACCAGATCATTGGCGTTAACTTGTTGAACAATTGCGTTATCAGCGATATCAAAGCCTTTTTCTACTTGCTGCATCTTAATATAAGGCGAACTCGGAATTTTTAACCATTGATTAGCCACTAAAGTTACATAGATCTGCTTACGATTAGCAGCACGATAGATAATTTCTTTAATTGGATTAGGGCATGCATCAGCATCGATCCAAATTTGCATAGTAATCCTTATATTTTAAGTATAATTAATTATAGTAGCTGATATATATTGTGCATTCTTTTATATATAAAAATAGGGGCATTTTATAATACCCCTCATAGGCTGATTTTTAATCAAGTATTACTATGAATTATGAAAATTGAATATAGCTTAATTACAACGTATGCTTTATTTTCGGTTTCATGATGACGCTTTTATCATTGAAGAAAATCCAAAAACCAATAGTTACAACAGCGGCAACTACAGCCGGATAGATCCAAAATTCTTGCCATTGTGTTGCGGCTGCTGGCATGGTCTTTTCGGTAACCACTCGGTTGTTGATAATACCGCATACTGATGCAGCCATAAAGACACCAAAACCGTTAGACACGATAAAACGTAACCCTTGAGCTTGTGCTTTGATTTCCGGTTTGGCTTTTTTATCGACATAAATATCACCGGCGGTAAAGAAGAAATCCCAACATAAACCTTGCAGTAACAAAGCGCCAATAATATATAATAAATAATCATCAGATACCGCTGCTTGCGATAGCATTAAGCTACGAATAATCCAACTGATTGAGCCGAATAAGATCACTTTTTTGAAACCAAAACGGCCTAATAAAAAAGATAAAAAGATCATAAATATGACTTCAGTTGCAGTGGCAATTTGCATCATTGAGGCAGGATCTAAATCTAAAACAGGTAAGTAAACCGGTAAGTAAGCGCTATAGGCTGTTTTGGCAATCATTAGGATAAATGTTGCAAACATAAAAATCGAAAAATATTTATCTTTGAATAAAGATAACGCGTCTAAGCATAATATTTCACGTATAGATATTTTCTTATTTTTAGCAACCGGTGGTGTATTAGGAAGGGTAAAGCAATATAGACCGTAAAGAACAGATGCACCAGAGGCTAAAAGAAAAGAGTTTGTTGATTTAGCAATATCAAGAAATGTCTTACCCAAGGTGAAACCAACCACCATAAAACCAATTGTGCCAAAAACACGAACAATTGGAAACCATCTTACACCATCAATATGCCTAAAGCTAACGCTATTAGCTAAAGCAGTGGTTGGATAAAATAGTAGGCCGACAATAAATATCATCACTAAAAAACCAGACTCATTACCACTTTGTATAAAACTAGGAAGCGAGAATAAAACAGCGGCATTTAAAATATGTAATACCCCCATCACTTTTTGGGATGCGATAAATCGATCGGCAACCATACCAATAAAAAGTGGAGAGATGATTGTGGCAATGCCTAAAACTGAATAGGTCGATCCAACAATTTCTTTTAAACCGTAAGCGGCAAGTACTGCACCAATTACCATATTCCATGCCCCTTGCACGAAATATTGCAAAAACATCATTACTAGTAAACGGGGGAGCTTAAACATAGATAGTCCTTAACGATTAGATTGTTTTTATTAAGCCGTCATAGGCTACTTCAATATTATGAGATTTAAATATATCGACTAATTCATCATGCATAAAACCACTGCTATGTGAATGATGCGAGGTTAGCAGTTGAGTTTTACTATGAAATATTCCATCATCAATCATACGCTGTTGGCATGACAATACCGTTTCAATGCTCATATGATTATCAGTTCGATCATTTTGCTTATAACCATAGGTACATTCGAAAATAGCAAGATCAATTTGTTTGCCACTATTCTTTAACCATTGCCATGTTAATTCAGGAAAATACCCAGAATCATGGCCATATAGCATAGTTTTGCCATCTTTTTCGATTAAATAAATATAACAAAATTCCCATTTAGCATGATTAGATAGTAGCGGCGTCACCAAATAACCACTTGAGGATGTGACTGTTTGATATGGCACAACTAGATTAAACATGAAACGCTCTTTGCTATAGCCAGGTAAAACAGTTAAACAGCCATTAATTGCAATATCATTACCATAGATATAAAGAGGGTGGGTAATATTAAACCCGTAGTCGACCATACGGCTAAATAGATCACCAACGTTAAAATGGTCGGGATGAGTATGGGTAAATAAGAGATCTTTGATCTTAGTAACATCAATATTTTCCCGCATAACTTGGTAGCTAAATTCAGGCGCAAAATCAATTTGTAAAACATCATCAATTAATAATGCACTACGTGTTCTGATATTTTTTCCTTTTGCTACTCGAGTCTTTGCACAAATCTCACATTTACAAAAGGGATTAGGAATTCCTTCTGATGCTGCAGTTCCAAGAAATTGGAGTTTCACATTATTCTCCTAAATTATTCATATTTATCATACATAAATTGAAACGAGTTATCTAATTAGTTAATTTTAAATTGGAACGTTTCAATTTGATGGCAAGAATAGTATAAATTGGCCAAAATTAAAAATAAATTTTTATATTTCGTGACTAGATTAAAAAAAACAGAATTATAAGTCGATTTAGCCTCATTGTTCACAAAAGAATACCGACTGAAATTTTTATTTGCGGCAATATAACTTTATTTGTACAAATCAAGTCAATTGAGTATATTAATCATACAATATGATTACTAATGGCGTTGACATGTACTTAGCTAAAATTGATATCCAAGGCTTTAAAGGAATTAAACATTTAGTACTGAATTTGAACAAAGATAGTAGCATATTAATTGGTGAAAACCGTTGGGGGCGTTCAAGCTTAATAAGCGCTTTCATGTTATTGTCATTAGATAATCTATTTTATCAATTTAGTGAAAGTGATTTCTTTTACGATGAAAAGCAACGTGCTGACATGGCTAACATTAGATTTATTTTCAGTGAAAATAGTGAAAATGAGCTCCAGCTTGAACACTATCTCCCCTTAAACGCCGTCTCTTATCAAGAATCAAATCCAACAAAGCCGGTTATTTGCTATAAAATTCATGCCTCAAGAAAGACTAATAAAATAATCACTGAGCACTATTTTACTGATATTAACGATAATAAAATTGAGATTAACAATACCAAACAGCTAATTGAATTACTTATCATGCTTAACCCGGTGATGAGCTTAAAAAACCCGATTAATAAAGATGATCTACCCATAAATAATCAACCGTTATCTAATTATTATGTCGAACAACTATCGACACAACTAGCCAGCCATTCTCAGCAATTTTCCCCACATGATTTAGAAAAAGGCTTAGTTGCAGTTAGAGCATTGATTGAATATTACTTGGTAGGTAAAAATGAACGTTATCACTACAAAAATATAGCGAAAAAAACGACACCAACCAATGAAGAATGGAGCTCTTTAGAACGGATAAACGATCTGCTAGATGAAATAAATAATGATTATATCCGCGTGATTTTAATGGGGGTGTTTAGTGCAATAATTATTGCGAAAGGTAATAATCAACTATTACCTCATGCCGTGCCTATTTTAATTCTGGAAGAGCCTGAAAGTCAGTTACACCCTATTATTTTATCAGTCGGTTTTCGATTATTAAAAAATTTTCCAACGCAAAAGTTTATTACAACGAATTCGAGTGATTTAGTTTCATTATTTTCGTTAGAGCATATTTATCATTTAATCCGGGGGCCATCAGGAATTATCGCAATGCATGTAGAGGAAGATAGCATTAGCACGGCAGATAGACGAAAAATTTTATTTCATATTTTGTACAGAAGAGCATCCGCCATTTTTGCCAGATGCTGGTTACTCGTTGAAGGTGAAACTGAAATTTGGTTGCTTCGTGAACTTGCTGAGCAAAGCGGTTTTCATTTAAGTTCAGAGGGAGTCCAATTGATTGAGTTCGCTCAGTGTGGTTTAAAACCGTTGATTAGCTATGCCAACAAAATGGGCATTCAATGGTATGTTTTGACTGATGGCGATGTTGCAGGTAAAAAATATAGTAGTACCGCGCAATCACTAATTCCAAAAGGATGTGAAGTCAATGACTATTTAACAGTTTTACCAGCACGTGATATTGAGAATTTCCTATTTAAACATGGTTTTAGTCATGTTTATAAACTAGCAGGTTACGGTTCGACTGCTCATATTGATCTACCCGTTAATCGAATTATTCACAAAGCTATTCAAAAAAATTCAAAACCTGACTTAGCTATTGCGATATGTGATGATGCGAAAAAAAGAGGTAATCAAGCGATTCCTAGTTTATTAAAGCAGACATTTTTTAATGTTGTAAAGTTAGCAAAAACGTCAAATCAAAACATTTGTTCAAAGTAAATTATTATTGTGACATAGGCGGGATTCTGCTAGACTACTATCCCGTCTGCTTAACAGTAATATTGTTTTTATTATAGTCAAAATTGTTTGGCTTTAGAGATAATATTCATCAAATAAAATGGTCTTAATTTAATGGTCACGAATTATATTTTTGTTACAGGCGGCGTTGTTTCTTCTTTAGGTAAGGGGATCGCTGCTGCATCATTGGCTGCAATCCTTGAAGCTCGAGGTCTAAAAGTGACCATGCTCAAGCTTGATCCTTATATCAATGTCGATCCAGGCACGATGAGTCCTATCCAACATGGAGAAGTTTTTGTCACTGAAGATGGGGCAGAAACAGATCTAGATTTAGGTCATTATGAACGATTTATACGTACTAAAATGACGAGAAAAAATAATTTTACCACGGGCCGAATCTATTCTGACGTCTTACGTAAAGAACGGCGTGGCGATTATTTAGGTGCAACAGTTCAAGTTATTCCGCATATTACTAATGCAATTAAAGAGCGAGTTGTTGAAGGTGCAAAAGGCTTTGATATTGCTATTGTTGAAGTCGGGGGTACGGTTGGTGATATAGAGTCATTGCCGTTTTTAGAAGCAATTAGACAACTTGCTGTTGATGTTGGGCGAGAACGTACTTTATTTATGCACTTAACTTTAGTGCCTTATTTGCCTTCATCAGGCGAAGTAAAAACTAAACCGACACAGCATTCAGTTAAAGAACTTTTATCAATTGGTATTCAACCCGATATTTTAATTTGCCGTTCAGATAGAACTGTTCCTGCAAATGAACGGGCAAAAATAGCACTATTTTGTAATGTACCTGATAAAGCAGTGATTTCCTTAAAAGATGTTGATTCTATTTATAAAATCCCTTCATTATTGAAATCACAAGGCTTAGATAGTTATGTTTGTAACCGTTTTCATTTAGAATGCCCAGAAGCTAATTTAGCGGAATGGGAGCAGGTTATCTATGAAGAAGCAAACCCAATAGGAGAAGTCACTATTGGAATGGTGGGCAAATATACTGAATTACCTGATGCTTATAAATCAGTTAATGAAGCATTAAAGCATGGCGGCTTAAAAAATCGTCTTACCGTACATATTCGTTATATTGATTCAGAAGATCTTGAATCAAAAGGTACGGATATGTTAAAAGGTTTAGATGGTATTTTAATTCCAGGTGGCTTTGGCTACCGTGGTGTAGAGGGTAAAATCGTTGCTGCTCGCTACGCAAGGGAGCATAAAATTCCTTATTTAGGCATCTGTCTTGGTTTACAAGTTGCATTAATTGAATTTGCACGTAATGTTGCTGGTATTAAAGATGCTAATTCAACTGAGTTTGTTAAAGATACCGCTAGCCCCGTTGTTGCGTTAATCACCGAATGGAGTGATGAATCTGGCGAGGTTGTTCAGCGTAATGAAAATAGCGATTTAGGCGGAACGATGCGATTAGGGTCGCAAGTATGCCATTTAGAGCCAAATTCGTTAGTACATAACATGTATAATAAAGATTCGATTGTTGAACGTCATCGTCACCGTTATGAAGTTAATAATAATTTATTACCGGCTATTGTTGAAGCTGGGCTTAAAGTGACTGGATTATCAACAGATAGAAAGCTCGTTGAGATTATTGAAAACCCCGATCATCCATGGTTTGTTGCTTGTCAGTTCCATCCAGAATTTACATCAACACCGCGAGATGGGCATCCCCTGTTTAGCAGTTTTATTTGCGCAGCAGGTGAATATCAACAGCGCTAAATTTTTTCATTTTAATATTGTTTTTAATATGTCATATAGAGGAAAAAGAAAATGGCAAAGATCGTTAAAGTTCATGGTCGTGAAGTTATCGATTCACGTGGTAACCCGACAGTTGAAGCAGAAGTTCATTTGGAAGGTGGTTTTGTTGGTCTTGCAATCGTTCCATCTGGTGCATCAACAGGGTCTCGTGAAGCATTAGAGCTTCGCGATGGCGATAAATCTCGTTTCTTAGGTAAAGGTGTCTTAAAAGCTGTCGCGAATGTTAATGGTCCAATCGCTGAGTCATTAATTGGTAAAGATGCGTTAGATCAAGCCGCTATTGACCAAATTATGCTGGATTTAGATGGTACTGATTTTAAATCAAATCTTGGTGCTAACTCAATTCTTGCCGTATCGCTAGCGAATGCTAAAGCCGCAGCAGCAGCAAAAGGTGTTCCTTTATTTGCGCATATTGCTGATTTAAATGGTACTCCTGGTAAATATTCAATGCCGCTACCAATGATGAACATCATCAACGGTGGTGAACATGCGGATAATAATATCGATTTACAAGAGTTTATGATTCAGCCTGTTGGTGCAAAAAGTGTACGTGAAGCAATCCGTATCGGTTCTGAAGTATTTCATAACCTAGCAAAAGTATTGCATGAGAAAGGAATGAATACGGCAGTCGGTGATGAAGGTGGTTTCGCGCCTAACTTAGCGTCAAATGCTGATGCATTAGCCTGTATTAAAGAAGCGGTAGAAAAAGCAGGTTATGTATTAGGTCAAGATATTACTTTAGCGATGGACTGTGCTGCATCTGAGTTTTATAACAAAGAAACGGGTAAATATGTATTAAAAGGCGAAGGCGATAAAGAGTTTACTTCAGAAGAATTTACTCATTACTTAGAAAGCTTAACAGCCAATTACCCAATTGTATCTATTGAAGATGGCTTAGATGAAAGTGATTGGGATGGCTGGGCGTATCAAACTAAAGCATTAGGTCATAAGATCCAATTAGTCGGTGATGATCTATTTGTAACTAATACTAAAATCTTCAAAGAAGGTATTGAGAAAGGTATTGCTAATTCAATTTTAGTTAAAGTAAACCAAATCGGTACATTAACTGAATCTATTGCTGCAGTAAAAATGGCGAAAGATGCGGGTTATACAGCCGTAATTTCACATCGTAGTGGTGAGTCTGAAGATTCAACTATTGCTGATTTAGCTGTTGGTTTAGCTGCTGGGCAAATCAAAACAGGTTCAATGAGCCGTTCAGATCGTATTGCAAAATATAATCAATTAATTCGTATTGAAGAAGCATTAGGGAACAAAGCACCATTCCATGGATTAAAAGAAGTTAAAGGTCAATAATTATTTTTGATTATTAATGATAGAAAACCTCATTGAGTCTCAATGAGGTTTTTTTTATTTATCAAAAGCATTAAAAATTTCTTATTTATTAGTATTTTTATGATTTTAAATAACTAATTTAACTTATTATGACGATTATTTGTTATTTTTATAAATAAACTCAAAGAAAATGAATTTTTTTTGCAAATGCTATCCTCAATTTGCTAAAATAGACCAACTTAGTACTAATATCTATAAATTTGGAGTAATCATGGCAGTTGCCGTTAATAAACGTTCTGTAATGACTTTATTTTGTGACACAACAGATATCTATGGTCATCAGATTCGTTTTGTTTTAGCTGAAAAAGGTGTGACCGCCGAGATCGAATTTGTTCAGGCAAATAATTTACCACAAGAGCTATTAGATCTTAATCCTTATGGTTCAATTCCGACGCTTATTGATCGTGATCTAACCTTATATGAACCGCATATTGCTTTAGAGTATCTTGATGAGCGTTTTCCTCATCCTCCTCTGATGCCAGTCTATCCGATAGCTAGAGCTAATTCGCGTTTAGCAATGTATCGTATGCGTAAGGAGTGGTATAGCGCATATCACATTATCATGGATGCCCCTAAGTCTGAAGAGGCTAAAGAAGCAAGAAAAACTCTACAAGATGATTTAACCGCTATCTCAATTATGTTTAAGGAAAAGCCATTTTTTATGAGCGATGATTTTACATTATGTGATTGCTATTTTGCTCCGTTATTATGGCGCTTACCGCTTCTTGATATTACGTTACCAAAGAGTGCAGAAAAGCATTACTTGGGTTATATGAGTCGTATTTTTGAACGGCCTGGTTTTTTAGAATTATTAACCGATGACGAAAAAAAAATGAGAGTATAGCTTTATTATGGACATTTCTACAATGACTGCTCGTAGGCCTTATTTATTTAGGGCTATGTATGATTGGATTTTAGATAATGAACTTACACCATATATCGTCGTTAACACGACGATATATGGTGTTTTAGTTCCGGCTGAGTATGTTCAAAATAATCAAATTGTATTAAACATTGCTCCTCAGTCAATAGGACAATATTCTATCAATAACGAGCAGCTTGAATTTAATGCAAGATTCGGTGGTAATCCACATCATATTGTTGTGCCAATGGCGGCCATAGAGGCTATTTATGCACGTGAAAATGGTGCCGGATTAGGGTTTGAAGATGAACCCGCATATCAAGAAAATCGTCCACAAGAAACTAAGAAAAACACCAGCCCATTTAAAGTGATAAAATAACTATCATTAACCGCTTGAAACCAGTTGGCACAAATTGTGCCATTGCTTAATCCCAAAGTTATTTTGATTGTCCTGTCAATTTGGCTATAACAGTCAATGATTCTGGCTTTATTTCATTAATTGTTACCGATATGGTGTCAAGTAACTGATATTTTAGCTCACCTTTAATTTTTATCTTCCCATCTTCAGGTAAGAGCTCTAATTCATTGCGAACTGAATGAACCAATGATGCTGGGACAAATACGATCGCACCATTATCAATTAAACGAGCTTTTATTCCACCACGGTTAAGGTTAATAATTTGAGCTTCGAACTGCTGACCAATTTTTTCAGCTAAAAATTGACAATATAGTTTACTATTAACCTCTCGTTCAGCTAGTCGAACTGCTTTACGCCGTTCATTCATTATTGATAAAAGCGCTTTATCAGGTCGACTATGAGTGGTTTTTGCCAATATTGCTTTAATTAAGCGATGGTTAAATAAATCTCCATATTTTCGAATAGGGGATGTCCAAGTTGCATAAGCATCAAATCCTAAAGCAAAATGAGCATCTGGCTCAATTGAAAAATCAGTCGAAGCTTGAAAACGTCTTAATCGGTACTCAAGAAACTCATTATTTTCAACAATATGGCGTAGATCCCTATAGCCATCAAAAGAAGACAATTTCTCTTTATCGAATCCATCAATTTGGTTTTCTCTCAATAACTTAAGTGCTGAATCAATATACTTACTATCAAAACCCAAATGAATATTAAATATTCCGAATCCTAACTGTGTCTTTACTTGATGTGTAAAAACTTGATTAGCAATAATCATGGCCTCCTCAATCATCTTATGTGCGGTCTGTTTGACCTCTTTATTAATTGCGATTAATTGTTTGTCGCAATCAAAAACAAAACGATATTCATGATTATTCTTAAATAATAAGGCATTTTTATTACGCCAATTAGTTCGGATAGTTGCAAGTTCAGCGAGCCATGTTAGCTGCTCTAACAGTCTATCATTATCAGTGGCTAAAGGTATGTTGTTGTCGATAAAATTAGATACATCGTCATAAGTTAGCTTCGCTTTCGATACTACCCATGCTAAGTGAAATTGCACGGAATCATAAATAATGTCACCATCTGATGTTACAACAACCTCACAAACTAATGCAGAACGCTGCTGGTTTTCCTCGAGTGAACAGAGCTCATTGGCTAATGATGTAGGCAACATTGGTACGGTGAAACCTGATAAATAAGTTGAAAAACTACGCTGATAAGCGATATTATCTAATTCACTATTTTCATTGATATAGCTACTTGGATCAGCAATAGCAATAGTTACTTTGTAATTACCTTGTTCATTTTTTATTATTGACAAGGCATCATCCATATCGCGTGTATCTTTATTATCGACGGTAAAAAAATAGCGATTTGTTAAATCGAGTCTCGTTAAATTTTTATCTTCTTGTAATTGGGGAGGGTTGATACCGACAGGTGCACAGAAATCTAGATTATATCGGGCAAGCGCTAAAAGCCACATAAGATCTACAGACTCATCTTTAGTAATAAATTGTATAATCTCAGCAAAAAAATCGTCGTTATCCTTAAGCGGATGAGAAATTAATTGTACTTTTACCCAATCACCCTCTTGAAGGGATTGTTGAATATCATTGCCGACTTTGCACTTGATTAATAATTTGGTTACATGTTCAGGAATAACACCTATTACTCCATTATTAAAATGCACCTGCCCCAAAAAAACATTTAGTGCTGGTTCAAGTAATGTTTCTGGTTCAAAAGCAGTTTTATCACCATTTTGTACTAAAATACCGGAGACTTTATCACCATCAATGACTTTTTTCATTTTAGTGGCAGAAATAAAATAGCTTTTTTTATTATCTGTCTCTAAAAAACCATAGCCTTTTTCATGCGATTTTACGATCCCTTCAGCACGGGGTATTTGAGCATGAAATTGTTGCTTAAGTTGGGCAAGTAATGGGTTATCTTGTAGCATAATATTATTAGGATAGGAAAAATTGGCGTAATTGTAGCAGAATTTAAACCAGCTATCTGCTAATTTTTATTAATTGCGTGATAACAATAATCAATTTACCTTATTTTAGAGTAAATACGCGTGTTAAGTATTGAGATCATATCAATAAGTATTAAAATTAAATATACTAAATATTTAAAAAAAGTTAGAGTTGATTAGTGAAATGAAACTTAATTATAAAATCAGTAGCAATGGCCAACCTATTATTTTCTTGCATGGCTTATTTGGTAACCTGGATAATTTAGCTATTTTAGCTAGGGAATTTGCCCCTTATTACCAAACTATACAAATTGATTTACGCAATCATGGTCTCTCCCCATGGGCAGATGACATGGACTATCAATTGATGGCACATGATGTTTTAGCGCTGATTAACCAACTAGGGTTAAAGGATATTATTTTAGTCGGTCACTCCATGGGTGGGAAAGTCGCTATGCAGCTGGCTAAAGAGGCAGAAAATTTGATTGCTCAGGTAATTATTTTAGATATAGCCCCGGTCACTTATTATGATGATTCTCATTCTAAAGTATTTAAAGCCATTAATGCAGGCCTTGCCGTTCAAGCTCATGATAAAGCAGCGCTTAATAGTATTATGAGCCAATACTTAAATGAGGCGACGGTTCAATTTTTACTAAAATCATATAAATCGAATAAGTGGTTATTTAATTTTAAGGCAATTGAGCAGCATTATACCGATATCCGCAGTTGGAAGGAAATTACGCCTTACCGCCAACCCGTATTATTTATTAAAGGAGCACAATCAGATTATATTATTGAGGGATATTATAGTGATATTTTAATGCAATTTCCTTATGCGAAAATTGAGGGAATTGAAGGGGCTGGCCACAATGTTCATTTTGATAAACCAAAGCAAGTGATTACTTTGATCAAGAACTGGCTTACATAAAATACTATTGAATTAGCTAGAAGAAATAGCTTTAATAAAAATGTTGAAAAGGATTAATTATTCCAGCCATATATTTTTAGGTCAATTTTATCCTTATGATTAAATTTAATACCTTCTTCAATGAGTTTGAGTTTATATTTTTGATAGGTATCGCCTTTTACTGATAAATAACCTTGGCTATTTATAATACGATGACAAGGTAATTTACTCTCTTTAGGCAGACGGCGAAGAACGAGACAAACTTGACGAACATAAGTTGGCATTCCGGCCATTTTAGCTATTTGTCCATAAGTAATAACATTACCAGAAGGTATGGCGGCAATAATTGCATAGACTTGATGGGCAAACGTTTGATTATCTTCTTGGCTCATAATTTTAAGATTATTGATGATATTATTTTTTACATCGATTCTCATCAATTAAGGAGAATCGATGGGAGTATATTATTTTTTCAGTGCAGATAAAGCACGGCGTACAAACGCAACACAAATAGCAACAAATACTAGTAAGCCAAATAATTGCTGAGCGATGTCTAAATTATTATCAAATAGATTGCCAAGCAACGGCGCTAACGATAGTGGTGCATCGTTACCACCATTTGACACACTAATGACAATAATAACTGCCATAATTACGCCTACTAAACTTTCACCGACAATTAGACCTGATGCAATTAATGCGGCTTTTCGATCTACTCTACGGTAATTTTCTTTATCTTGTGAGTGCGCCTTTGACTTATTAACGCGCCGACGAATAAACCATGAAATCAGTGATCCAATAAAAATAGGTGTGGTGATAATTGGCGGTAAATAAATTCCCATACCAACTGCTAAAGCGGGTAAGCGGAATTTACAGCCATTTTTACCGAGTACTAAATCGATGATAATAATAATTGCACCTAGTGCAAGACCAATAATTATCATTGTCCATTCCATTTTGTCAGCAAAGATACCACTAGCAATCGTTGTCATCAACGTCGCTTGAGGTGCAGCTAATACTTGCGATAGATCCATATCCGCTCTTGGCATTGCGCCAGTAAAACCATATGCATTATATAAAATATCTAACACTGGCGCGATAATAATTGCACCGACTACGCAGCCGACTAATAATGCGACTTGCTGACGCCATGGTGTCGCTTTGACGAGATATCCTGTTTTTAGATCTTGTAGATTATCATTTGAAATAGTTGCAATAGCGAGCACCGCACTCGTTGTAAATAATGCCAAAGCAGTAGCAAAGTTAGTTCCCTCAACACTATTTAGCAAGCCATTTGCTTCGCCTAAAGCTAATAAGAGTAAGGAAATTATCGTTACAGCGACAATACCAATCCCTGATATAGGGCTGGCAGAAGAGCCGACTAAACCGGCCATATAACCACAAGCGGCTGCAACTAAAAAGCCGATAATAAAGGCAAATAATACAGCGCATAAAACTAATGACCAAGCGACACCTGTCGAAACGCCGCTATCAGCAACAAAAGAGTAAAAAGTTCCTAATAAAATGGCTAACATTGCAACCATAATGATTGCGATTGTTTTAGGTGATAAATCTTGTTCAGTGCGGGGAATGTTAGCATTGTTACTTTCCGATTTTAATGACGTAAACGAAATTTTTAAGCCTTCAATGACTGGTTTAATTAACGTTAATAAAGTCCATATTGCGGCAATCGCTAATGTTCCTGCGCCAATAAAGCGAACATCTTTTGCCCAAATTCCCATGGCTGTTTGTGCTAAAGAGGCACTAGGATCATAATCCATAGTGGAACTCAAAATAGGAATTGCAAATCCCCAAGCAATAATATTACCAATTAAAATAGAAATACCTGAAATAATCCCGACTAAATATCCCGCACTAAGCAGTGCTAATGAAAATCCAAGCGGAATTTGGAAAATAGATTTACCTTGCGTGAACCAATATGCAGTACCATCGCTTATGACGCGAAAGCCATTGGTTAATATACTGACACATGAGGCAATAACGCCGCCAAAGATAATATCTTTTAAACCATCATGGTTATTTTTGGATTCGTGTTCATCACTTGATTCACAGCCCGCTTTCAATATTTCTGCGGCGGCAACTCCTTCTGGGTAAGGCAATGAACTTTTTACCACCATAACTTGGCGAAGCGGGATAGAGAATAATACACCCAGCATACCGCCCGACGCACAAACCGCTAATGTTAGCCAAAATGGAAAACTCTGCCAATAACCAATCATTAATAAACCGGGTAGCACAAATATAATTGATGACAAGGTTCCGGCTGCAGAAGCTTGGGTTTGTACCATATTATTTTCAAGAATAGTGGAGCCGGAAAAAAAACGTAAAATGGCCATAGAAATAACAGCGGCAGGGATTGCCGATGAAAAAGTTAAACCGACTTTTAAACCTAAATAGACATTAGATGCCGTAAAAATAACAGTTATAAATGCCCCTAAAATCATTCCTCTAAGGGTTAATTCGCGCATATTATCCATAGTATGTTCAATATCAATGATCGATTAATTTAGTATACTATAAAACTGACTGACAGAAAAATAATTGAATTAATCTTGGCTAAATGTGCTGAAGGATAAAATTATGCGTATAATAACGACATTGGCTAAAAATCATGAGAGAGAATGTTTTGCAATCAATCGAACAATTACTTGCTGTAATAAAACGACTACGAGATCCTCTTACTGGCTGTGAATGGGATCGAGTACAAACTTTCGATTCAATTAAAGGCCACACGCTTGAAGAAAGTTATGAAGTATTGCATGCTATTGAGCAAAAGAATTTCCTTGAATTAAAAATGGAGTTAGGGGATCTACTATTCCAAATCCTTTTATACGCTGAAATGGCAGAAGAGCAAAACTACTTTAATTTTGATGACATTTGTAATGCACTTAGGCAAAAATTAATTACTCGTCATCCACATATTTTTAGTGAGCATCAACCTGTTAAGGTTAATTGGGAAGTTTTGAAACAAAAAGAGCGCGATCAAAAACAGCAATTTTCTATTTTAGATGATATTCCTCAAGCATTACCCGCGTTGATGCGTGCGGATAAAATCCAAAAACGCTGCGCTTCAGTCGGTTTTGATTGGCAAACCTTACCTCCCGTTATTGATAAAGTTACAGAAGAACTTGATGAAGTATTAGCTGAAATTAATCGTAAAAACCCGATAGCTGAAAGGGTAGAAGAAGAGCTGGGTGATCTCCTCTTTTCAGTTGTCAATTTAACTCGTCATCTAGGTTTTAAAGCCGAGTTAACCTTAAATAAGGCTAGCCAGAAGTTTGAGCAACGGTTTCGCCAAGTAGAAAACATTATCAGTAAACAAGGACGTAAACTTAACGACGTTACGCTTGATGAGATGGAGCAGGCTTGGCAGCAAGTAAAACACAATGAACCGTAAAGCGGTTGGTATAAGGATATAATTACTATGGCAACATATAAAAATGAGCTTTATCAAGAAATTCAAGCTTGGGCACAGAATGCTATTTTTAATAGCCCAACGTGGAGTATTAACCAACTCGATTATAGTGAAAAAAGCATTAGTGTCGTTGAGATGATATTAAGTGAAATGGCTGAACAAAGCTTAATGCTATCTGAAGAACAAATTATCATGGCAACACAAGAATATGGTTGTTACTTATTATTGACTGCTTACAAACTATATGGTGGTGAGTTTTTTTGGAACAGTGAATACGAACAACCCATGTTAATTATTGGCGAGCCACAAGCATGCATTGTACTGGTAACATGGCATAAAGTTAAAGGGCGTTTAATCGGCGATAAAGCGGATAATATTGCTTATTTTATTGAACAATTTGCTAAAGATGCTCTTAACCCAGAGCCAGGGAAAAATGTAATTTATAACTAAGCGATAAATACTTTAGAGATTATATGAATAAAATTGGTCATACCTTGATATTATGGCCAATTTTCCTCAAGGTAAAATAATATCGTACGATTAATGATTAAACTCTATTTTTAGTGTTTGCATTAACTGCTTTAATGCTTGACCACGGTGCGAAATTTGGCTTTTTTGCTCCTTCGTTAGCTCTGCAGCGGTTGCCTTTAATTCAGGGATATAAAATAACGGGTCATAGCCAAAACCTCCTTCACCATAGCCCTGTCGTAAAATCAATCCATGCCATTTACCGAAGCAAACAATCGGCGTAGGGTCGCTAGCATTACGCATAAAAACTAAGGCACAATAGAAATAAGCGGTACGTTTTTCTTGAGGTATATCTTGTAATGCACTAAGTAATTTTTGATTGTTTCTAAAATCATTCGCGTGTTCGCCAAAATAACGAGCAGAATAGATCCCAGGTTCGCCACCTAAAGCATCAACAACTAAACCTGAATCGTCAGCAATAGAGGGTAACCCAGTTAATTGCGCACAGTGTCGCGCTTTAATTATCGCATTTTCAATAAATGTTAAACCAGTTTCATCAGCATCAGGAACGTTGTATTCACTTTGAGGTACAACATTAAAGCCAGCATCAGCAAGTAAGTTTTGCAACTCTTTTACTTTACCTTGATTATTGGTGGCTAATACAATTTCTTTCATTCGATGTTCCTATAAGCTAGTAGTAATAAATAGCCTGATCAAAAATCAGGCTCACAAGTGAAGACTATACTTTCACCTGATTTGGGGTGGTTAATTGTTAACATTTGCGCATGCAGCAGTAATCGGTTTGCCATCGCAAAAGCTTCTGGTCCCGCATAAAATTTATCCCCTAAAATGGGATGACCAATTGCTTGCATATGAACTCGAAGTTGATGAGAACGACCCGTATAAGGCAAAAGTTCCACCTCAGTGGTATTATCGTTATTACGGGATATGACATTATAATGCGTTAACGCCTGCTTTCCATTTTGATAATCAACCATCTGCTTTGGCCTATTTGGCCAATCACAGATCAGTGGAATATCAACCTCACCATGATCCTGTTCAAGGTGCCCAAAAACTCGGGCAATATAGCGTTTTTTTGGGATTCGTTCACGAAACTGCTTTTTTATCTCACGATCAGCTAATTTGGATAATGCAACAACCATTATACCGCTTGTAGCCATATCAAGGCGATGAACAGATTCCACATAGCTGTATTTTTGCTGTAAACGATGAATAATACTATCTTGAAACTCAGGTTTGTTTCCTGATACTGACAGCAAACCCGATTGCTTATTCACGACCACGATATGGCCATCTTGATATAAGACGGTTAACCATGGATCAACTGGGGGATGATATTCCAACAACATTAGTCATTAACTTTTTATTAAAATTGTTACCATTCTAGCAAAAAAATAATTAAAAATCGCGTCGATTTGCCTCAATAACAATGAACTTTTTATTTGGATAGAATAGATTCGCAAATAGCACCAATGACCCTACAATAAAATAACAACTAAAAATGATAATCATCCACTGTGACATTTCAATAGTCAAAAATGACCAAATCTTATCAGCACAATAACCGTAAGCATTAAATATGCTAGGAAACCAGTAATTAAGTGGTAACCATTCAGGAAATTGAACGTTAATTGAGCAAGTATCGGTAAGTAAAGGCGCAAATTGTAATCTCGCTTGTTGATAAGCTAAGCTAAAGCCGATATAGGCGCTGTATAACCAAATAGATATACCGAGTACTCGAGTAATAATATTTTGTGGCGAAAAGAACGCTACTAAGCTTGCCGCTGCAATACCAAGTATTGCGACTCGTTGATAGATGCATAATGTGCAAGGCGGCAAGTCTAAAACATGTTGAAAAAATAAGGCAGTTAATTCAAATAAAATTGTTGATAAGAACAGTAAAAACCATGCAGTACGGTTTTTTGAATACTGGCTAAGTAATTTTAGCATACTGTTTTATTCCTTTATTTTCCTATATAATCTTAAGTTAATTAAAAACAAAATAAATTGCATCACGCTAGTGTAGTTGATTCTATCGCAAAGTAAATTTTTTTTATAGTGGGTTAACAAAATATATGACATCTCAAACACCCCAAAAACAGCTACAAGTTCAATTAGTTACCATATCTAGTAATAATGAAGGACAACGTATTGATAACTTTTTAATTACTCAATTAAAAGGTGTCCCTAAAAGTATGATTTATCGCATTTTGCGTAAAGGTGAAGTACGAGTCAATAAAAAAAGAGTGAAACCAGAATATAAAGTAAATCTTGGCGATGAGGTTAGGATCCCTCCAGTTAGAGTAGCGGAAAAAATCGAGCACCATTTATCTCCAAAGCTTGATAAAATAGCAATGTTAGAGCAAACAATTATTTATGAAGATGACTGTATTATCGCTATTAATAAACCATCAGGTATTGCAGTTCATGGCGGTAGTGGCTTAAGTTTTGGTGTTATTGAAGGCTTGCGAGTATTAAGACCTGAGGCCAAGTTTTTAGAACTTGTTCATCGTATCGATAGAGAAACCTCAGGGATTTTATTAATTGCGAAAAAACGTTCTACACTCAAATCATTGCACGAGCAGCTACGATTAAAACAGGTTTCTAAAGATTATTTAGCATTAGTAAAAGGTGATTGGTCATCGGCTTGTAAAGTAATACAAGCGCCATTACTAAAAAATGTCTTAAAGAGTGGTGAGCGAATAGTGCGGGTTGATCAAGATGGTAAACCTTCAGAAACCAAGTTCAAAGTTGAAGCTCGTTTTGGTTTTGCAACCCTGATTAAGGCTAGTCCTGTTACCGGGAGAACGCACCAAATCCGAGTGCATACTCAACATGCAGGTCATCCGATTGCATTTGATGATCGCTATGGTGATAAAAGCTTTGATGAAGCTCTTTTAAACACCAAGCTTAATCGATTATTTTTACATGCCGCGCACATACAATTTATTCACCCCAAAACAGAACAAATAATGCAGTTACAAGCACCATTAGATGCTGCATTACAAAGCTGCTTAGCTATTTTGCGAAAAAACTAATTTAAGTACTATATAGAAGGACAACGAATGAAAGATCTTAATTTATATTTAATTAGGCATGGTCAAACAGAGTGGAATATCAAAGATCGAATGCAAGGCTCACAAAACTCGCCATTAACTACTGATGGCGTATTGGGTGCAAAAATTACAGGGCAGTATCTAAAGGATATCCCTTTTGTTTCAGCTTATTCGAGTCCGCAGCAAAGAGCTGTTGAAACCAGGGATTATATTTTATCCCAGCGTAATGATAGTGTTCCAGTTCATACACTCGATGGGCTATGTGAAATGGATTTCGGTTTATGGGAAGGACAGCCAGTGCCAGAACTATTAAAATTACCTGAGTTCAATTTATATATGCATGAACCTGAAAAATTTCATGCAATCACTAATCAAGGTGAAAAGTATTACGATGTACTGCTACGCATGCAAAATAGCTTAGATAACATTGTTAAAAATGCACCAGATAAAGGTAATATTTTAGTGGTTTCTCACGGTACAGCGTTACGTCTTTTAATTTGTGTACTAAATAATGGTGATTGGCGTAAACATCGTGATGAAAACTACTTCCCTAGAATATTAAATACGAGCATTAGCGTTGTTAACTATCAAGGGAATGGCAGTGAAGGTCATTATTACGTTAACTATTTTAATAATGTTGACCATATCAAAAAGTAAGGGCGAAGCCATTTTAGTCTGCGTTCCATAATTAGCTATTACAATAGAAAGATAACGAAATCACTAGCAAACATTGACATTGCCTAACAATAAATGATTTGGTAAGTTAATTTTATATCGATTCTATTCAAATAAAATTAGCCTAACAGCAGTAATTGGCATAACAATTATAGCATCGATATCGATTAACCTGTTTGGCGTTTATAAGTGGCATAGCGAGCTTGTAATTGCTCTAGCTGATTAATACGGGCATCAATTCTAGATAGCATAAACGGATTATTTTGTGCTTGCTTTTTCGCACTTATTAATAGTGTTATAGCCTGAGGGAATTGTCCTTGTAGTGCTAATATTTCCGCTCTCGCTGTCATTTCTTGAGCTCGCTGTTTTTGTTGTTGATAAGCAGACATTAATAGATCCCAACCATTCATATCATTGTTATATTGATAAGTATAGCGATGCAATAAGCTGACCGCTTTTTGATAATCCTTATTTTCAATATAAGCACTTGCTAGGTTTATTTGTAATGCACTGCTATTGGGATTAGCTTTTATTGCGGACAAAAGGCGATTGATAGCCTCTTTTTTTTGATTAAGCTCCAGATCAATATCAGTCATTAAATCAATAAACCAAATATTATTTGGATCTTTATCTAACAATGGTTGTAGTTTGGTTTTGGCGTCAACATAATTTTGTCCTCGATAATCAACTAATGCACTCGCATAGGCAAGTGCAATTTTAGCGTTAGCGTCATCTATTTTTTGGTAATCTTGTAATAAATTCTGGGCAATATTTTTATTACTGCCAATCAAAATAACCAGCCTAGCTTTAGCCAAATAATAATCTAATGATGATGGCACAGTTTTTTTCGAGTATTGATTACTTCGATTACGGACATCGGATAAGCGGCTATTAGGTAATGGGTGAGTTAAGAGCATTTCAGGTGGTTTAGACATAAATCGTGTTTCATCAGCAAGTTTTTGTAAAAAATCTGCTGATGCATAAGGATCAAATCCTGCTTTAGCTAAGGTTCTAAGCCCAACCCTATCAGCCTCTTGTTCATTGCTTTGAGTAAAACTAATTTGGCTTTGTGCAGAGCCAGCTAGCGTGCCTGAAATAGCTGCCATTCCAGCTTCTGGACTTGCAAGAGCTAGTAATAATGAGCCTAATGTGGCTCCCCAAATGTAAGGGCTATTTTTACTACGAGATTCCATCGCTCTTGCCAGATGTCTTTGGGTCACATGACCAATTTCATGTGCGATAACTGAAGCGAGTTGGCTTTCGGTATCGGTGTCGATAATTAAACGTGAATGAACGACAATATTACCACCGAAATAGGCAAACGCATTAAGCACGTCACTTTGTAAAACATAGAAGTTAAAAGGAGTTTGTACTGAATCGGCATTAGCAACTAGCTTGCTACCCAACGAATTGATATATTCATTTAACATCGGATCGTTAATAATAGGCGCACTGGCGCGCAGCATGCGGGTATAATAGTCCCCCATTTCAACCTCTTGACCAATACTCAATGTCGTTACCGCCGCTGTACCTATATCGGGTAGAGTTGTATTATTATTGGCTATTACTGGTACAAATATCTGCGGGATCAGCATTAGCGCAGATAAAAAAACAACGGTAAATTTTTTCATAGTTGCAATATTCCAGAAACAAATTGTAACTGATTTTATACTAAAATTGCCTAAATAGCGAAGCGATCTATGTTGCTGGCCGTGTTATTATTCCATTGGCTGATCCAATGCTTGATATTCCAAAATATCACCTGGTTGGCAATTAAGGTATTGGCAAATAGCTTCAAGCGTTGCAAGCCTAAATCCTTTTACTTTCCCCTGTTTTAGTAATGATAGATTTTGCGCTGTAATGCCAATGCTTGCCGCCAAATCTTTTGATTTTACTTTCCTTTTAGCAAGCATGACATCTAAATTAATAATAATCGGCATATTTGTCTTCCTTATACAAACTGTTTATTTTCTTCTGCCAGTTCGGTTGCTTTTTTAAGAATTTGACCAATGAGCATAATACTAATTGCTGGGAACAAGGTAAGAATATCTTCACTGGTTAACGAAACAGAAATATAACGTCCCTCAGTTAGGTTATAGCTTAAAATTATTGATTGTAATGGCTCAAATAACATACCTAAAACGACCCACAATGTCAGTGATAATCCAAAATAATAACAATGTTTAGCAGCTTGTAACGAAAAATAATCAGCGTTGCTATAACAGATAAAAAGTTGTCGCAGCTGATAAAATGCATATGCTAAACCTATAATAGGTAGTGTATCAAGGATCGTTGCTAAAGTTGCTTGCCATATCTTTAGTGTCGTTGGGGCAACATTTACAACTGTTTCGATAAAGAGCGAATAACCATCTGACTCAAGGCCAATATTTGTTGTATTAAAAAAATAGAATAATAGTGGCGAAAGGCAAGCGACTATAACGCAAATTAGTGGTATTAAGGTTAATGACGCCATAAAGTAACTATAGCGATTAAGACGTGTACGGGTGTTCATATTAATTCCCTTATTGTTGATAAAATGGAAAATAAGCAGTGACGATAGATTATACTTATTTTAACTTCAGTCAATAAAAAATTAAAATAAAACGATAATAAATTAAATTTTAATAATAAAAAACAAGCTATTTTAAATAAATAGCTTGGATCAGGTTTAATACAAGAACTAAATTTGAACGAATTTATAACAAATTGACACTTTACAACAAAAAAATAACGAAAATTCTATTTCACTTCTTTCCCTTGTGCCTGCAAATCAGCATGATACGACGAACGAACAAATGGGCCACAAGCAGCATGGGTAAAGCCCATATCTAAGGCGATCTGTTTTAGCTCATTAAACTCATCGGGGGATACATAGCGTTCAACGGGTAAGTGGAATTTACTCGGCTGCAAATATTGCCCTAATGTTAACATGGTGACGCCACTACTCCTTAGATCGTTTAATACTGCAATTAGCTCTTTGTTCGTTTCACCAAGGCCAACCATTAAGCCTGATTTAGTGGGAATAGTCGGATGTATCGATTTAAATTTCGCTAATAGTTCAAGTGATCCTTCGTAGTTTGCCCCAGGACGAATTTTTTTATATAAGCGAGGAATATTTTCTAAATTATGGTTAAAAACATCTGGTGGGTTATCTTTAAGAACTTCGACAGCATCATCAATACAGCCTCTAAAATCGGGTGTTAATATCTCTATTTTTATATTCGGATTTAATGCTCTAATTTCACGAGTGCAATTGGCAAAATGAGTTGCACCACCCTCTTTTAAATCATCACGATCAACTGATGTGATAACCACATAACGTAATCGCATCTCTTGAATTGTTTTAGCTAGTTTTATCGGCTCTTGTTGATCGGGGGGTAACGGACGACCATGGGCAACGTCACAAAATGGGCAGCGACGGGTACAAATATCGCCTAAAACCATAAAGGTGGCGGTGCCATGATTAAAACATTCGGCTAGATTAGGGCAAGAGGCTTCTTCACACACTGAGTGTAAACCATGTTTGCGCATCGTATTTTTAATATGAGCAATATTTTCAGTTTGTGTAGATAGTTTTATTCTCATCCAATCAGGTTTTTTTAATATTTGATTTTCATCAACCGTAACCGAAGGAATTAGCTTGGTTTTATGCGCATCACGATATTTTGAGCTTCTAATATTATGAGGCTCGGTATTAATATTGGTCATATTCAGTATATTCTCTTATTAGGACCCTAATGTAAGTTGTGAGATAAATGATTGTGCCATGGCCGTGGCAATTTCAACTTGATTAATATCAGCGATATAATCAATTACCTGAGTCATTTTTAATCCTGGATAACCGCAAGGATTAATCATATTAAATGGCGTCAAATCCATATCGACATTGAGTGCTAAACCGTGCAAGGTACAACCACGACTAATGTGTAAACCTAATGAACAGATTTTTTTACCATCGATATATACACCCGGTGCATTGTCTTTTGTTGTGGCTATAATATTGTAATTAGCTAATGTTACAATAACGCTTTTTTCTAAATAACGAACGACATTTCTAATGCCAATATTTAGGCGTTTTAAATCTAATAAAATATACATAATTTGCTGACCAGGTGCATGATAGGTAATTTGCCCTCCACGGTCCGTTTGAATAATTGGGATGTCAGTGGCATGCAATAAATGCTGCGTTTTACTTACTTTCCCTTGAGTAAAGACCGAATAATGCTCGACTAACCATATTTCATCAGGTGTTTGGTGATCGCGAGTTTGGCTAAATTGATGCATTAATTCATAAGTGTGCAAGTAAGGTTGCACACCTAAATTTCTGACAATAGGGTGGTCCATATTATAAGCCTATTCATCCTATATAATTGAGCTATATCATCCATAATAACCACCTATGTCATTAAGTATAGAAAGTGTTATTTACTGGCAGGCGATATTTGCGGCATAAAAGTAATAAAATTATTTTATTTATTTTGATGCTGATTTAGCCGAATATAACAAATATAAATATATATTGACAATATGTTGTCAAGAGAAGCATTTACTGATTGAATTTAAATTTATATTTGAAATTTTAAAAATTCAAATATATCATGATGATAAAAATACCTAATTCACATATATTGGAATAGTTGATTAATTTGATAGGAATTAACATTCTTTTCATTGGGGTGCTGATCTTTACCTTTACTAAGGTAAGTGGCAGACTTGTAATAATAATTTATGTTTATAAGCACACGTAATGCAAAATGCGCAGAAATGCGCTGCATTTTTTATAACAAAAAAGAGGTTTAAATATGTCGGACATGCAAATGAATGATATCGATCCTGTCGAAACACAAGATTGGCTTAAGAGTATTGAGTCAGTAATTCGAGAGGAAGGCACTGAAAGAGCTCAATACATTATTGAACAAATTGTTAAACAAGCTCGTCAAGGAGGTGTCCCGTTATTATTTGGTTCTTCAACCAGTAATTATGTTAATACCATTCCTGTGGAAGAAGAGCCTGCTTATCCAGGTGATTGGGAACTAGAAAGGCGCATTCGTTCTATCGTTCGTTGGAATGCCATGATGATGGTTTTACGTGCATCTAAAAAAGATCTTGATTTAGGCGGCCATATGGCATCATTCCAATCAGCAGCTACATTTTATGAAGTCTGCTTTAACCATTTCTTTCGCGCTCGTAATGATAAAGATGGTGGCGATTTAGTCTATTTCCAAGGTCATATTGCGCCAGGAATTTACTCTCGTGCATTTCTTGAAGGCCGTTTGACTGAAGAGCAACTTGATAATTTCCGTCAAGAAGTGCATGGTAAGGGCTTACCGTCTTACCCTCATCCTAAATTAATGCCTGAATTTTGGCAATTCCCGACAGTATCTATGGGGCTGGGTCCAATTAGTGCAATTTACCAAGCACGTTTCTTAAAATATTTAAACCATCGTGGACTTAAAGATACTACTGAGCAGCGCGTTTACGCATTCTTAGGTGATGGTGAGATGGATGAGCCAGAATCTAAAGGTGCAATTACTGTTGCAACGCGTGAAAAGCTCGATAATTTAACTTTTGTAATTAACTGTAATTTACAACGCCTTGATGGTCCAGTTACTGGTAATGGTAAAATTATCAATGAACTTGAAGGAATTTTCGGCGGAGCGGGATGGAGTGTTATCAAAGTTATTTGGGGCGATCGCTGGGATAAATTGCTACAAAAAGATAAATCAGGCAAGCTTATTCGTTTAATGAACGAAACACTTGATGGTGATTATCAAACATTTAAATCACGCGATGGCGCTTATGTTCGTGAGCATTTCTTTGGTAAATATCCTGAAACTGCAGCGCTTGTTAAAGATATGTCTGACGATGAGATTTTCCGTTTAAATCGTGGCGGTCAAGATGCAGCGAAAATGTTTGCAGCTTTCCAAAAAGCGAAAGAAACAAAAGGTCGTCCAACTGTTATTTTAGCGCATACTATTAAAGGTTATGGTATGGGTGATGCGGCAGAAGGTAAAAACATTGCCCATCAGGTTAAAAAAATGAATATGGATGGTGTTCGTCATGTTCGCGATTTCTTTAACATCCCAGTTACCGATGATGCAATTGAAAAATTACCGTATATTAAATTTGAAGAACACACGCCAGAATACAAATATATTCATGAACGTCGCAAAGCGCTAAAAGGATACTTGCCTTCACGCTTACCTAATTTCACTGATAAAGTATCTATTCCTGCGTTGAGCGAATTTAGTTCACTACTTGAAGCACAAAATAAAGAGATCTCAACGACGATTGCTTTTGTTCGCGTGCTTAATATCATGCTCAAAGATAAAGAGCTAGCTCCTCGCTTAGTGCCAATTCTTGCTGATGAAGCGCGTACTTTTGGTATGGAAGGGCTATTTAGACAAATTGGTATTTATAGTCCAAACGGTCAAAAATATACTCCACAAGATAAAGAACAAGTGGCTTATTATCGTGAAGACGAAAAAGGTCAGATTCTTCAAGAAGGGATTAACGAAATGGGCGCAGGAGCTTCATGGCTTGCAGCTGCTACATCTTATAGTACCAATGATTGCCCAATGATCCCTTTTTACATTTATTACTCAATGTTTGGTTTCCAACGTATTGGTGATTTACTATGGGCTGCGGGTGATCAACAAGCACGTGGATTCTTAATTGGTGGAACATCAGGCCGTACAACGCTAAATGGTGAGGGTTTACAGCATGAAGATGGTCATAGCCATATTCAATCGCTAACGATTCCTAACTGTATCTCTTATGATCCATCTTATGCTTATGAAGTGGCTGTCATTATGCAAGATGGTTTACGTCGTATGTATGGCGAACAAGAAAATGTTTACTATTACATTACAACGCTAAATGAGAACTACGAACAACCTGCTATGCCTAAAGGTGCAGAAGACGGTATTCGTCGTGGTATTTATAAACTTGATTCTATTAAAGCAAAAAAAGGCCAATCAACCGTTCAGTTACTAGGATCTGGTTCAATTTTACGCCATGTGCGTGAAGCTGCTGGTATTCTTGCTAAAGATTTTGGTATTGGCAGTGATGTATATAGTGTTACTTCATTTACAGAAGTTGCTCGTGAAGGTCAAGATTGCGATCGTTGGAACATGCTACATCCAACTAAAAAACCACGCGTGCCTTACATCGCACAGGTAATGAATAGTGCGCCGGCAATAGTATCAACTGATTATATGAAACTATTTGCAGAGCAAGTGCGTGCTTATGTGCCAGCTGAGTCTTATAAAGTACTCGGTACTGATGGTTTTGGCCGTAGTGATAGCCGAGCGAATTTGCGTGATCACTTTGAAGTGAATGCGCACTACGTCGTGATTGCTGCATTGGGTGAACTTGCAAAACGAGGTGATATCGATAAATCAGTTGTTGAAAAAGCAATTAAAAAGTTCGGTATTGATGCAGAAAAAGCTAATCCACGTATTGCATAAGAGGTGATAATAATGAGTATTGAAATTAAATTACCTGATATCGGTGGTGATGAAGTTGAAGTAACCGAGATTCTGGTTAATGTTGGTGACAAAGTCGATGCAGACCAGTCAATTATGACTGTTGAAGGCGATAAAGCCTCGATGGAAATTCCTGCTCCACAAGCTGGGATTGTTAAATCAATTAGCGTTAAAGTGGGCGATAAAGTTACTACGGGCATTGATATTATGGTTTTTGATGGTGCTGATGCGAGCGCTAATAATCCAGCTCCAACTAAAGCAGATGCCGCGGCTGCGGCACCTGTTGCGAATGTTGGCGCAGGCCAAGTGGCTGATGTTAATGTGCCTGATATTGGGGGTGATGAAGTTGAAGTCACTGAAATCTTAGTTAAAGTGGGTGATAAAGTTGCGATTGATGACTCACTCATTACGGTTGAAGGCGATAAAGCTTCAATGGAAGTGCCTGCTTCAATTGCAGGAACCGTAAAGGCGATATTAATTAAGGTTGGCGATAAAGTAAAAACTGGTTCCAACATTATGCAATTTGAAACTGCAGCAACGGCGGCAGTCGCGAGTGTTGTTCCTGCTCCTGCGCCTGAAAAGGCTACTGCACCTGTGGCAGCAGCTCAGGTTAGCAAACCTGCAACGCCAGCTGCAAGCGGCGATTTTGTTGATAACGAAGCTTATGCGCATGCCACACCAGCTATCCGCCGCTTAGCGCGCGAGTTTGGTGTTAATCTTGCTAAAGTTTCTGCAACCGGCCCTAAAAAACGTATTTTGCGTGAAGATATTCAATCTTATGTTAAAAATGCAATTAAACAGGTTGAAAGCGGCAATGCTGGCGGCTCATTACCAGGCTTGTTACCTTGGCCAAAAGTTGACTTTAGTAAATTTGGTGAAATAGAAGAGCTACCATTAACAAAAATTCAAAAAGTATCAGGCGCTAACTTACATCGTAACTGGGTAATGATTCCTCATGTTACTGAGTTTGATGATGCAGATATTTCAGATCTTGAAGCGTTCCGTAAACAACAAAATGTTGAAGCGGAGAAACGTAAAAAAGATCTAAAAATAACCCCATTAGTCTTCATTATGAAAGCGGTAGCTAATGCATTAGAAGCCTACCCACGTTTTAATAGTTCATTATCGGAAGATGCTCAAACCTTAATTGTTAAAAAATACATTAACATTGGTGTAGCTGTTGATACCCCAAATGGTTTAGTCGTTCCAGTATTTAAAGATGTTAACAAGAAAGGTATTGTTGAATTATCTAATGAACTGGCGGCAATCTCGAAAAAAGCCCGTGATGGTAAATTAACCGGTAGCGATATGCAAGGCGGTTGCTTTACTATATCAAGCCTTGGTGGTATTGGAACAACAGCATTTACACCGATTGTTAATGCGCCAGAGGTTGGTATTCTAGGTGTTTCACGCTCAAGTATGAAGCCAGTTTGGAATGGTAAAGAGTTTACACCGCGCTTAATGTTACCTTTATCATTATCATTTGATCACCGGGTGATTGACGGTGCTGATGGTGCAAGATTCTTAAGCCACATTGTTAACGTATTATCCGACTTACGTCGTTTAGTGATGTAATAAGGGGATAGTGATGACTAAACAAGTAAAAACACAAGTTTTAGTATTAGGTGCAGGGCCTGCTGGTTATTCGGCAGCCTTTAGAGCCGCTGATTTAGGTCTTGATGTTACCCTCGTTGAGCGTTATGCCACACTTGGTGGCGTATGCTTAAATGTCGGATGTATTCCATCTAAAGCTTTACTACACGTTGCAAAAGTAATTGATGAAGCTAAATCATTAACAGCACATGGTATTGAGTTTGGCACCCCTAAACTTGATTTAGATAAAGTGCGTGGTTGGAAAGAAAAAGTCATTACCCAATTAACTGGCGGGCTTGCCGGTATGGCGAAAATGCGCAAAGTGAATGTTGTTCAAGGTGAAGCGAAATTTACGGGTAGTCATAGCCTTGAGGTAAAAACCGCTGAAGGTATTAGCACCGTGAATTTTGATAATGCGATTATTGCAGCGGGTTCAAGACCAATTCAATTACCTTTTATTCCACATGAAGATCCACGCATTTGGGATTCAACAGATGCGTTAGCATTAACCACCATACCTAAGCGCTTATTATTAATGGGCGGTGGTATTATTGGTTTGGAAATGGGGACGGTGTACCATACGTTAGGCTCAGAAGTACATGTTGTTGAAATGTTAGATCAGGTTATCCCTGCTGCTGACAAAGACATCGTAAAAGTCTTTACTAAGCAAATTGAGAAAAAATTCACTTTAATGTTAGAGACTAAAGTCACTAAAGTTGAGGCGAAAAAAGATGCTATTTATGTCTCAATGGAGAAAAAAGACGGTAGTATTGAAACTCATGCTTATGATGCCGTATTAGTTGCGATTGGTCGTACACCAAACGGTAAACTTCTCGATGCAGAAAAAGCCGGTGTTGCCGTTACTGAGCGTGGATTTATCGAAGTTGATAAACAGATGCATACTAATGTGCCTCATATTTATGCTATTGGTGATATTGTCGGTCAGCCTATGCTTGCCCATAAAGGTGTGCATGAAGGTCATGTTGCCGCAGAGGTGATTGCAGGTAAAAACCATTACTTTGATCCAAAAACTATCCCGTCGATTGCTTATACTGAGCCAGAAGTTGCGTGGGTGGGGTTAACTGAGAAAGAAGCTAAAGCTAAAGGCATTAATTACGAAGTAGCGATGTTCCCATGGGCTGCATCTGGGCGTGCAATTGCTTCAGATTGCTCTGAAGGTATGACTAAATTAATTTTTGATAAAGTAACGAACCGTTTACTTGGTGGTGCTGTTGTTGGTGTTAACGGCGGTGAGCTATTAGGTGAAATCGGCTTAGCCGTTGAGATGGGCTGTGATGCTGAAGATATAGCATTAACTATTCATGCGCATCCAACACTTTATGAATCCATTGGTTTAGCGGCTGAAGTATTTGAAGGTTCTATTACTGACTTGCCTAATGCTAAAGCCAAAAAGAAGTAATTAATTAGTTTTATTTATGATAGGAAACTAATTTTATATCAAGCGACCCCACCGAGTTGATTAACCGCGAAGTGGGGTATTTTATATCATAAATATGATTACGAATTAAAAATTAGCACTAATAAATACTTAATCGATCAAACTATCCTCAATTATTCGCTAAATATTCAATTGATTATAATGACTTTAATCGTCTTATTAACTTGTTGTTATTTATGGTAATGATATTTCTCCTTATATCTAATTATCTTTATGCCCAAGTTAAACCTGCCCAGATTAGCTTAATCACTATCATAACGCAGGCATTAAAGCCGATAATAAGGAAATTTATGTATATTAAAAGAGCCTAAAATAAAGAATGTTAGAGAATCCAAAAAAAATATTGAATTTTTATTACCTAGGATAGATTCTTAATATTTTCTTAATATTTATTTGATTAAATAACAATTGTAAACAAAGCGATTTATATTCAATCAAAAAAGGAGATGTATATGAAAAAGTTAATTCCGTTAGTGCTAATTGCGACATTAGGTATTTCTGGCGTAGCGCTAGCCAAACATGCTCAACAAGGTGGTTTTCACCCTCAAAATATGGCTCAACAGCATCAAGGCGGATTTAATGGTGGCTTAGTTTCTGCAACAACAGTTGCACAAGCCAAGCAATTACCTAATGATTCATGGGTTATATTAAAAGGTCACATTACTAAGCAAATCGGCAAAAAAGAGTACTTGTTTAAAGATGATACTGGTGAAGTAAATATTGAAATAGATCATAGACGTTGGATGGGGCAAACAATCTCTCCAGACGATTTAGTTGAAATAGCCGGAGAGGTCGATAAAGACTGGAATTCATTTGAAATTGATGTCAAAAGTATCAAAATAATTAATCCAGTAAAGTAATCTCATATAAGTAATAATTTAAACCGCTTAATTGCGGTTTTTATTTAAGTTTTTACCAATAAAAGAATGAGTATTAATTTAACTTTTAACGTTTAAATGTAGTTATCATAAACTGCAATTTTTCTGTCACTGAGTATATGAAACGGTTATGCTTAATGAAAGTAAAAAGACATGGATACTAAAAATAGTGTATTATAAGTGAAATTTTAAATCTAAATCAAAGCCTTAAAATTAATAAGGTTATTCACTTTTATGCTAGAAATTGAAAATATGTTTATTAATGCAAATAATGTTCTTAATACTTTAAATCCCCATAATAAAATTAATTATGATGCTATTTTACAAAAAATGATTGAATCATGGCAATTACAGGCTAAAAAGCCTCGATTACTGATTCATAGTTGCTGTGCCCCGTGTAGTACTTATGTACTTGAATATTTAGCTCAATATGCTGAAATTACGATTTACTTCGCTAATTCAAATATTCATCCAAGAATTGAGTATGAGCGCCGCAGCCAAGTTCAACAAAAATTTATTGCCGATTTTAATCAAAAGACAGGTCATCAGGTACAATTTTTAGAGGCCGCTTATCAACCCGCCGAGTTTCTTAAACAAGTAGGACATTTACGAGATGAGCCAGAAGGTGGTGCTCGTTGTCACCTCTGTTATAAGATGCGTCTTGATCTTGCTGCGATTGAAGCGCAAAAGTCGGGCTTTGATTATTTTGCTAGCGCTTTAACATTAAGTCCGAAAAAAAATAGTCAAAAAATTAATGAGCTTGGTTTTGAAATTCAAGAAATTTTTGCCGTAAACTATTTACCATCAGATTTTAAAAAAAATAATGGCTATAAAAGGTCGGTAGAAATTTGCAAGGAATATGATGTCTATCGGCAGTGTTATTGTGGTTGCATTTTTGCAGCTAAAGATCAGGGTATTGATTTTAAAATTGTTATAGAAAACGCTAAAAAGTCGCTAGAGTCTTCATAATCTAATTTGCATTATGTCTGTGTGACTCATTATCTATGCTCAGCGCTCTTGTTGGTTCTGAGCTCACGCTACATTTACCACCATTTCTGCTTGAAATAGCTAGTTTATCGTGCAAAAGTTAGCTGAACTATGCTTTATTTTCTTTTATGCACAACAAAGTCTATTTTTAGCGTCAATTGTTAAATAAAAATTCAATAAAAATGAATAAAAATTCATTTTTATATTGAGTTATGCTTGCAAATCTATTATTCTATCATTCAATTTATATTAATAAATGATAGGAATCGTTATGTTAAAGGCGCTAATTGTTGGAGCAAGTGGTTATGCAGGTGCGCAACTTGCTTATTACCTAAATCGACATCCACATATTGAAATAGCGGCTCTAACAGTATCAGAAAAAAGTACTGATGCGGGTAAATTGATTTCGGATTTTGATTTACACCCACAACTAAAAGGCTTGGTTGATTTACCTCTGCTTGCAACTAGCGATTATTCTGCAATTATCAATAATATTGATATCGTTTTTTTAGCGACCGAACATGCAGTTAGCCATGATATAGCGCCTTATTTTTTAGAGTGTGGTTGTACGGTGTTTGATTTGTCGGGTGCATTTCGCGTTAACTCTGCCGATTTTTATACTGAGTTTTATGGTTTTACCCATCAACATCAAACATGGCTTGATCAAGCTGTTTACGGGCTTGCTGAATGGAATGAACAAAACATCAAACAGGCGCGATTAATTGCCGTTCCTGGTTGTTATCCAACCGCATCACAATTACCGTTAAAGCCACTTTTAGCCGAAGGCTTACTCGATACTTCTCAATGGCCTGTAATTAATGCGGTAAGTGGAGTAAGTGGTGCAGGGCGTAAAGCCTCATTGAAAAACCATTTTTGTGAAGTTAGTCTACATGCTTACAGTTTATTTACTCACCGGCATCAACCTGAAATTGCAAGTCATTTAGGTCAAGAGGTGATTTTTACCCCACATTTGGGCAGCTTTAAACGAGGAATTCATGCAACGATCACTTGTCGGGTTAATGATGGTGTGACATCTGATGATATTCTAGCTGCATTAAATAAATATTATGCACACAAACCGTTAATTAGAGTTTATCAGAAAGATTGGCCAGCATTAAAATCGGTAGTTGGTTTGCCCTATTGTGATATTGGTTTTGTGCTAAAGGGTAACCAGCTAATTTTAATCTCAGTTGAAGATAATTTATTAAAAGGCGCCGCTGCGCAAGCCGTGCAATGTTTGAATATTCGCTTTGGTTTTGATGAAACCATGTCGTTACTTTAAGGTTAGGGGATAATATGAGTCCATTAGTCATTAAGTTAGGCGGTGTGCTGCTCGATACGAAAGACGCACTTGATAAATTATTTACTATTATTAAACATTACCAAAAAGAGTACTCGCGCGCTTTAGTCATTGTGCATGGTGGCGGTTGTGTGGTTGATGAGCTAATGGCTAAGCTTGCTCTGCCTGTAGTTCGACGAAATGGTTTGCGTGTAACACCGAGCGATCAAATCGACATTATTGTTGGTGCGCTTTCAGGTAGTGCTAATAAGACGTTGCTTGCCGAAGCAAAAAAGCACCAATTATTAGCTATTGGCTTATCATTAGGTGATGGTAATAGTTCGGTAGTTAAACAAATTTCTACTGATTTGGGCTGTGTGGGGGACGTGTTTCCTGGGGATAATAAATTACTTAATATGTTATTGGCTCACCATTATTTACCCATTATTAGCTCAATTGGTATTACCGAGGAAGGGCATTTAATGAATGTTAATGCCGATCATGCTGCGGTGGCAATTGCCAAAACAATCAATGCCGATTTAGTATTACTATCCGATGTTGTCGGTGTCTTAGACCAAAATAAACAGCGCATAGCATCACTAACTCAACTACAAGCGGATAAATTAATTGAACAAGGTATTATTACTGATGGCATGATTGTTAAAGTAAAATCAGCATTTGAAGCGGCAAGAATATTAGGGCGTTCAATTGATATTGCTAGCTGGAAAGATAGTGAGCAGCTAATTGAGCTGTTTAATGGTACGCCAATTGGCACCCGTATCATTACCTAACTCGTATAGTAAATATAGCTATGTCAATAGTCTATTGATTAGCTAGTGTTAATTCGGTGAGTACTTTTATTTAGAGTGTATAAATTCATAAAGGGTATAACATGAAAAAAAGTGGAATTAAAAAGGTCGTTTTAGCTTACTCGGGCGGTTTAGATACATCAGCAATCATTCCTTGGCTTAAAGAAAATTATGCAGGCTGTGAGGTCTATGCTTTTGTTGCTAATGTAGGTCAAGATCCACAAGAGCTTGTTGATGTAGAGAAGAAAGCAAAAGCTTCTGGTGCGGTGGCTTGTCGTGTTGTTGATTTACGAGAAGAATTCATTAAGGATTATGTTTATCCTGTGCTTAAGACAGGTGCTCTCTATGAAGGAACCTACTATTTAGGCACATCAATGGCTCGTCCAATTATCGCCAAAGCTCAAGTGGAATATGCGTTAGAAGTTGGTGCCGACTCTCTTTGTCATGGCGCGACAGGTAAAGGAAATGATCAGGTTCGTTTTGAAACAACCTATACCGCACTCGCACCACAACTGAAAGTTGTTGCGCCTTGGCGTGAATGGGAACTGCGTTCACGTGAAGCATTAATCGATTACCTTAAAAAGCGTAAAATTCCTACTACGGCAACTATTGAAAAAATTTATAGCCGTGATGAAAATGCATGGCATATTTCAACCGAAGGTGGAGTACTCGAGAGTACTTGGAATCAATCCAATGCTGATTGCTGGGCTTGGACTGTTTCACCTGAAGATGCGCCAAACAAAGCAGAAATAGTTACAATTGGTATCGAAAAAGGTGAGGTTGTTGCAGTTAATGGTAAAAAATTATCTCCTTATAACTGTGTTGCAACGCTAAATAAAATTGGCGCTAAGCATGGGATTGGTCGCGTTGATATTATTGAAAACCGTCTAGTCGGTATAAAATCACGTGGATGTTATGAAACGCCAGGTGGTACGATTATGATGACTGCCTTACGCGGGCTTGAGCAATTGGTACTTGATCGTGATAGTTTTAAATGGCGTGAACAATTAGGCTTAGAAATGGCTTATGTGGTTTATGATGGTCGTTGGTTTGCACCTTATCGTCGTTCACTACAAGCATCAGCAGATGTTTTAGCCGAAGAGATGAATGGTGAAGTTGTCGTGAAACTTTATAAAGGTAATGTGACAGCCGTCCAGAAAAAATCGCCAAATAGTTTATACAATGAAGAGTTTGCGACTTTCGGTGAAGATGAGGTATATGATCATAGCCACGCTGGCGGATTTATTCGCTTGTTTTCATTGTCATCACGTATCCGAGCGTTAAATAGTGATGCGAACAACAAAACAGTTAACGCTAAAAAGTTACCAGCGAAACAAGCCAGCTCTAAAGTTATCTCTACACCAAAAACAAAGGCTAAAATATCAACAAAAATAGCAAAGAAAAAGTAGCATTAATTAATTGCTTTTAATATGTATAAATAATAAGGCGATGTCATAATCGCCTTTAGCTTTTTGCTATGCGGCATAAATTGGTCAGAAGTACGCCATAAAATGGCTCTGCTTGCCAGTTGATTCAAAATAATGATGTTAGTAATGATAAATGTAGTCGAATAAATTCGACTCAAAAAATAAAAATTGAATAAATATTATGAGGTGATTATGGCATTATGGGGTGGGCGTTTTAGCCAAGCAGTAGATCTGCGCTTTAAACATTTTAATGATTCATTACGTTTTGATTATCGTTTAGTTGAGCAAGATATTCTCGGCTCTATTGCGTGGTCAAAATCATTAGTGACAGTCAATATCCTATCTGCTGATGAACAACAGCGTTTGGAGCACGCTCTTAATCAACTCCTTGCCTCGGTACAACAAGATCAGACACAAATTTTGCAAAGCGACGCTGAAGACATTCATAGTTGGGTTGAACAAAAACTTATCGAAAAAGTCGGAGATTTAGGTAAGAAATTGCATACTGGTCGTAGCCGTAATGATCAAGTTGCAACTGATCTTAAGCTATGGTGTAAGGTTGAAGTTAATTACCTAATTCAGGCAATTAAGCATTTACAGCAGCAACTAGTTAATACTGCTGAGCAATACCAAGATGCTGTAATGCCAGGCTACACTCATTTACAGCGCGCGCAGCCAATTACATTTTCTCATTGGTGTTTAGCATATTTTGAAATGTTAGCGAGGGATAAAGGTCGTATGCAAGATACCTTAGTGCGCTTAGATATTAGCCCGTTAGGCTCTGGCGCTTTAGCGGGTACCGCTTATCCAATAGATCGTGAATTACTAGCAAAAAATCTTGGTTTTGCCGGTGCAACCAACAATAGTTTGGATGCTGTTTCTGACCGTGACCATGTAATGGAGCTATTATCAAATGCTACAATTGGTATGAATCATTTATCGCGTTTTGCTGAAGATCTCATTATTTTTAATAGCGGTGAAGCAAATTTTATTGAATTATCTGATCGTGTTACGTCAGGTTCATCGTTAATGCCACAAAAGAAAAACCCCGATGCGTTAGAACTCATTCGCGGTAAATCTGGACGGGTTATTGGGGCCTTGACTGGAGCTATGATGACATTTAAAGGCTTACCTTTAGCGTATAATAAAGATATGCAGGAAGATAAAGAGGGATTATTTGATGCGTTAGATACTTGGCATGAATGCTTAACGATGGCTACATTAGTGCTAAATGATATTAAAATAAATTATCAACAGTGCCTTGATGCAGCAAAACAAGGCTATTCAAATGCGACTGAACTTGCCGATTATTTAGTTGCGAACGGGATCCCATTTCGTGAAGCTCATCATATCGTTGGTGAAGCAGTTGTCTATGCAATTGCTAAGGAAAAAGCCCTTGAAGAGTTAACAATTGATGAGTTTAAACGATTTAGTCCGGTGGTTGAAAAAGATGTTTATGCTATTTTATCAATCGATTCATGTTTAAATAAGCGTAGCGCTAAAGGCGGCGTGGCTCCAATGCAAATTTCGACTGCAATCAAAAAAGCAAAGAATAGCTTAAATGATTCAGTAAGTTAATGAAAAAATGTAAAATTATTATTAAATTTTTATTTAAGATATTAATAATTAACTCTTAATTTGCAGGGCGTAATCGTATAGAATGAGCGTAATTATAGTAATAGCGTAATAATGATTAGTTATGCTTTATTACTATGTTTGTGTTTTCACTCTATAAAAAACAACGCCGTCGGGGGCCGTCATGAATATTCGTGATTTAGAATATTTTGTTGCATTAGCTGAATATCGCCATTTTCGTAAAGCAGCAGATTCGTGTAATGTGAGTCAACCAACATTAAGTGGACAGATTAGGAAATTAGAAGATGAACTCGGTGTTATGCTACTCGAGAGGACAAGCCGAAAAGTATTATTTACTCAAACAGGGTTAATGCTTGTTGATCAAGCGCGAGAAGTTTTACGAAATGTGCAGGTTTTTCGAGAGATGGCTAGTAAACAAGGGGAAGACATGTCTGGCCCTATGCATATAGGCCTCATTCCAACACTTGCGCCGTATTTATTACCTCACATTATTAGCTTATTGCATGATGCTTATCCATCTTTGGAACTCTATTTACATGAAGCACAAACGCACGTGTTAGTTTCACAGCTAGAGCAAGGCAAGCTAGATTGCGTGATTTTAGCGCAAGTCAAGGAAACCAATCCATTTATTGAGTTACATCTATTCGATGAGCCTATGTTTTTAGCTGTGCCTGCAAGTAATCCATTAGCAAAAAAGAAATGTATTAATTTATCAGAGCTGCGTGGCGAAAAATTCTTGATGCTTGAAGATGGGCACTGTCTTCGTGATCACGCTTTGGGTTACTGCTTTCAAGCAGGTATTGAAGAAGATAAACGTTTTAGGGCAACAAGTCTTGAAACATTGCGTAGTATGATTTCAGCTGGACGAGGTATTACTCTCTTCCCTGAACTTGCCGCCCCAAATGAAAAAATTCGCGATAATATTTGTTATATTCCTTGTGTTGATCCTATTCCATCACGCTCAATTGCATTAATTTATCGTCCTGGTTCACCGCTACGTTCTCGCTACGAGCAAGTTGCTAAGAAAATTCGAGCTCGTATGCCCGAAGTTTTTGCTGAGAAAGCGCTGCTTTTAAAAAAAGGTTAACATTTGTAGGTTATGAAAAGTACTAAATGTCCTCAGTCATCAGGTATTAGAGCAATACAAAAAGAGAGAACGCGGCGCTCTTTAATTGATGCTGCATTTAATCAGTTAAATGCAGAACAAGGATTTGCCAGTTTAAGCTTACGAGAAGTTGCGCGTGAGGCTGGTATTGCTCCAACTTCATTTTATCGCCATTTTCGTGATATGGATGAGCTTGGTCTTGCAATGGTTGATGAAAGTGGTTTAACACTGCGTCAGTTAATGCGCCAAGCGCGTAAACGAATTGAAAAAGGAGGAAGTGTTATTCAAACATCAGTAACGACATTTATTGAGTTTATAGATAACAATTCCAAAGTATTTTTATTATTGTTACGCGAGAGGGCTGGGACATCTGCAGCATTTCGTTCAGCGATAGCAAGAGAGATCCAGCATTTTATTGTTGAACTTGCTGATTATTTAGACAATGCTAATAGCATGCCTCGTCGCTATAATGAAGCCCAAGCTGAGGCAATGGTTACAATTGTGTTTAACTCCGGTGCTGATGCGATTGATTTTGAGCCAGAACAAAAACAGAAATTAATTGATAATCTTATTTTCCAGTTACGGATGCTATCGCGTGGTGCTTATTATTTATATCATCGTGAATTATTGAAAAAGCAGAATATTGATGAAATCGATGCAATAAAATTACGATAATTAATTGTGGTATAAAGTTAAACAGCCCGCTTTAATCTTGCCTAGGCAATACTATTTAGGATTAAAGCAGGCGTTTTAATAAATGAACAGGTTATTTTTTCGCTCGCTCAAATGACTCAACAATCTCTTTGCGAGCCGCTTCAGCATTTTCCCAGCCATCAACTTTAACCCATTTTCCTGCTTCAAGATCTTTATAGTGTTCAAAGAAGTGTTTGATTTGTGCTTTTAACAGCTCAGGTAAATCATCTATGTCTTTAATATGATCATATTCTTTAGATAATTTAGTATGGGGTACGGCAATTAGCTTGGCATCTTCACCTGACTCATCAGTCATTTTCAATACGCCAACAGGGCGACAACGAATCACTGCACCTGGATGTAAAGGGTAAGGTGTTGGTACTAGCACGTCAACCGGATCGCCATCAAGTGAAAGAGTGTGGTTAATATAACCATAATTACAGGGATAAAACATTGCTGTTGACATGAATCGATCGACAAAAACTGCGCCAGACTCTTTATCTACTTCATATTTAATCGGGTCAGCATTAGCTGGAATTTCAATTACAACATAAATATCATCAGGTAATGATTTACCTGCTGGTACATTTAATAGTCCCATTTATTCGTCCTCGGATTTAGTTCTAATTTTATTAAAAAAGCACGTCTATTATAAAGATTATTCTGTTTCACTCAATTGTTTTAAATATTGAAAAATTTGTTTTGCTGATTTGGTCGGTTTATTTTCATCAAGTTCTTTTTTAGCAAGTCTAGCTAAGTTTCGTAATTGTTGACGATCGGCAGTTGGATAAATAGCTAAGATAGCTTCAGCATTACCTGTCTCAATTAATTGATCACGAAGTTTTTCTATTTTATGAAATTGCACGACTTGTTGATTATGGCGATTTTTTAATTTATCTAGTGCTTGTTTGATCGGATCAATATCACGACTACGCAAAAGCTTGCCAATATATTGAATTTGGCGGCGATAACCCTCTTTTTTGATTTTTTGAGCCAGTTCAATTGCATATACTAAACTATCGTCTAACGGGATTTTTTCTCGCTCAAGTTTGCTTAGTTGGACAAGTTCTACTCCAAGCTTTTTTAAGACTTCTGCATCACGTTTTATTTCACTTTTACTGACATAGATGATCTCTTCATCGTCGTTGCTATTTTCATTTTCAAATGGTGTCATAGGTTATCTTTAAATAAATATTATTAAATTGATGTAAATGATAAATGCTAATTGTATTATTATAACGTATCATTAAAACAAAGACAGAAATTAAATAAAAATTGCTACTATATAATTTATTTTTATTTAAAATCATGTTAAACAATAATATTTTTATCATACAAAAGTGTTGACGCACAATATCCGGATGCTATTAATGAATACTTTACACATAAAAAATCAGTCTTATAAAGAACAGCAGCAGTTGGAATCCGTAGTCGCTAATGCGATCGACATTGCTAAAAAGAAAGTCGATTCAGTTGAAATTGCAATAAATAAATCAACAGGCATTAATGTTAGTACCCGTTTAGGTGAAACAGAAAATATTGAGTTTAATAGTGATGGTGTATTAGCAATTACGGTATATCAAGATCAGAGAAAAGGTAATGCTTCAACGAATGATCTCTCGCCGCAAGCAATAGAACAAACCATAAATATGGCCATTGAGATCATGAAGTATACGTCTGCCGATCCTTATTCTGGTTTAGGTGATAAATCACAAATGGCATTTGATTGTCCCGATTTAGATCTATTTTATCCAAGCGCTCTCAATGTTGATGAAGCAATAAAGCAAGCGGCAAAAGCGGAAATGACCGCATTAAATTATACAGAAATTATCAATAGTGATGGCGGTCATTTTAATAGTAGCTATGGTATTCATGTCTATGGTAATAGCGAAGGGATGTTACAAGGCTATCGCGCGAGTTCACATGCTTTGTCATGTTCGGTGATTGCTGAGCGCGATGGGCAGATGGAGCGCGATTATGCATATACGTCATCGCGCGATATTAACTTATTAAAATCGGCTGAATCAGTCGGTGTACAAGCGGCTGATAAAACTATTGCCAATTTAGGTGCTCAGCAAATAGCGACTATGCAGGTACCTGTGCTATTTAGTGCTGAAGTCGCAACAGGATTAATCGGTCATCTTGCTTCGGCAATTAGCGGTAGTGCAATCTATAAAAAATCATCTTTTTTACTCGATAAAATCGGTCAAAAAATTTTACCTAACTGGTTAACCATAAAAGAGTTACCTCATTTATTAAAAGAGGTTGGTTCAGCACCTTTTGATAGTGATGGGATTCGTACCTTTGATAAAGATATTATTAACAATGGTATCTTACAAACTTATTTACTTAGTAGTTACTCTGCTAGAAAGTTATCAACTCAAGAAAAAACATTTACAAGCACCGGTAATGCGGGGGGCATTCATAATTGGCGTTTAAAAAGCACTCACTTAATGCCCACTTTTGCCCAGCTATTAAAAATAATGGATCGCGGTATTGTGGTTACATCTTTAATGGGACAAGGTGTCAATTTGGTGACTGGTGATTATTCGCGTGGCGCTAGTGGTTTTTGGGTTGAAAACGGGCAAATTCAATACCCAATTAACGAGTTCACTATTGCGGATAATTTATCTAATATGTATAGCAATATTATTGCAATTGGTAGCGACATAGAAAGAAGAACCAATATTCAATGCGGTTCAATACTGATTGAAAAAATGAGTATTGCAGGGAAATAAGTGATTTGATATGGGAAAATTCGACAATCAGCTATTTTTTCAAAAATTATTGCAATGGATCCCTGGTCTTGCAAGTTTAGTCAATTATCGTAGAGAGTACTTAAGTTACGATCTTCGAGCCGGTCTATCCGTTGCCGCTGTATCATTACCCGTTTCAATTGCCTATGCTGATTTAACTGGAGTTGGTGCAATAGCGGGACTTTATTCAACGATTTTACCCTTAGTTGCTTATGCGCTGTTTGGCTCTTCAAGGCAGCTTATTATTGGACCAGATACAGCAACTTGCGCGGTTGTTGCCGCTGTTGTTATTCCCTTAGCTGCAAATGATCCAATTTTGAGATGGCAGTTAGTTATTGTTATGACCATCATGATTGGTATTTGGTGCTTAATTGCTGGAAGATTGCGTCTTGGCGCTTTAGCAGACCTTTTAAGTCGCCCCATTTTAATTGGTTTGCTTAATGGGATCTCCATTACTATTATTGTGGATCAATTTGCTAAAGTTTGTGGTTTTAGCTATGACTTCGGTAATTTGTTCGCCAGAGTATTTTATATCCCGCTAAAAGTACCAGAGATGCACTTTATCACGGTACTAATTTCATTAATAACGCTGATGTTATTGATCGGAATAAAAAAACTACGGCCACGTTGGCCAGGGCCATTAATCGTTGTTATTATCATGACATTTGCCTCTTGGTTGATTGGTTTTGACCAACATGGTGTTAACATTATTGGTCAATTTAGTAATGAAATGCTCTCCTTTGTATCATGGGGTAATTTTGATGTTGGTTTAATGCGCGAGCTGGTTGTCCCTTCAGTAAATATTGCTGTTATCTGTTTTATTAGTATGATGATAACGGTACGCAGTTTTGCGGCTAAAAATAATTATGATACTGATGCTGATGCTGAGTTTAGGGCACTTGGTATTGCTAATATTGTAGCGGGATTATCAAATGGTTTTGTGGTAAGTGGTACTTCATCAAGAACTGCAATAAATGACGTAAATGGCGGTAAAACTCAGTTAGTATCGATTGTTGCAGCGCTTGTGATTGCATTAATTGTCTTCTTTTTATTATCGCCATTAGAGTATATTCCAACCGCGGTATTAGCGATTATTCTTATTTATTCTTCGTGGTCACTCATTGATATAAAAACAATCCTTCGCTTTTTTAAACTTAGTCGAGATGCGTTTTATTTAAGTTTAGCAACGCTTATTGCTGTGTTATTAATTGGCATTATTCCTGGCATGGCATTAGCTGTTCTGCTTGGTTTATTCTTATTTTTAAAGCAAATTTTTAGACCGACTGATCAGCTTTTAGGCGTTGATACTGATGGAAGAATTCATTCTTTAAGCAATAATGTGAAGCCAATTGATAACGCGATTATGTATCGTTTTAACTCACCATTAACGTATTTTAATATCGCTTATTTTAAAAAACGTATAATTAACTTAGTTGATGAATCACCAGAAAAAGTTGGATATGTGATTGTAGATACGATCCCTTGCTTTACTTATCAAGATGTAAGTGTGTTACTCGGTATTGAAGAGCTTGTTCGAGCATTAAAAATACGTAACGTTGTATTTATTTTAGCGGGAAGACGAAAAACGTTGAAACGTTGGTTTAAAGATATGAATATCAATATGGATAAAGACTATATTGAGTTCGCTTATGATCTCTATTTTTCAATGAAAATGGTGTTGAGTAAAGAAAGTATGGCCGATGTTGAGGAGCAAGATGACTAATATATTAAAAATTGAGATGGTAAGCACGGGCGACGAAGTATTATACGGACAAATTACCGATACCAATGCTTCATGGTTATCTGATTTTTTATTTCAACATGGTTTTACTATTACCTCTCGCTTTACTGTTGGCGATAACCTTAATCAGTTAATTGATACGTTAATTAAGCGTAGTAAAGAGAATGATATTCTAATTATCAACGGGGGATTGGGACCAACTAGTGATGATTTAAGTGCTCTAGCAGCGGCTAAAGCTAATAATGAAGAGTTAATCTTACGTCAGGAATGGCTCATTATTTTAGCGCAATTTTTTGCTAACAAAGGCAGAGAGATGCCGCCTGCTAATGTAAAACAAGCTATGTTGCCGAAGAGCGCATCAATAATTGATAATCCAGTCGGAACTGCATGTGGTTTTAAAATGCTAATAAATAACTGCGTGCTATTTTTTACGCCAGGTGTACCTTCTGAATTTAAAGTAATGATTGAAAATCAAATTCTACCTGATATCAAAAAAATGCAGCCTAATATTATAAAGCCACTATGTTATCGGCTCACTACAATGGGTCGAACAGAGAGCGATTTAGCGAGTGAAATTGAAGCAAAACTATTGGTCCCTGCCAGTATTGATGTCGGTTATCGTTCTGCAGTGCCTATTATCGAACTAAAATTGACAGGCAAAATATCTGAGCAACCATTAATGGATAAACTATGGCAACAGTTAAAGCAATTAGTTAGTGACAATTTATTATATGAAGGTACGCAAGGGCTTGCTACTGTCGTCAGCCAGCTACTGCAAGATAAGTCGCAAAAATTGATTGTGCTTGAGGAGCAAACGGCTGGACTAATTGCATATCAGCTTTATGATCAAGGTGCACCATTAGTTAAATCTGAAGTGTCATATAATATTGCCCACCGTCTAAATGACTTGATGACACAATTTCCTCAAGCATTAATTTTGTTTTTAGGTCAATTCAACCAAGATAATAGCCAATTCACCCTTAAACTTGTTACGCCTAAGCAAACATATTGTTATCAGCTTAATTATAAAAGTAGACGCTATGATAGACAAACTGAGCAACAGGTATTTTCAGCAATTGCACTTGATGCTTTAAGACGTTATCTAACAAATCAACCATTAGTTGGTCCTAATGTTTGGCTAGATGTAATCGATTCTGCTCAGCATTGTAGTTATAATTTAAGATAATTGTACGAATAACTGTACTCCTTTTATTTATAAAATTTATTTGTCCAATAGATGACTTTCTCTTTTATATTAATTATACTGTATTTTTATACAGTTACAAAGGGTGAGTTATGCAAGATAGTACGATTAAAAAACTAGAAATTTTGGCGGAATCGGCTAAATACGATGTTTCTTGCGCTTCAAGTGGAACAACCCGTAAAAACCAAAATGGTGGAATTGGTAGTACGCAAGGATGGGGCATTTGCCATAGTTTTACTGCAGATGGTCGCTGCATTGCATTGTTAAAGATTATGCTGACTAATTTTTGCTTGTATGATTGTGCATATTGTATCAATCGAAGCAGCAATGATATTGAACGCGCTGCCTTTTCTCCTAAGGAGTTAGCAGAGCTAACGATTGAATTTTATCGCCGAAATTATATTGAAGGGCTATTTTTAAGCTCAGGCATTATTAAAAATGCTGATCATACGATGGAAAGAATGATCCGAGTCATTAAAGATTTACGTATTATCCATGGTTTTAATGGCTATATCCATATGAAGGCAATTCCAGGAGCGAGCAGCGAACTTGTCTATCAAGCAGGGCTATATGCTGATAGATTAAGTGTTAATTTAGAAATAGCCACAGAGCAAAATCTAAAACGCTTAGCACCAGATAAAGATCACCAAAGTATCTATTTACCGATGCGCCACATTCAACAGCACCTCATTGAAAATAAAGAAGAACGGCAAAAATTTCATCATGCACCTAAATTTGCTGCAGCAGGGCAAAGCACCCAAATTATTGTCGGAGCCAGCGATGAAACGGATCAACAAATTTTGCAATTGACCTCAAAGCTTTATAAACGGCCAAGCATGAAACGCGTTTATTACTCAGGTTTTATTCCGGTAAATAGCTACGATACAAGGTTACCAATGGTAAAAGATGTGCCGAGAATTCGTGAAAATAGATTATATCAAGCTGATTGGTTATTAAGGTTTTATCACTTTAATGTTGATGAAATTGTAAATGATGATCATCAATCACTAGATTTAGATATGGATCCTAAACTCAGTTGGGCAATTCGTAATCCAAGTTATTTTCCTATTGATATTAACAGGGCAAGCTATGAGCAAATATTAAGAGTGCCAGGGATTGGCATTAAATCGGCTCGCTTGATTGTATCGGCACGCCAACATAGCCGCCTTAACCTTGATGCTTTAAAGCGCATAGGTGTCGTACTCAAACGCGCTCAGTTTTTTATTGTTTGTCATGAGATGCGTACTTTTAAGTTGCAAGAGTCTTCAGCACAGTATATTCGCTTATCATTGCAAGAAGCTCCTCTGATCGAACAAGCCAAAACGAGACCGCTACCACAGCAACTAACCATGGCGTTGTAGGGAAGTAAGTATGATTATTTTTCGCTATGACCAGAGTTTTGAAGGATTACTTTCTGCTATTTTCGACGCATTTTTATTAAAAAAATGGCCACAGTCAATTCTTACACATGAGGATGTTTTGCCATTATTAGCATCAGAAGAGCATCTAGTACAAACGACAGAGGAAAAATATAACCGCGTTAGTCAAGCGATGAAAAAGCGTTTGCCACCTATCGCACTGACTCAACTAACTTATGTGTGGTATTCAGAGTGCCCCGAAAGGGCAATGCTTCTTTTTAATTATCTTGTTAAAGTGTTTAAAAATAAGCGTGATATTAGTCATGATTTTGCTGATCCAGACGTACTCGCAATAAAGAAATTGGCGCAAAAAGTATCACATGAACGACACTATTTAATGATGTTTGTTCGTTTTAATATTATTAATAATCAAAATGATAAAGTTTATTTTGCAACTGTATCGCCTCGATACAACACGTTACCGTTTGCCATTGATTTTTTTCAGGACCGTTTTGCTGATCAAAAATGGGCAATTTTTGATACAAAAAGGCAATATGGTTATTTATATGACTTAACTCAAACAGAAATTATAACGTTAAATGAGCAAGATGGTTTGCTTACCGATGGCATTATTAATGAACGTTACCTTTCAGCAAATGAAAAAAAATTTCAAAGCATGTGGTATCGTTATTGCCAAGCAACTACAATTAAAGAGCGTATTAACCCTAAATTGCAACGGCAGTTTATGCCGACACGATTTTGGCAATATTTACCTGAAACGTGGCACGATTTGAGTAATACTTAGTGTAAAATAAGCTTAAACTAAACCGTATTTCTGTGTGGTAATTTTTATATGGTAATCGCTGTATTTGTTATGCTGCAATAATGATAATGAATACTTGTCAGTAATAATTGGAATGAGGAATAAAATGAAAATCTATTCAATCGCAATATTAGCATTAAGTTCTACATTAGTATTATCGGCTTGCTCGACCGATCCTTATACTGGCGAACAAAAAGTTGCCAATACCACGAAAGGCGCGATTCTGGGGAGTGCTGTCGGAGCCGGAATTGGTGTTTTATCCTCCTCTAAAAGTGATCGAGGGAAAGGAGCATTAATTGGTGCGGCTTCTGGTGCGGTAGTGGGTGGTGGCGTCGGTGCATATATGGATGTTCAAGAAACTAAATTACGTAATAAATTACGTAATACGGGTGTCAGCATAACGCGATCGGGTGACAATATTATCCTTAATATGCCAAATAACGTGACTTTCGATACCAGCAGTTCGACACTTAAACCGTTGGGTACTGAGACATTGACAAGTGTTGCTTTGGTGCTAAAGGAATACCCAAAAACAGCGATCAATATCGTCGGTCATACTGATTCAACGGGCAGCAATGCAACTAATCAAAAATTATCATTAGAGCGAGCTAATAGTGTGGCTAATCTATTAATTCAACAAGGAACTTCAGCGGCAAGAATGTCTGTTTATGGTGCAGGAGCTTCACAGCCTATTGCTGCAAATAATACCGACGCTGGGCGGGCACAAAATCGCCGTGTCGAGATCACCTTATCACCGTTGCAATAATCAGATTCGTAATATAATAGGCACTGTTTAATCCAGTGCCTTGCGATTTTTATGCGTTAATGTATTTGGTTCTATCGGGTAACCAACTATCAACAATAGCAATCGCTGCGCTTGGATGGTGTATGAGTAAATAAGCTGATACATTTTGTACTGTGCTTATCATATGTTGATCGCGGATCAGATCAACGACTTTAAAACCTGCAATGCCAACTTGTCTTGTACCTAATATTTCACCACCACCACGGATCTCTAAATCTTTTTGTGCGATAACAAAACCATCATTGCTATCACGCATAATATTCAGTCTTTCTTTGGTTACTCGGCTAAGTGGCATTTGATACATCAGTACACAGTGTGACGCTTCACTACCTCGTCCGACTCGACCACGTAGCTGGTGAAGTTGTGATAAGCCTAATCGCTCTGCATTTTCAATAACCATTAAGCTAGCATTTGGCACATCAACACCAACTTCAATAACTGTTGTCGCAATTAATAATTGAATATTACCTTGCTTAAAAGCCTGCATTACTTCCTGCTTTTGTACGGGTTTCATTTTACCGTGGATCAGACCAACTTTAATATCAGGTAATAATTCTTGTAACTCGGCAAAAACAACTTCAGCAGCTTGGGCCTCAAGAATCTCAGATTCTTCAACTAAAGTGCATACCCAGTAAGCTTGTTTTCCTTCAAGGCAGGCTTGTTGGATTCTTGCTACAACGTCGTTACGGCGAGTATTTGGTAGCACAACTGTGGTAATTGGGGTTCGGCCAGGAGGTAGTTCATCAATAGTTGAAACATCAAGATCAGCATAAACCGTCATGGCTAGTGTTCGAGGAATTGGTGTCGCAGTCATAATCAGTTGATGAGGATAAATATTATCTTTCACACCTTTTTGCCATAATGACAACCGCTGAGCAACACCAAAGCGATGTTGCTCATCAATAATAACCAGACCTAAATTAGCAAATTTAACTTGCTCAACAAACACTGCGTGCGTTCCAATTAGCATATCAGTCTGCCCTGATTGTAAACTGGTATAACACTCACGTTTATTTTTAGCGGTTAATTTTCCTGACAATAAGCTGACAGTGAGGCCTAGTGGCTCAAACCATTGACAAAAATTGAGATAGTGTTGCTCGGCTAAAATTTCAGTTGGTGCCATTAATACAACTTGTTGGTTATTTTCGAGTGCATTAAGTGCCGCTAGCCCCGCGACCAATGTTTTCCCTGAACCTACATCACCTTGAACAAGGCGCATCATCGGGATATTCTTTGCCATATCATGCCAAATTTCATTCACAACACGATTTTGGGCATTAGTTGGTGTGAAGGGTAATCCACGCAGAAAAGGTGCAATATATTTATTGGTTACTTTCAGCGCTACTGCTTGTTGTGTTTGGTTATATGATTTAGTTATTTGCATGCTTAAATGGTAAGCAAGTAATTCTTCAAATATTAACCGTTTTTTAGCTGGATGATCACCGTTCTCTAAAGCGTTAATATCGGTATCTAATGGTGGTTCATGAATAATTTTTAAAGCTTGTTCTATACTTGGAAAGCCAATTAAAAACTTATCAGGAATGAGTTCTGGTGAAGGATTACGTATTAATAGTATTAAAGCTAAATTAATAAATTTACGCAGCATGGTTTGAGTTAAACCATAAGTGGCAGGGTAAATTGGGGTATATCTTTCAGTTTCGATGTCGTCAAGTGCTTGCTCGTTATCGCGGATTTGTACTTGAGGGTGGATCATTTCAAGGTATATTTTGCCTTTTTTTACTTCACCGTAGGCTTTTAGCCATTTACCTACTGCCATATTTTGTTTTTGGCCAGGATAAAAATTCATAAAACGGAGGTTGATAATACCGGTTTCATCTTGAACGGTACAAATTAGCATACGCTTTTTAGCGATGATGACTTCACTTTTTATAATTTGACCTTGAATGGTCGTATGCTCCGCAATGGATAACGTTGCGATGGTGCTTGAACTAGAACGATCTTCATAACGCATGGGTAAATGCAATAGTAGGTCGCCAATGGTATAGATTCCTAATGAGTTGAATTTTTTTGCTAATGCATCACCAAGTCCAGGTAAATGGCTAATGGTTAAGTGGTTGAGTAATCGTTTATCAGCCATAATTTAATTGATATTACGATTAATATTGACCACTTCTTGCTGATAATTTATTTTACGAATGATTTCATTTAGTTGGATTGAGTTTTTAACTTCTATATGCAAAATAATAGTATAAATTTTGGCATCTTTCTTTTCGGTATTTAGCCATTGTACATTAGCTGATTCAGCATTAATGGCTGAAATAATGTTTGCTAATGCTGTAGCGGCATTATTTATGATGTCAATCCAAATTTCAGCAATAAACAATTGATCTGGAGCGGGAGACCATTCTAGCGGTACATATTTATCCGGATGGCTTTGGTAACCAATAATATTACGGCATGATTCATGATGAATAGTCAAGCCTTTTTCTGGGCTTATTCTACCAATAATAGGATCATCAGGAATAGGGTGACAACATTTAGCAAGAGAGACTAATAATCCTTCTGTTCCAGTGATTGCTAACTTTTTATTTAAACCATATTGGTTAATGTCAACGTCATCGCTGTACTCAAGGCTTTTTATGACAAATTGGCTCATGATATTACCTAGGCCAATTTCCGCGAGTAGATCATCAAAAGAGTTTAATTTAGTAATACTCATCAATTTATCAATTTTTCTTTTAGGGATTGAGTTAATGCCGCCTTGTCCCATTAAAGAGTAATTTAATAATCGCTTACCTAACGCAATAGCATCTTCTCGTTTTAAGCTTTTTAATGCTTGACGAATACGTGCACGCGCTTTCGAGCTAACGACAAAATTTAGCCAGCCCGCATTAGGTCTACTATTTGGAGAGGTTAAAATCTCCACTGTTTGTCCATTTTTCAAAGGCTGTGAAAGTGGGGACGGCTTGCGATCGACTACTGCGCCAATGCATTGATGCCCAATATCAGTATGAACCGCATAAGCTAAATCAACAGGTGTCGCACCTTCTGGTAATTCTACAATACGCCCTTTAGGTGTAAATACATAAATTTCTTTAGGAAATAAATCTGATTTAACATTTTCAATAAATTCAAATGAGCTAACGACATTTTGTTGTAATTCTAGTAAATTTTGCATCCAACGATGCGCTTTAATTTGTGCAGTTGTATTATTCATCTCATCGTTTTTATCATAGGTCCAATGAGCCGCAACGCCCATTTCAGCCATTTGATTCATATCTGCCGTGCGAATTTGGATTTCGACAGGCGTACCATGTGGACCAATTAAAGAGGAGTGAAGTGATTGGTAACCATTGACTTTTGGGATCGCGATATAATCTTTAAAACGATTCAGGCGGGGTTTATATAAATTATGAACTAAACCTAATACTCGATAACAGCTATCAACGTCTTTGACAATAATACGGAAAATATAGATATCCATAATTGAGCGAAAGTTTTGCTCACGAAGTAGCATTTTTTGGTAAATAGCATAGATATTTTTTTCGAGACCTTCTACCTTAGCTTTAATTTTTGCGTGATTTAATCGCTCTTCAATTTCAACTAAAATTTGCTTGATTAACTCTTTACGCGTTTTTCTTGCAGATGAAATCACCTTTTCAATAACTTTAGCTCTATTCGGGTGCATAGCGGTAAAACCAAGTACTTCAAGCTCAGTTTTAATATGATTAATCCCTAAGCGATAAGCTAGGGGAGCATATATTTCAAGGGTTTCTTTCGCTATTCGGCGGCGTTTATCAGGTCTTAATGATTCTAACGTGCGCATATTATGGGTACGATCAGCAAGTTTGATTAAAATGACTCGCACATCCTTAACCATCGCAAGCACCATTTTGCGAAAATTCTCAGCTTGAGCTTCTTGACGATTACGAAATTTAAGCTTGTCGAGCTTAGAAACCCCTTCGACTAGTTGAGCAACATCCTCACCAAATCGCTCGACAACCTTTTCATAAGTAATGGGCGTATCTTCAATCGTATCATGCAATAATGCAGCAATAATTGTTTCAAAGTCCAGTTGCATATCGGCAAGAATACAAGCAACGGCAACTGGGTGGGTGATGTAAGGTTCACCACTTGAGCGAAATTGACCATCATGAGCACCATAAGCAAACATATAAGCTTCTCGGATTTGCTTGACTTGCTTACCTGGAAGATAGCTTTTGATTCTTTTCTCTAATGAAGCAAAATATTGCATATCAGCTGTCATTTTATGATGCTTTGCTTATAGTTTTATTCGTATGATGGTGTGTTTTCGAAAAGAATTGTTTCATGGAGTATAGAACGCGTTTCCGTTTCTTCTTGACGCGCTTGATAATCAGCAGTATCGAGAATTTTTTTATTGACCAAACCTTGTTCTATTTCACGCAGCGCAATAACAGTTTCCTTATCATTTTCTTCTGCGACTAGTGGCGTTTTACCTTCAGATTGAATTTGATGCGCGCGCCTTGCCGCAACTAATACTAAATCAAATCGGTTACCAATTTTATCAACTGCGTCTTGAACGGTTACACGAGCCATACTTACCTCATAATCAATAGTGGATTTCTCTAGAATAATCATCAATTTTACTTAAATTTAGCGTAGATTGCTATGCTTATTTAAGTTTTAATGCGAAATGTTTACTATAATTTGATAAATATCATTAGGGTTAATGGTGTTTTTTAATAAAATATAACGCTAACTGGTTGTTAGCGCAAAGTTTTATAAATCTAATCGATAAGGTTATCGATGGTATACTTATTTAATAATAACTGTTTATTTGTACGTAAACTATCCGCTTTAATAATCGCTGTTAATGCGTTTAAGGCGCTAGGAAAATCATCATTAATGATTAAATAGTCATATTCAGCATAATGAGACATCTCTGATTTAGCTTTGTGCATGCGTTTAGCAATGACCTCAAGAGAATCTTGCTGGCGCTTGATCAGTCTTTTTTCTAATTCAGTTAATGAGGGCGGCAAAATAAAAATACTTTTTGCATTCGGCATTTTTTCTCTGACTTGTCTTGCACCTTGCCAGTCAATGTCTAAAAATATATTAATGCCTTGTTTTAAACTGCTATCGATAGCTGCTTTTGATGTGCCATAATAATGATCGAACACTTTGGCATACTCGACAAAAGCATCTTGCTCAATTAAGCTTTCAAATTCTCGATGATCGACAAAATAGTAATGTTCACCGTTGTTTTCCCCCGGTCTTGGCTGGCGGGTAGTATGAGAGATTGATACACTTGCGATTTGCTGGCTACCTTGGTTAAGGTAAGCTTTTATAAGACTTGATTTCCCCGCACCACTTGGCGCTGAGATGATAAAAAGTGTTCCTGTATACATAAGCTTTTTTTATTTAGGTTAATTAGCGCTATTATTGATGATATTAAACAAAAATAAAAGCATTAGCGTTTATCAATTTCATTAAAATAGTAATACAAGCAATCATGCTATTACTATTATTCTTTAATCAATAGTCAAATTTTATACTGTAATAATATTTAATAATAAAAAATAGCCCAATCAAAGTGACTTTGTATTCACGATTGACAATTGAGCGTTTTTTAGCATATAAACTCTATCAAACCAGTCATTTTCAGTTAATCGATGAGTAACCATAACCAGTGTTTTGTCAGCGTAACATTTTTTAATAATTGTTAAAATTTGTTGTTCAATTTGGTTATCTAAGCTTTCTGTAGGTTCATCCATTAATATTAATGGCGCCTTATGTAGTAGTGCCCTAGCAATTCCAATACGGCGCTTTTCTCCTCCAGATAATGCCCTACCTCCTTCACCTAGCCAAAGATTAAGACCTTCTTGGCTATTAGTGAGTTTTTCAAGTTCAACGCTGGCTAATACTGCTCTTAGTTCGTTATCTGACGCATCAGGATTGGCAATTAATAAATTGCTACGTAGCGTATCGCTAAAAATATCAATAGTTTGTGGAATAACTGCCATAAAACTACGTAATGTCGCTTCATCAAATCGTGTAATATCTTGCTGGTTTAAAAAAATTTGCCCATTTTTAGTCGACAACGTACGGCTAATGAGACTTAATAATGTGGATTTCCCACAGCCTGTTTTGCCGATTAATGCAACATGCTCGCCATTTTTGATAGTAAAATTAATCTGCTCGAAAACGTTAAATGGCTGATTTGGATAAGAAAATGTCACATCAGTAAAGACAATTTCACAGTGATTCAAATCAGCTTTTTCACCCGTATCAGGAAAGGTTATTTTGGGTTGTAGTTGCCTTAATTCATTCATTCGCTCTGCAGAAGTTAGCACTTGACCTAAAAAGAGAAATGCTCCAGGGATAGGTGTCAGTATCTCAGCACAAGATAAGCCAACAAAAATAAATAAAGCAATAATGGGTTGCTGATAATTTGCGACGCCATCGGCCGCTAAAAATATAATTAATAGCGTCATTATTCCAATAATGAGTAAAATTAATGCACTTGAAAGGCTTAACAAAGTTGCTTGTTTTTGTTGATTGGCTAGCCATTGTTGTTCTATTTCATCTAACTGTAAACGGTACTGTTTAGTTGCATTGAATAATATCAACTCGGCTTGCCCTTGCAGATAACTAATTAATTTTTGACGATATTCACTTTTTTGTTCAGCAATTTTTGCACCAATTAATTTACCCGCTTGATAAAATATTATTGGTATGACTAGGATCGTCATTAACAATATTATCGAGATAGTGCCCGCGATGGTTTGGTCAAAGTAACCAACAGCGAAATAAATGAGTATTGTCATTAATACACCACTCACAATTGGCATAAACAGCCTTAAATAAAGGTGATCTAAATTATCGATATCCGCAATAAAACGATTAAGTAAATCTGCTTTTTGATAGCGCTGCATTTGCATGGCACACAATGGCAATATGCGTTTAAATGCATGAGTTCTTAAATACGATAGTATTTTAAAGGTGGTATCATGGTTAACTAATCTTTCTGCATAACGAGCGGCAGTTCTTATTATTGCTGCCCCTCTGACGCCAGCGGCGGGCAGCATATAATTAAAGGTATATAAGCCAGCCACTCCAACAAATGCGGTCGCCGATAAAAACCAGCCTGAAAGGGAAAGTAGAAAAATACTGGCACCAAGAGTAAGTAGCACTAAAATAGTACCGAGTAAAACCATAAAAAAATAATGTCGATAAAGCTTAATGTAAGGTAATAGTTTTGTCAGCATGATATTTCCCTATTTATCAATATAGATTTGCTGCTCACGCAATTGCCAAATCTGATCAAATGCCATGATTTCACTATTATGATGAGTTACGGTGATGATATTACATGTTTGATAATTACTGATTAAAATTGCTTCAATTTCGTGTGCGGTTTGTTTGTCCAAGCTAGCTGTTGGCTCATCAAGTAATAATAAATTACATGGTTTTAAAAGTGCTCTAGCGATTGCAATGCGCTGAGCTTGGCCAACGGATAATCTAACTGAATCTTCACCAATCTGGGTATCAAGTCCATTTGGTAGTTGTTGAATAAAATCAGATAATTGTGCATGGTTAATTGCATCATTTAACATTTTTTCACTGGCATTTGGATTTGCGAGCAAGATATTATTACGAATAGAATTATTGAGCAAATAAGGGTTTTGGCCTAGCCAACTGACTTGCGTTCGCCATTTAGCAAGATCAAGTAAATTAAATTCTATCTGATTAATTTTTAGCGAACCTTTATAAGGTAAAAAGCCGAGTAATAGGTTTAATAGTGAGCTTTTTCCTCCGCCACTTGCCCCCATAAGCGCCAGATTAAACGGCGCTTTAAGGCTAAAGCTTAGCGGGCCAACAATAGGTTGATTATCTGGCGATAAAATAATTAAATCTTGCGCAGTTATCGTATCAATCCTATCAATTTTTATTGTTTCTATTTGCGTTTGCTTAACCATATCGCTGGCTGATGTCGCCAAAAATGTTTCAATATTATCTGCTGCTGCAATGGCTTGCGCTTTGGCATGATAATAGGTACCTAAATCCCTTAATGGTTGAAAAAATTCGGGCGCGAGGATGAGGGCAAAAAAACCAGCAAATAAGGTGACTGTTCCGCTATAAGATCCAAAATGGATTTCGCCCAAATAAGAAAAACCAAAATATACAGCAACGATGGCGATAGAAATAGAAGCAAAAAATTCTAATACCGCCGATGAGAGAAATGCCATTTTTAACACATTCATTGTTTTGATACGAAAGTCTTCGGCTGAATGATTGATCGCTTTAGTTTGTCTTGCACCTTGATTAAATAATTTTATTGTTTGTAGTCCTTTTAATCTATCTAAAAAATGACCGCTTAAATACGCTAGTGCTTTAAAATTTTTACGGTTAACATCAGCAGCTCCCATGCCGACTAAAATCATAAATATTGGGATCAGCGGAGCGGTACAAAATAAAATTAGGGCAGCAGCCCAGTTAAATGGCAATATGACAATTAAGATAAGCAAAGGGATCATTGTTGCTAGGCTAATTTGTGGTAAGTAGCGAGCATAAAAATCTTGTAAATCTTCTATTTGTTCAATTAATAAAGTACTTAGCCCGCCACTTGTATGTTGGCTAATTGCTGGAGGTCCAGTTTGTTCAATCTTATCTATTAGCTTTTGACGGATTGTTTTACGTAAAGAGAGTCCTAATAAAAAATTAATTTTTTCACGTATATAGGTTAATAATGCACGGACGATAAAGACTATCGCAAGCGCGATAAAATAGGGTAAAATAGTAAAAAAATCGCTCTGAACGATAATTAAATTTTGCAGTATCAAGGCGAGTAATATGGCTTGAGCAACGATACATAAAGCAGACATAAAACCAGTTAATATTGAGCCACGTAATATTTTTTTATGCTGCTTAGGTTGTGCCTTTAGCCAATTTAGTAATTGTTTTTGGCGCTGTTTATCTAACGGAGATGACATAATTTCTACATTGTTTTAAATTAACAAGACTATAGGTTATCAAGATAATGTTCGGCATCAAGTGCGGCCATACAACCAGTACCAGCTGATGTAATAGCTTGGCGATAAATATGATCCATTACATCTCCCGCCGCAAAAACCCCTTCAACGCTGGTCTGTGTGGCATTACCTTTTAGTCCTGATTTCACTTTGATATAACCATTGTCGAGTTCTAGTTGCTCGCCAAAAATAGCTGTATTAGGTTTATGACCAATAGCGATAAAGACTCCCATAACATCAATTTGTTTTGTTGTTTGCTTGTCTTGTGTGCTACGCACTCGGACACTGGTTACCCCCATTTGATCACCTAATATTTCATCAAGTGTCTGATGGGTGTGTAAAATAATTTTACCTTCGGCTACCTTTGTCATTAAACGATTTATAAGAATTTTTTCTGCTCTAAACTCATCACGACGATGAATTAAATGTACTTCGCTGGCGATATTAGCTAAATACAGCGCTTCTTCAACAGCCGTATTACCGCCACCGACTACAGCAACTTTTTGGTTGCGATAAAAGAAACCATCACATGTTGCACAAGCTGATACACCTTTACCTTTAAACGCATCTTCCGATGGTAAACCTAAATATTGCGCGCTAGCCCCCGTTGCGATAATTAGCGCATCACAAGTGTAAAGGGTTTCGCCCCCATAAAGCTTAAATGGTTTTTGGCTAAAATCGACACGTTCGATTTGATCTAAAATAATCTCTGTTTCAAAGCGCTCTGCATGTTCACGCATTTTGACCATTAATTCTGGGCCAGTAAGTTCGATCTCTGCTGACGGCCAGTTTTCAATTTCCGTCGTGGTTGTTAATTGTCCACCTTCTTGCATACCCGTAATTAAAACTGGTTTTAAATTGGCTCTCGCGGCATAAATTGCCGCGGTATAACCTGCTGGACCAGATCCTAAAATCATTAAACGCGAATGTTTACTATTCATTAAAACTCCTACTATTTAGCCTATAGCTTGGTAGACACTATTTGCTGGTCAGTCTAACACGATTAGATATTGCTAGCTATTGTATTACATTAGTCAATTTTTTCTATTAAGTTTATTGATTATATTAATAGGTTATTTATCGCAATATAAACTATTTAACTTTTTTTATTGGATTATTTAAATATGAATATCAAAATTAGAACAAATTAATAAAATTTTATTTTAAGTAATATAAATACTAGGAAATTAACTTAATAACACATAAAATGAGAGCCATTTTAATGACTAAATAATTGAGAGAATTTCTATGTCTATATTTTATATTGTTATTGGCGTTTTGGTTTTACTAGCATTAATTACTGTATTAAAAGCGATCACTGTTGTTCCTCAAGGATATCAATATACTATCGAACGTTTTGGCAAATATACTCACACATTAGAGCCTGGTTTAAATATTATTATCCCTTATATGGATAGCATTGGGCGTAAAATTAATATGATGGAACAAGTGTTAGACATTCCATCGCAAGAGGTTATTTCTAAAGATAACGCTAATGTACAAATCGACGCAGTTTGCTTTATTCAAGTGCAAGATGCGGCAAGGGCAGCATACCAAGTTAATCAACTTGAGCGCGCGGTGTTAAATTTGATGATGACAAATATCCGTACGGTTTTAGGGGCGATGGAACTCGACGAAATGTTATCACAGCGGGATCATATTAATACGCGTTTACTCGGTATTGTTGATGAAGCGACAAACCCATGGGGAGTTAAGATTACACGTATTGAAATTCGCGATGTTCGTCCGCCGACAGAACTTATTGCTGCGATGAATGCACAAATGAAGGCTGAGCGAAACAAACGTGCAGAAGTTTTGGAGGCCGAAGGTGTTCGACAAGCTGCAATACTCCGCTCTGAAGGCGAAAAACAATCAGAAATCTTAAAAGCAGAAGGTGAAAGGCAAGCCGCATTTTTACAAGCAGAAGCGCGTGAACGTGCAGCTGAAGCTGAAGCTAAAGCCACTCAAATGGTATCTGATGCGATTGCAGCTGGTAACATCAATGCAATTAATTATTTTGTTGCACAGAAATATACTGATGCGCTGAAACAAATTGGTTCAGCTGAAAATAGTAAAGTAATTATGATGCCTCTTGATGCAAGTAGCTTAATGGGAAGCATTGGTGGTATTACGGAATTAATTAATAATACTAAAAAATAATTTAGCCAATTAGAGGATCATAATGACTGAATTTTTATCAGTAATACATTCTAACCCCCACTGGATTTTTATTGCGCTAGGGGGGATTTTGCTTATTATTGAATTACTTGGTACTGCAGGTTATTCTCTATGGAGTGGAATTTCAGCTTTTATTGTTGGTCTGATTGCGTGGATAATTCCACTTTCATGGCCAGTTTTATGGGTTTTATTCGCGATATTCACGTTAGCAACTGCTTATATTTGGTGGCTATGGTTAAAAAAACATGATGGAGATAAAGCTGAAAAAGGGACCTTAAATCAACCACAAAGAGAGTTGATTGGTATCAGGACTGTTGTTGTAGAGCCGATTAAAAACGGCTATGGGCGAGTCAAAATTAAAGATGGTACTTGGTCAGCAACTTGTAATGAAGATCTTCATATTGGCCAACGTGTCGAAGTCATCGCGGTCGATGGACTAATACTTAAAGTAATAAAAATAGCTTAATAATTCAAAGGGTAACAAATTAGTTACCCTTCTTCCTTAGATAATTACAACTGATTAATAATAAAAAAGGTCATAGTAACAATTAAAGCATGCTATAACTTTTGCTATTTTATAGTTAATAAATATAAGCGCTAGTCACGAAAGTTATTGAATTGAAAAGGTTGCTGTAAATCAGCGCTTTTTACTAATGCAATCGTCGCTTGCAAGTCATCACGCGCTTTAGCCGTAACTCTGACTTGTTCGCCTTGCACTTGTGCTTGCACTTTTAATTTACTATCTTTGATTAACTTAACGAGTTTTTTAGCTATCTCTTTATCAATACCTTGTTTAAGTTTTACTGTTGTAGAATAAGTTTTGCCGCTGTGCTCTAGCTCTTCTGGGATCTCAAGTGCGCCGCCATCAATACCTCGCTTAGCTAATTTATCGCGTAAAATATCGAGTAATTGTTGGACTTGAAAGTCTGATTCGCTTGATACCTTAATGGTTTCATTTTTTTCGTTTAGTTCAAATGAAGCAGGTATATTGCGAAAATCCCATCGTGTAGCTAACTCTCTTGTTGCATTCTCGACCCCATTACGAACTTCAGGCATATCAATTTCTGATACAATATCAAAAGAAGGCATGTATTTGCTCCGGTTAAATAAATTACCGCCATAGTATGGCGATAACCTCAAGATTAATCAATAGTACGAAGTAATTCGTTAATACCCACTTTACCTCGCGTTTTAGCATCCACCTTTTTCACAATGATGGCACAATATAAGCTGTATGAACCATCTTTAGATGGCAAATTACCTGACACGACAACAGAGCCCGCAGGTACACGGCCATAAAACACTTCACCTGTAGCACGATCATAAATTTTAGTACTTTGGCCGATAAAAACGCCCATGGAAATAACCGAACCTTCTTCAACAATAACGCCTTCAACGATTTCGCTACGAGCACCAATAAAGCAATTGTCTTCGATAATCGTTGGATTTGCTTGTAATGGCTCAAGCACGCCGCCAATTCCAACACCGCCAGATAAATGGACATTTTTACCGATTTGTGCACATGAACCAACAGTTACCCAAGTGTCTACCATTGTTCCTTCATCTACATAAGCCCCAATATTAACATACGATGGCATCAGTACTGTATTGCGCGCTACATAGGCACCTTTGCGAGCGATAGCGGATGGGACAACACGAAATCCTTCTTGTTTGAAACGTTCCTCATCGTAATCAGCAAATTTTAAGGGTACTTTGTCATAATAGTTAGTTTCACCGCCATCAATTAATTGGTTTTCATTAATTCTAAATGATAATAATACCGCTTTTTTTAACCATTGATGTGTTACCCAATCGCCATTAATTTTTTCTGCAACACGCATTTTTCCAGCATCTAACAAGTTAACTACTTGATTGATTGCATTACGAGTTATTGTATCAACATTAGCGGGCGTGATTTCAGCTCGACGCTCAAATGCAGCCTCGATGATAGTTTGTAATTGTTGCATAATATATATCCTTTTTTGTGCAAAAAGCTTTAAGTAATTAAATGAGGGTCGTTGGACAGTATAATATAAAACTAGTCACTTTTTAATGCTCAAGATTTTATATTATAATTGGGTTCAAATCATAATATAAAATAATCACACATATTTTATTTCAAACGAAAAAGTATATTTATTGTACATATTGGCAATGCTAAGTAAAAATTATAGCTTTATGTAAAATCAGTATAATAAAACGCGATAAATGCAAATTATTGCAACTGATACCATAATTATTGGCGGTGTAGGGCGCTTTTATTAATGCGGTTCATTTAGTGGCGCTTTAAGGTGTGACGGGATTGCCATTGGTTACATCATAAGATAACGATTAGCCTTTTAGGCCATTTTACTATCGAATATAATTTAGATAGCCAAGTAAAGGAAGAAACGCGGCGAATATCTGAACTTAACCAAGATCATGACGTTTGGTTATGTACATTTATTGGTTTTTGTTCTACAGTTTGCCCTAAATATATTGAGCCCGTTTTTGCGATACAGCTCGGTAAGATTGATATAGTGCCAAAGATTATCTGATCGCTAAGCTTAAAATATAACTATTAGTAAGTTTTAATGGAAGAGTAATTAAATGAAGATAAATGAAACAGACGAATCATACCGTAAGCCATGTTCAGCTAATATACCCAATAATTGGTGGTTAAAGTTACGTTATTATCTATTTTATACCGTTCGAGAATCAACGTCATTTTTTATGCTATGGGTTAGTATTGTCCTTATGTATGGTGTTATTTGTACCAATACTAATGAGATGGGGCGTGATGAATTTTATCGTTTCATTTTCTTTTTACAACATCCAGTTGTTATTGTATTGAATGTACTTTCACTGGTGGCGGCTCTCTTTCATTCGATAACGTGGTTCAATCTTGTCCCAAAAGCTACTAATATCGTGCTCAGTCGTAAAAAATTGTCGCCAATACTGGTTACTATAGGATTTTGGCTAGTTACCATCGCCGTATCAACAGCATTATTATTGCTTGTTTTCGGTTATTTTAAATAGAGGTTAAAAATGGAAAGCAAACAAAAACAGCTAAAGCGGTCAAATGAGTCATTATTTGGGGGACTATTTAGTGCAGGAGCAACATGGGCGGCAATTTTTGCACCGGTTATTATTATCACTTTTTTTATCATTGCCTTTGGTGACGTAGCCACTCGAAGCTATATTTTAAAATTAATGACAACGTTTGGTGGTAAATTATTCCTGTTTTTTATGATTAGTTTCCCTATTTGGTGTGGTTTACACCGTATTTTGCATACTTTACATGATATTAATATTCATCCTAAGCGAGGAAATGTATTAACGTACGGATTAGCACTAGCATGGACCTTGCATGCAGGGTATATTTTATTTATACATTAAGTAACGTTTGGTTATTTAGGTCGGTATTATTCATTTAAATCTTTTATACCTTTAATGGTATAAAAGATTATAAAGCAATGATGTGGATAGCAAGATAATTAATTATAAAATGACATGTTTGTCATTTTTTTGTCATTTTTAATACATCGAGATGATGCTAGTATGACCATGATTTTATTTTTCATCATTATTACTTTCCCAGCTTCGGCTGGTTTTTTATTTATTAGAGGCTCTCGCTAGCACACCGTTTCCTTTATAGTCAAAAAAACCAGCGCAATAAGCGATAAATACCGATTCACCAGCTTTTATAGTAAAGCTATCAGTTGCTGTTGATAACGTGATTTCACCTTCTATACAAAAAATAATTTCAGCACTCTGTAGTTTTTCCGTCTGTAAGTGTTGGTCGCTATAAATGATTTCAAACGCAAAATCATCAATCGGAACAGGAAAATTAATTTTATTATTTTGCTTAACAGGTTGAGTCAGCAATTGATCGGCAGGAATACTATGAAATGTAGTATTATCAATAAGTTCATTTATATCAATGTATTTTGATGTTAACCCTGCTCGCAATACATTGTCAGAGCTCGCCATAATTTCGAGTCCAGTACCTTTTAAGTAAGCATGAGGTGTTTGTGCTTTTAAAAACATGGCTTCGCCGGGCTGTAATTGAATAATATTTAAAATTAAAGGTGCAAATAAGCCAATATCATCAGGAAATTTCTTTGCTATCTCTTTGATAATATTAAATGGTATGTCATTGAGGAGTTCAATTTTTGATTTGAATTCTAGTAAAGCATGTTTTTTGTGTGTGTCATCTAGTTTTAGCAAGCTAGTAAAAAATGCTTTTAATCCACTATCAGTTTGGTTATTGGTTAATTCGTTAACTTCATTTTTAATAGCTTGAATATTCAGTGAGCTAAATAGTAATATAATTTCAGTAATAGGTCTAAAACCATTCATTGCCCAATAAGGTGTTAAAGCATAAACTAGCTCCGGTTTATGGTTTGGGTCTTTGTAATTTCTTTTGGGTGAATCAAGTGGAATTCCGAGTTCATTTTCTTTTTCGTAGCCTTTTTTAGCTTTCGATAATTCAGGATGAACTTGAATCGAGAGTGGTTCTTGCGCTGATAAGACTTTAAATAAATAAGGCAGCGTATGGTATCGGTTCTTGGTCTTGTCACCAAGGATCTGTATCGAATTTTGTGCGATAAGTTGATCCAACTTTATTTGCTTTCCTTGAGTATCAACCGCTGTGGATACACCTGAAGGGTGGACACCCATCCAAATTTCAGCTTGAGGTTTATTGTTGGTATTAGTAATATTGAATAGTTCAAATAGCGCTGTTTTCGTTCCCCAGTCATAATCTTTTATAACATTAGCTAATTTCCACATTGTGTTATGCATTTTATTTCCTTAATAATTGGTATTAAAAAGCTACAATAGATTTGAGTTATATTTTAGGCTTTTTTTCTCCTAAAAGCGCGTTTTATTACGTCAAAAAAGCTGAGCGATTTTACCATCTGCTTGCCATCAAGGTAGACTCTAATTGCGCGTAATACTTTTTTGGGCTCTTTTGATGCGAAAGTAAATGTACCATTACGTTTGGTTTTTATTGAATAGCGAGGGATCCATCTGCCTTTGAATAGCACAGAGGCTATCACATAATCAATCTCATCCCACGGTATTTGAATGTACTTGCGATTGTCTTGTGTATGATAGAATTCAAATGCTTTATCACCAATCATAATTTCACCATATTCAGACAGTCCCATAAAGGCGGTGCCTTTAATGACTAAATCGATTTTTGTATTTAAAGATTGTGCCATAAATAACCATTCTCTCTTTTGTATACAGTTTTTTTTATAAGATTAATATTTTCTTATTAAAAACAATAAAGCCTAGATAAACTAGGCTTTATATAGTGGTTTTTATTATTATAAAAGACCAATCACGTGTCCTGCAATACCGACGACAAATAATCCAATAATAATAGCAATTGGTGATATTTTTTTACGTAGCAACCACATGCACAAGAAGGTTAATAATAATGGCACTAGACCAGGAATTAGTTGATCTAAGTTGTTTTGTAAAGTGGTAACTTTGTGGTGCGTTAAAGATAAGCCACTTTGAGCCTGGATTAAAGCTTGTTTTATTCCTTCACTCCCTAGCGGTAATGAATCCCAGTTAATAAACGCACCTTTGTCTAATGTTACTGTTGATACGATAGGCTTGAAGTTGATTGATACCCACCTTTGCACCAGAGCAGCAAGCACAAACATGCCTAGAATAGATGCCCCTTTCGTAATTTTTTGTAGTAATCCACCTGATAAGTTATCCGTAATTTTAGAACCCGTACGGTATCCAAATTCTTGGGTATACCACATAAAGCCCCAACGAATGATATTCCATAAAACAAAGAATAAAATCGGACCCATAATATTACCACTGATAGCTAGTGATGCACCAAGCGCACCAAGCATCGGTCTCACGGTAAACCAGAATACCGGATCGCCGACACCAGCAAGAGGTCCCATCATCCCAACTTTTACCCCTTGGATAGCGACATCGTCAACTGGCGCGCCATTTGCTCTTTCTTCTTCTAGAGCTAATGTTACCCCTAGAACAGGTGAGGCTAAGTATGGATGGGTATTAAAAAATTCTAAGTGGCGTTTTAATGCCGCGGACTGATCTTCTTTGGTTTTGTATAATTTTTTGATCGCAGGGATCATTGAATATGCCCAACCACCATTTTGCATTCGCTCGTAGTTCCAAGAGCCTTGAAGGAAAGTTGAACGCCAAGCAACAGATAAACGATCTTTTTTAGTTAATTGAATTTTCTTTTCCATTTTATTCTCCCCGTCCTTAGTAATCATTTAAGATATCATCAAGTGGATCACCAGTATTACCGCCACTAGATGAATTACCACGTTCAGAAAGATTTAAATAAATGAGTGCTAAAGCAATACCTAAGGCCCCCAGTGCAATAAGTGTTAGTTGTGAAATTGCGGCTACGACAAATCCAATGATAAAAAATGGCCATACCTCTCTGTTGGCCATCATATTAATGACCATCGCGTAACCTACTGCAACGACCATCCCTCCGCCGATTGCCATACCAGTTGTTAACCATTCAGGCATCGAGTTTAAGGCACTTTGTACAACATTGGCTGGAATAAAAATTAACGCACCAGCAGGAATTGCAATACGTAATCCTTGCATGCAAATTGCTAGAATTTGTAATATTTCTATCTGTTTAATATTTCCTTTTTCTGCGGCAGCATCCATCATATGAACCATTGGTACAGCAAGTGTACGTACAATCATAGTTAAAAATAGTCCTGCTACAGCTAGCGGAATAGCAACTGCAATAGCGGTGGGTACGCCGGCAACGCCTTGGCCACCTAATACAAGAATAATTGCTGAAGCGACCGATGCAAGAGCTGCATCTGGCGCGACCGCTGCGCCAATATTCGCCCAACCAAGTGCTATCATCTGCAGCGTGCCACCGAGCACAACGCCAGCTTCAAGATTGCCAGTGACTAGACCGATTAGCGAACAAGCAACTAAAGGTTGATGAAATTGAAATTGGTCTAAAATACCTTCCATACCTGCAAGAAAAGCAACAAATATGACCAATACAATTGATAAAATAGATAAATCCATAATAAACCTCTTTAATTTAATACTAACTTTTCTGTTCCGCTAGTTCTTCTTTCGCTTTTTTTAACAATTCATCCATATTACTACTTGAATCGTTAGGCACCTTGCGAACATTAAATTGAACATTTTTTTGTTTTAGCTTTTCAAATGTAGCGACATCATTAGCGTTCATTGACAATACTTTATTGACCATGACTTTACCAACAGAATGCGCCATAGAACCAACATTTAAATCGCTAATTTCAACACCGCCATCGATTACCCGTAATACATCTTGCGGATTTTCAAATAATAGCAGTGCTTTGGTATTACCAAAACGAGGATCTTTGGAAATTTCAATAATTTTGTTAATAGGGACTACATTCGCTTTCACTCCTGGAGGAGCCGCTTGTTCAATAAGCTTTTTACGCAGTTCATCTTTAGCAACCGAGTCTGAAACCACAATTATTCGATTGGGATTTGTTGCTTGAGTCCAAGCCGTTGCGACCTGTCCGTGTAATAAACGCGAATCAACCCGTGCGAGCACGATTTTAAGTTTACCATTACCTAGCACAGTGCCTGGTGCAATGCTTTTCCCTGTAGAGACAGCTTTGGCTTTAGTTGTTACTGTTGATATGTTAGTTTTGATTCCCTCTTGAGCAGGCTCAATAATTGTGATTGCAATTTCTTTAGCAGAGTTGGTTGACAATCTAGCGGTGTAGGCTTCAATAAGCATGGGTAAGTTAAGCCCTGATGCTATCGCCCATTTATCATTGTGGCCATCACATAAGCCATTTGCTTGATTAAACGGTGTTCCCCCCCACAAATCGACTAAAAACAAAATTTCGTCATTACTATCGAAAGTTGCAATTGCTTCTTTCATTCGATCTTTTAAACTTTCAGGGCTATCACTTGGGTGCAAAGTAACTGCTTTCACATTTTCTTGTTCGCCAAATATCATTGCTCCTGATTGTAGAATACCTTCAGCAAAGTCTCCATGACTAGCTAGGATAATTCCAACCATTTTGCGCCTCCTCTGTTATACTTTCATAATTATAGTATAAAATTTTTTTAATATTATCAAAGGGAAACTAAATTATTGTTGATTTGTGTCACATAAAATATTTTTGATAAAAATCATAAAATTTGAATTGTTTAAATTTAATAACACTTATTTGTTCCATTTTGCTAATAGTCAAATATTGACTTTGCTACTTAACAATTCTAATTAAACCATTATAATTCTATTCATTATAAATAGAGAAATGTAATCTTTTTTTAAGATTAATGATGGAGGCTAATATGGCAAAATTGTCCGGTGCAGAGATGGTGATCCAATCTTTAATAGATCAAGGTGTCAAACAGATTTTTGGTTATCCAGGCGGTAGTGTATTAGATATTTATGATGCGCTGCATACTCTTGGCGGCATAGAGCATGTGCTCGTCAGGCATGAGCAAGCCGCGGTTCATATGGCTGATGGTTATGCAAGGGCTACAGGGGATGTCGGTGTTGTTTTAGTAACGTCAGGACCCGGGGCAACGAATACGATAACCGGCATTGCAACTGCTTACATGGATTCTATTCCGATGGTTATTATTTCAGGGCAAGTGGCTAGTAATTTGATTGGCTATGACGCATTTCAAGAATGTGATATGGTGGGGATTTCTCGGCCTGTTGTTAAACATAGTTTTCTGATTAAAAAAACCGAAGATATTGCTGAAACAATTAAAAAAGCATTTTATATTGCATCTACAGGCCGTCCGGGTCCAGTAGTGATTGATTTGCCGAAAGATGTGATGAATCCGGCAATAAAATATAATTATAGTTATCCTAAATCAATAGCGATGCGTTCTTATAATCCAACTATCCAAGGCCATAAAGGTCAAATTAGAAAAGCATTAAAAGTACTACTTAGTGCAAAAAAACCAGTATTTTATGTCGGTGGAGGGGTTATTACTGCTAACGCAACGGATTATGTTAAAACGTTAGCTGAGAAACTTAATTTGCCTGTTACGACAACTTTAATGGGGATTAGTGCATTTCCTGGTACACATAAACAAAATTTAGGTATGTTAGGCATGCATGGTGTCTATGAAGCCAATATGGCAATGCACAATGCTGATGTTATTTTGGCAGTAGGCGCACGCTTTGACGACAGGACGACTAATAATTTAGCTAAATATTGTCCTGATGCTCAGATTTTACATGTAGATATCGATCCAACCTCTATCTCTAAAATTGTAATGACAGCTATTCCTATTGTTGGTGATGCAAAACTCGTACTGGAAAATATGCTGGAACAATTGACTGAAGAAAAAACTATACAAGATTTAGATGCCATCGTTGATTGGTGGAAACAGATTGAACACTGGAGAGCTAAGAATTGTCTAGCCTATAGTCATGAAGGCGATTTGATTAAGCCACAAGAAGCGGTTGAAATGTTATATAAATTAACAAAAGGTGACGCTTACGTGGCGACCGATGTAGGCCAACACCAAATGTTTGCCGCGCTGTATTATCCATTTGATAAACCACGTCATTTCATTACTTCTGGGGGCCTTGGTACCATGGGATTTGGTTTTCCTGCTGCTTTGGGGGTAAAGCTGGCTTTTCCTGAGCAGCGTGTTATTTGTATTACTGGCGATGGTAGTATCCAAATGAATATTCAAGAGCTATCAACAGCACTGCAGTACGATCTACCCATTATTATTTTAAATCTTAATAATCGCTTTTTGGGGATGGTAAAGCAGTGGCAAGATATGATTTATGCTGGCCGCCATTCAAGTTCGTATATGGAATCATTACCTGATTTTGCTAAAATTGCCGAGGCCTATGGTCACATAGGAATGTCAATCAAGAAACGCAGTGACTTAGAGCCAATACTAAAAAAAGCCTTAGCAATTAAAAATAAACTCGTATTCATTGATGTTATGACTGATGCAACAGAGCATGTTTATCCGATGCAAGTTCGTGGAGGCGCAATGAATGAGATGTGGCTAAGTAAAACGGAGAGAACATAATGCGTTATATATTATCGATTTTAATTGAAAATGAACCAGGAGCATTGTCTAGAGTGATTGGATTATTTTCTCAACGTGGATTTAATATTGAAAGTGTAACAGTGGCGCCAACGGAAGATCCGACTATGTCACGAATGACCATTCAAACAAGTGGTGATGTTCATGTGCTTGAACAAATACAAAAGCAGCTACATAAATTAGTCGATGTTTATCGAGTTTATGATTTAACTGAAGGCCCTCATGTTGAGCGCGAAATCATGTTAGTAAAAATTGTAGCTAAAGGTTCTCAAGCTAGAGATGAGGTTAAACGCTGCGTTGACATTTTCCGTGGTTTGATTGTAGATGTAAAAGCAACACAGTTCATTATTCAATTAACTGGTAACAGTGAAAAATTAGAATCTTTTTTATGTGCTATTCGTGAAAACTGTGAGATTGTTGAAATGGTTCGTTCTGGCATTATTGGGTTATCGCGTAGCGATAAAACTAGCAAGTAATTAATTATAATGCCTTCTAAGAAGGTGCTTATTGGCGCCTTTTAATGATTAATTTGATCCTGCGTAGCGTCATCGAATAGTTGGTTAAATTGATTGCCACTCCGGCTACAAATCCATTCACCGTCTTTATAATCAAAATGATAACCTTGTCTACGTGTGGCCATCCAAATTTGTAGTAAAGGTTCTTGAGTATTAATGATAATTTTACTTTGATTTTCAAAGGTAATAGTGATTACATTACCATGCCTTTCATAGTCAATATCAGTATTATGTTGTTCAGCATAATCATCTAATTGCTGTTCAATTTTAATAAAGAGCTGATTAGCAAGCTCATAAAATTGATTGGTATTCATTAGATTCCCCATTATTAATTCGGTTATATCGATTATTTTATCATAACATAATACTTTATATGCTAAAGTAAGAAATACAAATTAAAGTGCACGTAATGTGACTATAATAATTATTCAATATTTAATTGGCTTGATTGGACTGGCATTAGATGGCGACGATAAAAGATATTGCTAAAATAGCAGGTGTTTCACATGGTACAGTTTCTAATGTACTTAATGGGCGAGGAAATGTTAGTGTTAAAAAAATAAAATTAGTCGAAGAAGCTGCCTTGAAATTAGGTTATCAATTTAACTTGTCAGCAAAAGTATTAAAAGAAGGTTATACCAAAACTATTTCAGTGGTCTTACCCAATATTACCGCAGAACAATATAGTTGTCTTTATGATGGCTTATTTCAAGATTTAAGCTCACTTGGTTATGAATTGTCGTTATATATCACCCATGATTCAAAAGAGCGCGAATTACAATTAATACAAAAAATAGCAGTCAAGCGTGATCAAGCAATCATTATTGTCTCTTGTTTAGAGAGTGCGAAGCACTATTACGAAATAGTTAAAACACCAATAAACAATATTATTTTTGTTTATCGTCAGCCTTTATTAGCTGAGCAATTTATTTCACTTGATTTTGAGCAAGCAGGTAAAGATATTGCCATCGCAATTATGGCTAAAAATTACCGTAATATTGGATTATTTACTAATTCAACACGTAATAGGCCGTCATATGCTTTAAAAAAAGGTTTACTTGCCGCTTTTAATCAGTTGCAATATGAAGTAATGCTTCATCATATTGAATCGATACCCACTGAGGGCAATTATAATTTAGCATTTTCTTTTTTTGATAATTCAAGTATGCGCTTTGACGCGGTAATAACGAGTAATATAGAAAGAGCTCGTTATATTAAAAATGCTAACTATTTAGGTAGCAATGTCAAATGTCCAATAATTTATACACTCACCAACGATGTATTTTTTTATAACGATAATTTTTATCAATATCATATGAATTATGGCATGTTAAGCCAAAAAATTACGGGTATGATAGAAGGCAAAGAAGTTAATGATATTGAAAATAAAGGCTTTTTATTTCTCAAGAATGAATTAAATAAACCACATCTGCTAAGCGATAGGGTGATTAATTTTTTAATCCTGCCAAGCCCAACGACAGAAGCAGTGAGAAAGCTATTACCCCACTTTAAAAAAATAACGGGGATTAATGTTAATCTGATCGTTAAGCCATTTGATGAAATTTACCATCAATTTAATAAGCTTGAGCAACATCGAGAAATAGATGTGGTACGTATTGATATGGCTAGTTTACCTTGGTTCGCAAAGCCGATATTAACCCCATTAAGTGAGCTGAATATCGACTTAAATGAGCTATTAAGTCATTATTCAAAGCAAATTATTGACCGTTTCAGTAATATCAATGGCACCACTTATGCGCTGCCATTTGATCCAAGTATTCAGATATTATTTTATCGACAAGATCTGTTTAATGATCCGCTGATTAAGCGTCAGTATTTTGAAAAATATCGAAAAAATCTTGTTGTACCAACCGATTTTGCAGAGTTTAACCAAATAAGTAGGTTTTTTAATCGACGTTTTAATCGTGATTCTCCAGTTCTATTTGGTAGCTCTGTCACATTAGGTAATAGTGAAATTATCGCATCTGAATTTTTATTGCGGTATTATGCAAATGGGGGACGGGTGATTGATAATACCTCAATTGTCTTAGATAACACTATTGCACAAGAGACATTACGAGAATTTAAATCCTTTCTTTCGCTTGCCAATAACCTTGACGCTGGATGGTGGAAAACATCTGTTGAGCAATTTGAGCAAGGTGATTTAGCTATGCTAATTGTCTATATGAATTTATTTTCTTATATCTCAAATAAAAATATTTTACCAATTATTGACTGTGCACCGGTACCAGGGAATCATCCATTATTTGGTGGAGGATCCTTAGGGATGTCTCGCTATAGTGATAAAAAAGATGAAGTGTCGCTATTTTTTAATTGGATTTTTAGTAAAGAGATTAGCGAACAAATTGCGTTATTAGGAGGGGCTATTTCTCGAGATGATATTTTGCAAAATCAAAAAATTATCACTAATTACCCAAAAATTAAACTTATTCAAGAAAATTATTCACAAGGTATTCGAGAAAATCAGTTAGCAAGCGGTCAACCAATCAATCTACGTAAAATTGAAAGCATTATTGGCGATCATATAGCATCATGGTTAAATTTCGGTGGTAATACGAAGAGTGTAGTTAATAAAATTAATAAAATATTAAAACAGACAATTTAGTAATAATGTTTATATTTTTTGAATATGTAAAAAATGATATTAAGGTTTGGTTTATTATCATGAAACTGTTGTTTTAAGCAGTAATAATTCGTGATACTATACGCGATCATAAAATTTAGTAATATAATAATTAAAACTCAATAATGCACGTGCGCTGTCGTGTGGCGCACCACTGTAATTAAGGAACTATCATGCCAATTATTACTCTTCCTGATGGAAGCGAACGTCAATTTGATAAACCTGTAACAATACTTGAAATTGCACAAAGTATTGGTTCCGGCCTTGCAAAAGCTTGCATTGCTGGTCGAGTTAACGGCGAAAGAAAAGATGCTTGTGATCTCATTGAACACAATGCTAATGTTGCAATCATTACAGCCAAAGATGATGATGGGCTTGAAATTATTCGCCATTCATGCGCCCATTTACTTGGTCATGCAATTAAACAACTTTGGCCTAATACTAAAATGGCAATTGGCCCGACCATCGACAATGGTTTTTATTATGATGTCGACTTAGATCATACGCTAACTCAAGACGATTTAGATACGTTAGAAAAACGCATGTTAGAATTAGCTAAAAAGAATTATGATGTAGTTAAAGAAGTCGTGAGCTGGCAGAAAGCTTACGATGTTTTTAGTGAAAGATCTGAACCATATAAGCTTGCGATTCTTGATGACAATATTGCTAAAGATGCAACCCCTGCGCTATATCACCACGAAGAATATATTGATATGTGCCGAGGGCCACATGTGCCCAATATGCGTTTTTGTCATCATTTGAAATTACAAAAAATTGCTGGTGCGTATTGGCGAGGTGACAGTAATAATAAAATGTTACAACGCATTTACGGCACGGCTTGGGCGGACAAAAAACAACTCGATGCTTACTTGCAATTTTTAGAAGAAGCAGCGAAACGTGATCATCGACGTATTGGTAAACAGCTTGATTTATATCATATGCAAGAAGAAGCGCCAGGAATGGTGTTTTGGCATAATGATGGTTGGACTATCTTTAGAGAACTTGAAGTTTTTGTGCGTGTAAAATTAAAAGAATACCAATATCAAGAAGTGAAAGGTCCATTTATGATGGATCGCGTGTTGTGGGAAAAAACAGGTCATTGGGATAATTATAAAGATTTGATGTTTACCACATCGTCTGAAAACCGTGAGTATTGTATTAAGCCAATGAACTGTCCTGGTCATGTGCAAATTTTCAACCAAGGATTAAAATCTTACCGCGATTTACCACTTAGAATGGCTGAATTTGGTAGTTGTCATCGTAATGAACCGTCTGGTTCATTACATGGGTTAATGCGTGTACGTGGTTTTACTCAAGATGATGCTCATATTTTCTGTACTGAACGTCAGATTCGCCAAGAGGTTAATAGCTGTATTAAAATGGTTTATGACATGTACAGTACATTTGGCTTTAAAGATATCACCGTTAAACTATCTACTCGCCCAGAAAAGCGTATAGGGCGAGAAGAAGTGTGGGATATTGCTGAAAAAGATTTAGCCGAATGTTTAACTGAAAATGGTATCAAATTTGAATACCTACCTGGCGAAGGTGCATTTTATGGGCCTAAAATTGAATTTACATTACATGATTGTCTTGGCAGGGCATGGCAATGCGGAACTGTTCAGCTAGATTTTATGTTGCCTGACCGCCTTGATGCCACTTATATTGGCGAGGATAATGATCGTCATATTCCAGTGATGATACATCGAGCAATTTTAGGTTCGATGGAACGTTTTATTGGTATATTAACAGAAAACTGCGCTGGTTTTTTCCCTACATGGTTAGCGCCTACTCAAGTTGAAGTAATAAATATTACGGATAATCAAGCTGATTATGTTAGGCAGTTGACTGAAAAATTACAAAATGCAGGTATCCGTGCTAAAGCTGATTTACGAAATGAAAAAATTGGTTTTAAAATCCGTGAACACACTTTAAAACGCGTTCCTTACATGTTAGTTTGTGGTGATAAGGAAGTCGAAGCTGGAAAAGTTTCAGTTCGTACTCGTCAAGGTAAAGATCTTGGTAGCTTTGAAGTCGAACATGTTGTAGAATTGTTGCAGAATGAAATTCGTACTCGTTCTTTGAATCAAATCAGCGAATAAGCTGGTTTGTTATTGTTATTTGACTGGAGGATTTAAGTATTAAAGCCGGAAAACGTATTCAACCCACTCGTGCTCATAAAATTAATGATGAAATTACAGCACAAGAAGTCCGATTAACAGGTATTGAAGGTGAGCAACTTGGTGTTGTTAGCCTAAGTGAAGCAATAAAGCAAGCAGATGAAATGTCTCTAGACTTGGTAGAGATAAGTCCAAATGCTGAGCCGCCAGTTTGTCGCATCATGGATTACGGCAAATTTATCTATGAAAAGAGCAAGGCAACAAAAGAACAGAAGAAGAAACAAAAGGTTGTTCAGGTTAAAGAAATAAAATTTCGACCTGGTACAGATGAAGGTGACTATCAGGTAAAACTCCGCAGCCTGATTCGCTTTCTTGAAGATGGTGATAAAGCTAAAGTTACGCTACGATTCCGTGGTCGTGAAATGGCTCACCAACAGTTAGGTGCTGAGATGCTTGAACGCATTAAAGATGACTTAGCTGATTTGGCTGTTGTTGAATCTTATCCAACTAAGATTGAAGGACGCCAAATGATTATGGTGCTTGCACCGAAGAAGAAATAACAAGGTTTTAACAAGTTTATTCGGTATTTATATATTGAATAACACCTTTTATTTTATGTTATTAACAATGCGGATGTGGAAGTATTATTATGCCAAAAATTAAAACTGTACGAGGCGCAGCAAAACGCTTCAAAAAGACAGCTTCTGGTGGATTTAAACACAAGCAAGCGAACAAGAGTCATATCTTAACCAAGAAATCGACTAAGCGTAAACGTCACCTTCGTGGTTTAACCATGATTTCAAAAGGTGATTTAGGTTTAGTCAAAGCGTGTGTTCCATACGCTTAATTAATTTTTTAAGGAGATAGTTATGGCTCGTGTTAAACGTGGTGTTATTGCTCGTGCTCGTCACAAGAAGATTCTAAAACAAGCAAAAGGTTATTATGGTGCACGTTCTCGTGTATATCGTGTTGCATTCCAAGCGGTAATTAAAGCTGGTCAATACGCATACCGCGATCGTCGACAACGTAAACGTCAATTCCGCCAATTATGGATTGTTCGTATCAATGCGGCAGCGCGTCAATGTGGTTTGTCTTATAGTCGTTTTATTAATGGCTTAAAGAAGGCTTCAATTGAAATTGATCGTAAAATTCTAGCTGATATTGCGGTATTTGATAAGAATGCCTTTGCCGCTCTTGTTGAAAAAGCAAAAGCAGCATTATAGTTTTGGTTGAGGTCGAAGCGATTCGACCTCAATTTATCACTAAAATTAAATTATAAAGAGAAAATATTATGTATGCCGTTTTTTTTCGTTTCTTTTTTAGCTTAATAAAATGAGTTCATTTTGAGGTAGAATGAAAACGAAAACGAATTGTAGAAAGAGCCTCATTTAGAGGCTTTTTTTGTATTAAACGTTTGTAAAAAAAATTATTACTATGAAAATGTAACCAAACTAATATAAAGAGGATGCTATGTCTCAGTTAATTGAATTAGTAGACAAAGCCAAATTGGCAATTGAAAGTGCGCAAGATATTAACGCAATTGAGCAAATTCGCGTTGAATATTTAGGTAAGAAAGGGCATTTTACTCTACAAATGGCTTCGTTACGCGATGTTACTGCTGAAGAAAGGCCTGCGGTTGGGCAAAAAATAAATGATGCTAAACAAGCGGTTGTGGTGGCACTGAATAATAAAAAAGAGATAATTGAACAGTCAGCGCTTAACGCTAAATTAGCTAACGAAACAATAGATGTGACGTTACCGGGTAAAACGATGCCAATGGGGGGGTTACACCCTGTAACATTAACGATTAATCGGTTAGTCGATTTTTTTGGTAAGTTAGGTTTTGTGGTTGAAACTGGTCCTGAAATCGAAGATGACTATCACAATTTTGATGCGTTAAATATTCCAGCTCATCATCCAGCGCGGGCAGATCACGATACATTTTGGTTTGATGCTAATCGCTTACTTCGTACGCAGACATCTACAGTTCAAATTCGCACTATGGAGACTCAAAAACCACCGATTCGAATTATCGCGCCAGGTAGAACGTACCGTAATGATTACGATCAAACTCATACGCCAATGTTCCATCAAATGGAAGGACTATTGATTGATAAAAATATTAGTTTTACTCATCTAAAAGGCTTATTACACGATTTTCTTCACTGCTTCTTTGAAGATGATATGGAAATCCGTTTTAGACCTGGTTATTTTCCATTTACAGAGCCATCAGCAGAAGTTGATATAAAAGCTAAAAATGGTAAATGGTTAGAGGTGCTAGGCTGTGGAATGGTTCATCCTAATGTTCTACGTAATGTAGGTATTGATCCCGAAGTCTATAGCGGTTTTGCTTTTGGGATGGGGATGGAGCGTTTAACCATGCTACGTTATGGTGTAACGGACTTGCGTTCATTCTTTGAAAATGATTTACGTTTTTTGAAACAATTTAATTAATCTGAGGGAACCAAACATGAAATTTAGTGAAAGTTGGCTACGTGAATGGGTAAACCCAGATATAAGTAGTGAGCAATTATCAGATCAGCTTACGATGGCTGGACTTGAAGTTGATGATGTTGAGAAAGTGGCAAGTCCTTTTACTGGCGTTGTTGTGGGTAAAGTCGTTGAATGTGTGCAGCATCCAAATGCTGACAAATTACGAGTGGCTAAAGTTGATATAGGGCAAGAAGATCTATTAAATATCGTTTGCGGGGCGCCTAATTGTCGAGAAGGCTTAGTGGTTGCATGTGCAAAAATTGGTGCAATATTACCCGGTGATTTTCATATTAAGGCAGCGAAACTGCGTGGTGAGCCATCCGAAGGGATGTTATGTTCGTACACAGAATTGGGTATTAGTGATGACCATGATGGTATTATTGAGCTGCCAAATGATGCGCCATTGGGGCAAGATATCCGTCAATATTTGCAATTAGATGATCATACTATCGAAGTTAGCGTTACGCCAAACCGTGCGGACTGTTTTGGTATTATTGGGATAGCCCGTGATATTTCCGCGGTTAATAATCTAGCTTTAATTGAACCAGAATTTCCAAATCCAGCTATTAGTATTGATGATAAAATTAATATTAACGTTATTGAACCGAAAGCCGCACCATGTTATTTAGGCCGAGTTATTCGAGGTATAGATGTTCTAGCACCAACACCGTTATGGATAAAAGAAAAGCTACGCCGTAGTGGGATTCGTTCAATCGATGTTGTTGTTGATATAACTAATTATGTTTTAATCGAGCTTGGCCATCCGATGCATGCTTTTGATCTGCAAAAAATTGATGGTGGAATTACTATTCGCTATGCTCATCCACAAGAAAAATTAGTGTTATTAGATGGTAATGAAATTGAGATAAATGCAGATACTTTAGTGATTGCTGATGATAAAAAAGCATTAGCATTAGCGGGTATTTTTGGTGGTAAAGATTCTGGCGTCTCAACTGAAACGAAAGATATTTTGTTAGAGGCCGCATTTTTCTCTCCGCTTGCGATTGCGGGCAAAGCAAGGGAATATGGTTTACATACAGAAGCATCACACCGATACGAAAGAGGTGTTGATCCAGCGTTACAGCATAAAGCGATGGAACGTGCGACAGCGTTATTGTTAAGCATTTGTGGTGGGTTTGCAGGACCAATTATTGATGTTACTCAGCCAAGTGAAATGCCTAAACAGGCTATGATTTTATTACGGCGGGAAAAAATTGATAGCTTAATTGGTTATCATATTGATTCTCAGCGTATTACCGATATTTTGGTTAGACTAGGCTGTGAAGTGTTTGAAGAAAAAAATACTTGGCAAGTTAAAGCGCCTAGCTGGCGGTTCGATATTCAGATTGAAGAAGATCTTATTGAAGAAGTTGCACGTATTTACGGCTATAACAATATCCCGAATCAACACATTAATGTTGAATTAGTTATGAAGCCTAACTCTGAAACACATATTTTAGACAAAAATTTTAAAGATCTATTAGTTAATAGAGGCTATCAAGAAGCTGTAACCTATAGCTTTGTGGATCCCAAAATTCAAGCTTTATTACATCCAAAGCAACAAGCAATTATTTTACCTAATCCCATTTCAAGCGAAATGTCAGCTATGCGTTTATCATTATGGTCAGGACTACTAGACGCAGTTATTTATAATCAAAATAGACAACAGCAACGTATTCGTTTATTTGAAACTGGATTGAGGTTTATACCAGATGTTAAAAGTGAATATGGCGTTAAGCAGCAATTCGTCCTTTCTGGTGTCATAACTGGTAGTGTTTATGATGAGCACTGGGCAATTAAAAAGCAATCAGTTGACTTTTTTGATTTAAAAGGTGACGTGGAAGCGATTTTAGCTATATCTGGTATTAATGAGCATGCTGAATTTAAGGCGTCAGATAATCCAGCGTTGCACCCAGGACAAAGTGCATCAATCTATATTAAAAATCAGTTAGCTGGTTATTTGGGTGTTTTACACCCAGAGATCGAAAAGAAATTAAGTTTAAATAGCAAAGCGCTTGTTTTTGAACTAATTTTAGATAAAATTAACACTAAGAAAATTGCTGTTGCTCAAGATATTTCAAAGTACCCAGCAAATCGTCGCGACATAGCGATTATTGTTGATAGTAATATTTGTGCAGCAGATATTCTTAGTACCTGTAGAAATACAGGTGGTGAACAGTTAGTAGATGTAAATTTATTTGACATATATCAAGGTGATAACATAAAAGAAGGACAAAAGAGTTTAGCTATCAGTTTGATATTACAAGATAAAAAACGTACACTAGCAGATGAAGACATAAATCATATTGTAAACCAGTGTATTGCTGCTTTACAAAACCGTTTTAAAGCATTATTAAGAGAATAATAATTATGACATTAACTAAAGCTGATATTGCAGAGCGTCTAACCGACAAACTTAATATAGATAGACAAGAATCAAAAGTTCTTGTAGAACTTTTTTTTGAAGAAATTCGAGTCGCCCTAGAAAAAGGTGAAACAGTAAAATTATCAGGTTTTGGCAATTTTACTATTCGAGATAAAAGTTCTCGACCTGGGAGAAATCCTAAAACAGGTGAGAATGTTGATATTACTGCTCGCAGAGTAGTAACATTCAGACCTGGTATTAAGTTTAGAGAACGTATCGAAAAAAATTTAAGATCTAATTAAATTTTTAATTTCATTGTTCAAAGCACTAGTATTTACTAGTGCTTTTTTATCTGTTATTTAAAATTTTCCATATAAACTAAGAAAAAATAAATAATCAATAATCAATAATCAAGTGAATTAAACCTTATTAGATAATGATTATTTGGCTATATTAGAAAAATGGTTATACCAGCTATAATATCCAGATAATTGCTGCATAAATATTTGTAGTATAAAAACAATAAATAGTATTGTTATTTATGGGTTCCCTAACCCCATTTAGATTAAAAAGGAATAGTTATGTTTTCATTTACGCTAAAACAACAGCGAAATTCGTTATATCAATTAGCTTTTTTTCATATACTAATTATTGCTGTAAGCAATTATTTAGTGCAAATTCCACTTTCAATTATTGGTTTTCATTCAACATGGGGAGCGTTTACTTTTCCATTTATTTTTTTAACGACAGATTTGACAATCAAAATCTTTGGCGCCAATTTGGCAAGAAAAATTATTTTCGTAGTTATGATACCTGCGTTATTGCTTTCTTATATAATATCTGTTCTCTTTTTTGATGGATCCTGGACAGGGTTAGATTCTCTTAATCATTTTAATTTACTCATTTTTAGAATTGCTCTAGCTAGTTTTTCAGCCTACTTGGTGGGACAACTAATCGATATTACTGTTTTTGATTATTTAAGAAAAAACAGTAAATGGTGGGTGGCTCCATCAGTTGCAGCTATTGTGGGTAATATGATTGATACTTTTATATTTTTTAGTATCGCTTTTTATCGAAGTGAGGATGTTTTCATGTCTACAAACTGGATTGAAATAGCAATAATCGATTATTGTTTTAAACTGTTAATATGTGGATTATTTTTTCTGCCTTTATATGGCGTATTACTGAATATTTTGTTAAATAATTTATTAAAAAACAGCAATTAATAAAAAATGGCGCTAAATACGCCAAATTCTATTAGTTATTGAAACGTAAAGAGACTAACTCATACCATACTGTTTTAGTTTTTTACGTAATGTTCCACGGTTAATACCAAGCATATTTGATGCTCTAGTTTGGTTACCTCGTGTATACTGCATTACCATATCAAGAAATGGTTGCTCAACTTCAGCTAAAACAAGTTCATAAAGATCGCTAGGATCTTGGCCATTTAGCTGTGATAAATAATTTCTTAATGCTTGCTTGACTGAATCTCTCAACGGTTTTTGAGTGATTTGTTCTTGAGAATTTACCGTTGTAAATTTTAAAGCTTCAGCTGTAACACGAATGTCTGACATAGTATTTTTAACTCTTAACTGTAATTGTACCAAAAAATGCTTCTAGTGCTTCAATCTGCTCAGCGGCATCATTAATCACACTAAATAAGCGCCTAAAATGACCGCTATTAATATAATTTTGGATGTACCAAAATATATGCTTCCTAGCAATCAGCAATCCTTTTTTTTCTCCATAGAATTGATGAATGGATTTGATATGTTGCAAAACAATTTGTTTTACTTCATCAATACTTTTTTCAGGTTTCAATTTTTCATTCTCTAAATAAAACCCGATATCCTCAAAAATCCATGGTTTTCCTTGAGCGGCTCGACCAATCATTACTGCATCGGCTTTAGTATATTTTAAAACTTCTTTAGCCTTTTCAGGGCCTGTTACATCACCATTAGCTATAACAGGTATAGTAATATTTTTTTTAACTTCTTTTATTGAATCATATTCAGCCAAACCGCTAAATAAACATTCTCGAGTTCGGCCATGAATAGTAATCGCTTTTATACCACATTTTTGCGCGATTTGTGCGATTTCTATACAATTTTTGTGAGCTTTATCCCATCCAGTACGAATTTTTAACGTCACAGGAATGCTAACAGCTTGTACCACATTAAGTAAAATTTGTTCAACTAATTCGGGAGATTGCAATAATGCGGATCCCGCTAGTTTCTTGTTTACTTTCTTTGCTGGGCATCCCATGTTTATATCAATTAACTCGGCACCATGCATTGCATTGAACTCTGCTGTTTTAGCCATTTCATCAGGATCGCTCCCCACAATTTGAACAGCTCTAATGCCGTGCTCATTTTTACTAGCCATTTTTTGCAATGATTGTTCTGTATGCCATATCTGTTCATTAGCTAAAAACATTTCCGAAAATGCAAGACTGGCACCAAATTGATAGCACAATGAGCGAAATGGTAGATCAGAAACCCCAGCCATCGGTGCTGCAATTAAACGATTTGTAATCTTCAAATGACCAATATTAAATGATTCAGATAACACACACACATCCTTCTACAAGGGCATGTATATTACGCATTTTTTCTCTAGCTGAAAAGAGGAAAAGGGAAAAAATATTGTAATATCACTTTGGATTAGTTAGATGAATAAAAATTTTGTTAATAATCAACTAAATATATGTTAAAAATTCCAATTTAAGCGGTACCAAGTAAGCTCTTTATTCTAGTTAACTTTATCAAAATCGGCATAAAACATTATGAATTGAATTTATTTCCAATCTGTTTTAGAGCAATTTTTGATATATAATTTTTTGATAAAGCCAATCAACTTATTTATCTTTTTTTGCAACTAAAATAATTGTTTTTTACCATTATTATGAAATTTATTATTTTTGACATATAATTATCATTACAAATTAATCCGTCCTTAAATGAGAATGTTAAGAACATGATGCAAAAATGTAATGGTAGTCACAACAATGTCTAAATCGATTCCAATTATTGCAGTTGACGGCCCAAGTGGAGTAGGTAAAGGGACATTATGTGTGTCGCTCGCTAAATATTTAAAATGGCACTTATTAGACTCAGGTGCTATTTATCGTGTATTGGCGTTATCAGCACTAAATAATCATATCCCATTAGATAATGAACCATTACTAGTTGAACATGCCCTAAGCTTACCACTTGAATTTAAAACAGATAACATGGATGCAGATGTTTTGTTAAGTGGTACGGATGTTTCTAACATTATCCGTACTCAAGATATTGGCGAAGCTGCATCAAAAGTTGCTGCTTTGCCTCAGGTTAGAGAGGCATTACTGCAGCGACAACATAATTTTAGAACTAATCCAGGTTTAGTTGCCGATGGGCGAGACATGGGAACAGTAGTGTTTACCGACGCACCAGTTAAGATCTTTCTTGATGCTAGCCCACAGGCCAGAGCGGAAAGAAGGATGAAGCAGTTGCAAGAAAAGGGAATTTATGTTAAATTCGGCGAAATTTTGCAAGAAATTATTGATCGAGACGATCGCGATCGTAATCGGGCTGTTGCGCCTCTTAGAGCTGCTTCGGATGCACTAGTTATTGACTCTACTTCTTTAACAATAGAAGAAGTCTTTGATCAGGTATTAACTTTCGCAAGAAGTAAAATTATTTTTTAAGCTTTGCTATAGGATGTAGTGGAGTATTTTAAACAACCCCCGTTAGGCATGATGCTAGATGGACGTTAATCTTAATTAAAGTAAATAAATATGACTGAATCTTTTGCTCAACTCTTTGAAGAGTCTTTAAATCAACTTGATACTCGTTCTGGTAATATGATCCGTGGTGTGGTCGTTTCTATCGATAAAGACGTTGTACTCGTTGATGCTGGTTTAAAATCTGAATCAGCAATCCCAGTAGAGCAGTTTAAAAATGCACAAGGCGAGTTAGAAGTTAAAGTTGGCGATGAAGTTGATGTTGTCCTTGATTCTATCGAAGATGGCTTTGGTGAAACAATTCTATCTCGTGAAAAAGCAAAACGTCATGAAGCATGGCTTACATTAGAAAAAGCTGTTGAAGATGCGGCAACTGTGCTAGGAATTATCAATGGTAAAGTAAAAGGCGGCTTTACAGTGGATCTTAACGGTGTTCGCGCTTTCCTTCCAGGTTCACTTGTTGATGTCCGTCCGTTACGTGATACATCTCACATTGAAAACAGAGAAATCGAACTTAAAGTTATTAAACTAGATCAGAAACGCAATAACGTTGTTGTTTCTCGCCGTGCGGTAATCGAATCAGAAAATAGTGCTGAACGTGAACAGCTTCTTGAAAATTTACAAGAAGGTTCTGAAGTTAAAGGTGTTATTAAGAACCTTACTGATTATGGTGCCTTTGTTGATCTCGGTGGTGTTGATGGTTTACTGCATATCACTGATATGGCTTGGAAACGTGTTAAACATCCAAGTGAAGTGGTCGATGTTGGACAAGAGATTTTAGTTAAAGTATTAAAATTTGATCGAGATCGTTCACGTGTGTCTCTTGGCTTAAAACAATTAGGTGAAGATCCTTGGGTCTCAATTGCTAAACGTTACCCAGAAGGTACAAAAGTTACTGGTAAAGTAACGAATCTTACTGATTATGGTTGCTTTGTTGAAATTGAAACGGGTGTCGAAGGTTTAGTGCACGTTTCTGAAATGGATTGGACTAATAAGAATATTCATCCTTCTAAAGTCGTTAGCCTTGGTGATGTTGTTGAAGTTGTTGTACTTGAAATTGATGAAGAACGTCGTCGTATTTCATTAGGTCTTAAACAATGCAAAGCAAACCCTTGGTTGCAATTTGCTGAATCATACAATAAAAATGATAAAGTTAGTGGTAAAATCAAATCTATCACTGATTTCGGTATCTTTATTGGTTTAGATGGTGGAATTGATGGTTTAGTTCATCTTTCTGATATCTCTTGGAATGTTTCAGGTGAAGAAGCGGTAAAAGCATACAAGAAAGGCGATGATATCGAAGCGGTTGTATTACAAGTTGATGCAGAGCGCGAACGTATTTCTTTAGGTATTAAACAACTTGAAGAAGATCCATTTAATAGTTTTGCCGGCAACTATAAAAAAGGTATGATTATTAAAGGTAAAGTAACTTCAGTAGATGCTAAAGGTGCAACTATTGAAATTGCTGACGGTGTCGACGGTTATTTGAAAGCTCAAGACATTGCTCGCGAACGTATTGAAGATGCAACAACAGTATTAAGTGTTGGCGACGAAGTTGAAGCGAAAATTGTTAATATTGATCGTAAAACTCGTGCAATTTCTTTATCTGTAAAAGCAAAAGATGAAGCTGATGAAAAAGAGGCTTTAGCTGCAGTAAATAATAACACACCAGCACAAGATGATTCGTCATTCTCTAATGCAATGGCTGAAGCATTTAAAGCTGCATCTAAGTCGGAGTAATCTTTTAGTAAGATAACACTACTTATTGCATTGAAAAATAAAGAGGGCTAGCCCTCTTTTACTTTTAAAATAAATAGAATATTATTATCATAATGATTAGCTTTACTAAATTACATAACAAGAAAAAAAGGAGCACTCATGAATAGATCCGATCTAACTGAAAAAATAGCGAATTGGAGAACACATCTACCAGTTCAACTAGTTGATGAAGTAGTACGAGATATCATTGAACAAATAACTTTCTCCATGGAAAAAAATGATCGCGTCGAGATTCGAGGTTTTGGCAGTTTTGCATTGAACTATAGAGCGCCGCGTAAAGCGAGAAATCCACGGACTGGTGGGCAAGTTGAGGTCAAACAAAAATATATTCCTCATTTTAAACCAGGAAAAGAGTTAAGAGAACGTGTTAATAGCGATAATTAAGTAACGTTTTGCTCATAATTTAAAAATAAGTACTTATTTTAAATAAGTACTTATTTTTCAAATGATAAGTTCACTTTTTTTACTAAATTATAAAATTCTATAATTTGGTTATTCAATCTAGATACATTCCTTATATCAAATTATACTAATTAATTACTTATTTTTATGATTAGATTTTGCCAAACTAGCCTTTTAATGCTAAAAGGTTGTGCTTATTATATTAACCATTAGAATCATGTGGTTGATGGACATAAAGTAACTAAAATATTTTTAATATTTGCAAAATCATAACTCTAGCTCTAAATACTTCCTTATTCAGCAGCCTGATTCAAGCTATTATGCAATTAGTGGATTAGAAAAAAGTTGAGATTAGTCTATTTTAGACAAGGGTGAAGTTTTGAATTAACGAAGGAAGGCGAGCACTTTGTTAAAGCGCTAGACGGTATGTGTCGTGATGCTCTTACTTTTGTTCATGCACTAAGCGTTATCCATGTACAAAATATCATCTAATTATTTGCGGCAGCGCTTCAGGAGCAAAATACTTTTTCCCACTTTATTAATAATTGAGTGGTTAAATAGATGTTGAATTATACTCGCTTGGCGAATCAAGTGTAATATTAACTAGCGCTATTAATTGAGTAACTATGAAAATGCAATGAAAGCAACCGTTTCCATTAATTATATGGATTGAGAAAATGACGGAGTAGTGTGGCTACCTAAGCTAATGAATCGTTAATGTACATTAATAAAATCGCCCCAAACTACCTAGTACACAAAAATTTATCGATCCATAATACAGTATTGTAATGATAGTTTTTTTAATATATAAAATGATGATATTTGTTATTTTATACTTTATGTTTTAATAAAAGGATATTTTGTATGAGTCAATTCAAGCCGTATAGTATTTATGGGATTATTGGTTATCCATTAGGTCAAACACTTAGCCCACTCATTCATACTACTTCTTTTAATGAACAAAATATTCCTGCTATATTAGTTGCGTGGCCAACACCTGTAGAAGAAGTCGAAAATTTTATTAAATCAGTAAGACTACTTAATATCAGAGGCTGTTGTGTCACAATTCCCCACAAGCAAGCGGTGATTCCTTTTCTTGACGAAGTAACCGAACGAGTAAAAAAAATTGGAGCCGTCAACTTAATTTATTGGAATGGCGAAAAATTGTGTGGAGATAATACTGATGTAAAAGGTTTTATTGCACCGCTAGAGAAAGATCCTTTACCTAAAGAGTACCAAAAAGTATTATTACTTGGTGCTGGCGGATCGGCAAGGGCTGCTATTGTTGGTTTACAATCTCTTGGTTATACCGATATCACTATAACCGACGCAGTTGGGAATTCATCCAAAATATTAGCAGAGAGATTCAATTTAAAAGCCGTTAATTGGAATGAGCGAGGCCATACTGGTGCTCAAATAATTATTAACTCGACGCCATTGGGTATGCTGGGTAAATTTGAAAATGAAACACCATATAATGCAGAGTGGTTTAAAGGCAAAGGAGTGGCCTATGATATTGTATATACACCTTATTATACTAAATTTCGTTTAGAAGCTGAAAAAGCTGGATGGGCCTCTATTTCTGGTCGAGAGATGTTTATTGGTCAGGCAAATGAGCAGTATAAAATTTGGACAGGTAATAATTTATCAGATAAAGCTAAACAAGCTGTTATTAGCGCATTAGCCAGTAAATGATTTGCTTGTAACAAGTTGAATAAAATTAGTTAGCTAATTAGGGTAGCTCACTTAATCTTAAAAATAGACTTTTATCAATTATGCAATCAATTGCTTTAGTTTGGATTTTTATAAAAGATATTTAATAATGTGTTATTTATTAGCTTGTAACAATATGTTTACATTGATTTTTATTGATAAATAATATTATTTTTTAAATTAGAATTATGTGTAAATATTAGTTGCAAATCTACTTTTTATACATAATATGATAGCACTATTTTGTTAACTTTCTGAGACATCAATCATGAATAAAACTATTTATTTAGTTGGCGCAAGAGCTGCTGGTAAAACAACAATAGGAAAGCTGCTTGCAGAAAAATTGAATTATTCTTTTATTGATACTGATGTTTATTTACTAGAATCGACTAAGTGTACAATAGCTGAAATCGTAGAAAAAGAAGGCTGGGAAGGCTTTAGGGTAAGAGAAAGCCAAGCACTTAAAGATGTAACAGCCCCTTGTCGAGTGGTTGCAACAGGAGGGGGAATGGTATTATCAGATCATAACCGTGCATTTATGCAGCAAAGAGGAATTGTATTTTTCCTTTCCGCTCCGGCTCAACTATTGGCCTCTCGATTAATAGCAGATCCAAATGTTGCGCAACGTCCATCATTGACGGGTTTATCAATTGTTGATGAGATGGAGAGGATCTTATCTGAACGTCATCATTTGTATATGGATTGTGCAACTCATATAATTAGTGTTGATTGTGAAGAAATAAATATCTTAAGCCAGATGCTTGATGCATTGAATATTAATTAGTTACTAACATAATCTTCAATAGTTTTTATTAAATTAGTTGGGCTTCCCATTGAATCACGTTAACTATCCCATTTTTTAGCAAAGTGACTTTGACAATTCCTTCATTATTGAAAAATAATGTATCCACGTTAAAATTATCCCAGTAAATTTTCAACTTTAATTTATTATGGTGTGTGTCGGTCGGTCAATGGTTGAAGCGATTTTACTGTTGCTAGTTCAGTTTATACTAACCGTATAATTCAAATTATGACTTTATTTAGAATTGTATTAAGTTTGATTTGTTAATAGAAAAAATAACTAATTTTATTTGGATAAAATGATATTGCAGATAATAATAGGATCAAAAATTTGGTGATTAAATAGCGATGATTACAGTTAAAGGTTTAGATATTGGCGTTGGTACACCTAAAATTATTGTACCTGTAATAAGTAAAACAGAACAAGAGTTAATTGATGAAGTTAGCTTATTAAAAAATATTGATTTTGATATATTAGAATGGCGAGTCGATCATTTTCAAGAGGTAAACGATATTGATAAAGTCAAACTCGCAGCAAGTAAAGTTAGTCAAATAATTGGGCATAAGCCTATATTATTTACTTTTCGAACCGCTAATGAAGGCGGGGTTTACCCTGCATCAATTGAGTTTTATCTTAATCTTAATCAACAAATGATCACCAGTGGCTTTATCGATTTTGTTGATATAGAAGTGTTTACTGGAGATGACTATGTACGCGACATTATTACTCATGCACATCAAAATAATGTACTCGTCATCGCCTCAAATCATGATTTTGATAAGACACCAAATAAAAACGAGATTATTTATCGTTTACGCAAAATGCAAAATTTAGGCGCTGACATCATTAAGATAGCTGTAATGCCGCGTTCAGCGGATGATGTACTTACCTTATTATCAGCGACGACTGAAATGAAAGAAAAATATACGAAAAAGCCACTCATTACCATGTCTATGGCAGGAATGGGGACCGTTAGTCGAGTATCGGGCGAAATATTTGGTTCTGATTTGACATTTGGTACGGTAAAACATGCGTCAGCACCAGGCCAGTTAGATGTTAAAGAGTTAAGGTACATATTAAATATACTACATCGAAGTATATCTTAATTGTTTTACTCTGCTCCTGGCTAAAAAAAAAAGAAAATTAATTAATAGAATAAAAATGTTGTCGATATTATTTCACTCACTTAATCAACCGGCTGAACAAATACGCATAAGTGCTGAATCGTTAATATTAGTAATTTAATAAATTTTACTATTTTATAGGACATTTCATTCGGTAACCTAAATTACTTGTTTTTGACGCCAATATTTTAATACCAACAGGTTGCTTGCACTATATTTTGCGAGCAAAATTCCAGCTATAATTAAACCTCCTCATTAGATTCTTTGATCTGTTAATTTTTACCTATCTTCGAAAAAATAACAGGTTATCAATTTTCATTTCTAGCTCAAATTAATTGATAATTAGTATTAAGGGTATCTTATTGAGTCATAAAATATTATGTGATCTATATTGTCTTTGCTTTTCAATTGGTTGCTTATCAATATTATTTTTAGCAAAACTACCAACTATTGGAACCTGCTATTTTCTACTGTCAGCACTCATTTTTATCGCATTCTTAAATTTATTTTTAAAAAACGTAATGGTGCTTGTGATTGGGTTTTTATTAGCTAGCTTTTTATGGTCCACTCAAAGTGCATTAAATTATCTAATATTAGTTGAGCGATATATTGACAAAAAAATCACCATAGTAGCGGTAGTTAAAAGTATTAAAATTAGCCAAGATAGCATTATTGATAAGCAAGATGAGCATTATATTGATTTTGAGATTAAAGAAATAGATCAACGGCCAATAAATAACCAATTGACTATTTCATTGTTATGGAAAAACAACATTATTCCCGCCGCGGGTGAGAGATGGCAATTAAGAATAAAAACGAAAGTCGTACACGGCAACCTGAATCAAGGTGGTTTTGATCGTCAGCGATTTGCTATGGCTAATCGTCGCTTATTAGTTGGTGCTATTGATGAGGCAATTCAAATCGAAAACACTAAGAGCTTTCGGCAGCAGCTCGTCGATAAAACCTTACTCTATGCTGATTTATTTAATTATGGCGATATCATACTTGCTTTAGCATTTGGTGAGCGCTCAAAGTTAACTTCTGAACATAAAATTATCATGTACCAAACGGGAATTGCTCACTTAATGGCTATTTCTGGTATGCACATTATATTAGTGGTTTATTTGGTAAACCAACTAATAAAAGGCGTGCAATTTATATTACCGATTAGATTAATATTTTATTGGTTTCCTTTGCTAGGAGGATTAGCTGTCGCGACGTTTTATGCTTGGCTTGTCGGTCTCAATCCCCCAGTGATGCGGGCAATATTGGCCTTATTTATATGGTTAGTGTTGCGTTATTACAAAAAGTCATTGAACTCTTGGCAGGTAATTAATCGTATTATCGCGATATTACTTTTTTTTGATCCTCTAATGATCTTATCTGAAAGCTTTTGGCTCTCTTGCTATGCTGTTATGTGTTTAATTTTTATTGCACAATGGTTTCCTACTTTAAAGAAGTCTAGCATTAAAAACAGTTATTTATGGCAGTTATTAAAATTACAATTTTTATTAACTTTTTTATTATTACCGATACAATTCTTCATTTTTAATGGCATTAGCAGTGTTGCTATTATTGCTAATCTTATGGCAATCCCACTTATTTCTTTGATTACATTTCCTGCTATAGTAATGATGATGGTAATGAGTTTTTTAAATTTTTCCTATCTAACGATTTGGCTTGGGATGATGGCTGATCTTTCTTTAAGTGGATTATTTTATCTATTAAAACAATTGTCTGGCTATTGGTTGCATTTTCCTTCGCAGTATTATTGGTTTGGCTATATCGGATGGCTAGTATTAATTGTTCATAGGATCAATGTGTGGCAACAGCATAAAATATCACTATTATTGATATTTTTACTTATGCTATCCCCGGCAATAAAGCAAAGACAAGAACGTTGGCAATTGGATATGTTGGACGTTGGTCATGGTTTAGCTATTGTTATTCGCAGTGGTAATTCAGCGATTTTGTATGATACTGGCGCGAAATGGCAAAATAGCTCTGCAGCAGAGCGAATTATTGTACCATTTTTAAAATGGCATAATCTTTCTGTTGAGGGGATTATCATTAGCCATGAGCACAATGATCATATTGGTGGTTTAGATACTATTAAAAAGTATTATCCTGATGCTTGGTTGATGAGCTCATCGAGCAAATTAAATAATAACTATATTTGTGTGAGTGGCAATAAGCTTGATTGGCAAGGCCTAACATTATCAATATTATGGCCGAACGAAGCGAGTGGCACCGCATTAAATGCTGAATCTTGTGTTGTGCAGATCTCTGATGGAGTATATACGATTTTGTTAACTGGTGATTTAGAAAAGCAGCAAGAACAACAATTAATCCTACACAAAAAACAGCTACTCTCTTCAACCATTTTACAAATTCCGCATCATGCTAGTAACTCTTCATCACATTATGCTTTTTTGTCTAATGTAAGCCCTAAGATTTCTCTTGGTTCTACATCACGCTATAACCCTTGGAAACTACCAGCAAATAAAGTATTAAATCGTTATAATGAACTTAAATTAACGTACTATTTAACTAGCTACTTTGGGCAGATTTCAATATTATTTTATTCGGATGAATTGATTGTGAAGACGATGCGCAATGAAATAAAACCTCGTTGGTATCATGATTGGTTTGGTGCTTTACCTAATTAGGGGTAAAATAGACCGCAATTATACAGAGTTGTAGCCCACAAAAATCTCATCATTAAACACAAACTAAACCATTATTGTTGTGGTAAGTTCTTAATGGTGTTTACGTTGGGCTTATCTGATTTAATTTAGTTACGAGCTAAAATGAGAACATTATTGCATGATTAAAAAAATCTGGTCAGGAGAAAGTAAGCTATATTGGCTATTGGTTCCTTTTTCAATACTATATGGTTTAGTTGTCTTTATTCGAAAAACGCTGTATCGATTAGGGATATTTAAATCATGGCAGGCTCCTGTTCCAGTTATTGTGGTAGGTAACTTATCTGTAGGTGGCAATGGTAAAACGCCAGTCGTTGTATATCTAGTTGAACAATTACTTGCTAAAGGTTATTGCATTGGTGTGGTGTCGCGTGGATATGGAGGTAAGAGTGCTTCTTATCCCATTATTGTAACCGATAAAACACCAGCATGCATTGTTGGTGATGAGCCCGTTTTAGTGTACCAACGTACAAAAGTTCCATTTGCTGTTGCGCCTAAACGCGCTGATGCTGTAAAAGTTTTATTAGAAAACTATCCCATCGATATTATTATTACGGATGATGGCTTACAGCATTATTCATTAAAACGTGATATAGAAATTGTTGTCGTTGATGGTAAACGAGGTTTTGGTAATGGATGGTATTTACCTGCTGGACCAATGCGCGAATCTACATCACGTTTAAACGACATTGACTATTTAATTATTAATGGTGATAGCAATAAAGCGTATGCTAACGCATATTCGATGCAACTAGTACCGATTGATGCGATTAATATTTTGACTAAAGAACACAAACCAATTAATCAGTTAGTTGATGTTTGTGCTATTGCAGGCATTGGCGATCCGAGTCGATTTTTTACCATGCTTGAAAAGCAAAATGTTGACTTAACCAAGACAATATCTTTTGTTGATCATCAAAATTACTCTAAAGAGCAATTATTAAAATTAACTAATTCTAATCAAACTCTTTTGATGACTGAAAAAGATGCTGTCAAATGTGTAAAATTCGCTCAAAGTAATTGGTGGTATTTACCCATTAATGCCGTATTACCAACTCAATTTATTGAAAATTTATTAAATAAAATCAATTAATAATATTATTAATTAAGGTACAGACGTTATGAAAGAAAAATTACTTAGCTCTATTGCATGTCCTAAGTGTTTTGGGGAACTTGACTATAATGAACACGCACAAAATCTTACTTGCCGTAAAGATGGCTTAATTTATGACATTAATGATGGGATCCCTACTTTGTTGGTAAATAAAGCTAAGCCATTAGAGCTTGAGGAGCAAGCATGAGTTATACCGTTGTCATTCCCGCTCGCTATGCATCAACTCGTTTGCCAGGTAAGCCGCTTGCTGATATTGCTGGTAAACCGATGGTTATCCGTGTCATGGAGCAAGCAAAACTTAGTTCTGCTGACAGAGTTATTGTCGCAACCGATAACCAACAGGTATTTGATGTTGTTTCGTCATTTGGTGGTGAAGTTGTTTTGACTAGTGAAAAACATAATTCAGGAACGGAGCGTTTAGCTGAAGTTATCAATTTATGCCAATTTAATGATGATGATATAATTGTTAATGTTCAAGGTGACGAGCCACTTATCCCTCCCGTAATTATTGATCAAGTTGCCAATAATTTAATTGAATATAAAACAGGGATGGCGACACTTGCCGTTCCTATCACTCACGCTCAAGAGGCCTTTAATCCAGGTGCAGTTAAAGTGGTTACAGATAAAGACGGTTATGCTCTCTATTTTTCTCGTGCAACTATTCCTTGGGATCGAGATCGTTTCGCAGTGACGAAAGATTTAATCGGTGATTTTTATTTACGTCATATTGGTATCTATGCTTATCGGGCAGGTTTTATTCGAAAATACGTTAACTGGCAGCCAAGTATGCTTGAACAAATAGAAATGCTCGAGCAATTAAGGATCCTTTGGTATGGTGAAAAAATTCATGTAGACGTTGCACAAGAAGTGCCTGCGATTGGTGTCGATACCCAAGAAGATCTCGATAACGTTAGGCGAATTTATGCCAATCGTTAACAATTATTAATTCAATAAATAAAAGGTGATTGCTATGACTCAATTTACTGGATTTAGCCAAGCCGGATTAAATTTTTTGCAAGAAGTTAGAAAGCAAAATAGTAGAGAGTGGTTTGCCGAAAATCGTGAGGTTTATGATGATGAGCTTATAAAACCTTTTCGTTCATTAGTTGAACAGCTAACATCAGGAATGTTAATAATCGATGAGTGGTTTGAAACTAAGCCAGCTATAGGTAAAACAATTTCTAGAATTAATCGAGACACGCGTTTTTCACATGATAAATCGCTGTACCGTAGCCGATTATGGCTAACCTTTAAAAGACCAAGCAAGGATTGGAAAGAGTCTCCAGTATATTTTTTCGAAATAGCCCCCGATATGTATCGTTACGGGCTTGGTTATTATTGCGCACCAAAGCAAACCATGGATATTTTTAGGAGTGAGATAAACCAAGATCCTAATAAATTCCTAGATGTCATTCGTTGCGTAAAGAAGCCGTTTGAGCTCGTCGGTGAAAAATATAAACGACCATTAATCAAAGATCAACCTGAGCAAATTGCAAATTGGTATAACCGTAAAAATTTCGCTATTATGGCTACTAGTACTCAAATCGAAGATATCTTTAAGGCTGATTTAGCAAAAAAATTATTAAAAGGCTTTAAACAACTGACGCCACTGTACAATTATTTGATGCGTATTGAAATAATTAAAACCATTCCGACATTGTAATTTACTATTGATAACGGATTCTTTTTATTTTTAGGCTCCATATGTATGATATAAAATATCTCAAGTAAGATTTACTATCTGTAAAAACATAAAAGCCCCAAATAGAAGGGGCTATGAAGCGAAACTTTACAACAAATTCAATGGTATTTTTTAGAACGGGATATCGTCATCAAAATCCATTGGTGGTTCATTGGCTGGTGGTTGTTTTGCTGGCGCTTGGCGTGAAGGGGCTGATGAGTTATTGTTTGAACTCTGTCCCCAATTTTGCTGTGGAGCTTCATCTGTAGTGCCAGCTCCTCGACCACCAAGGATCTGTAATGTGCCACCAATGTTAACCACAATTTCTGTTGTATATCGATCTTGACCTGATTGATCTTGCCATTTACGCGTTTGCAGCTGACCTTCAATGTAAACTTGTGAACCTTTTTTTAGATATTCGCCTGCAATTTCAGCTAATTTACCGAAAATAACGACTCGATGCCATTCTGTTCGATCTTTTTGTTCGCCTGTTTGTTTGTCTTTCCACGTTTCAGAAGTGGCAACACTTATATTTGCAACAGCACCACCATTAGGTAAATAACGGACTTCAGGATCTTGTCCTAAATTACCAACTAAAATAACCTTATTTATTCCCCGATTTGCCATTGATATGACTCCTAAACATTATTTAACTATTTTTCACTTTATAGATTAGTCGCGTATTGTAGCATGAGCGGAAGTTAAGATAATAGTTTTTCTTTATTAGCTACTTTTTTTACGACATAGTTACTATTATTTTATTTAATTTTTAACTATAACAGTTATTAATTTATATTTTTTACTAAATTGTCAATTTTCAATTACGATTATCTTTCAGCCAGTAAAATGTAGTTAACATCAATATTTTTTCCAAGCAAAAACTGATTTTTGATAAGGTGATATTCCATGCCTATGATATCGGTAGTATGCAACTTGGCGATAGAAACCATTTCCATTAGCTCAGAAGGGCGAATGAAACGCTCGAAGTCGTGGGTACCTTTAGGAACTAATCGAGCAACATATTCCGCACCATAGATTAATAATAATTTTGCTTTATAGTTACGATTTATCGTCGATAAAAAGAGCTTTCCTTGCGGTTTAAGTAATTTTGCACAGGCGTTAATGATAGAGCTAGGATCAGGCACATGCTCTAACAATTCCATACACGTAATAATATCGTATTGTTTTTCCGCGTGCTCTGCATATTCTTCAATTGACGATTTAATATAATTAATTGTGAGTTGATTTGTTTTAGCATGATTATTAGCAACATTAAGTGATGCTTCTGCTAAATCAAGACCTGTAACGTCAGCTCCAAGTTTAGCGAGACTTTCTGATAGAATGCCACCACCACAGCCGACATCGAGCACATTTCTACCAATTAAATTTTCGCCACAATGTTGTTTGATATAATCAACACGTAGTGGATTTATTATGTGTAACGGTTTACATTTGCCATTTGGATCCCACCATTCATTGGCTAATTGCGAAAATTTATCAATTTCTTTAGCATCAATATTGTGTGACATTTTATTTCCTTTAATACATTTCTATGCAAGGTTAATTTATTTCTTGTAAAAATAATCTTATTATTTGTGCTGTTAAACCCCAAATAACATAATTTTTATAATGATAGACATAAATATTATGTTGAGCCAGCTTTTGCCATGTTTTAGTGTAATTTGGTATCAAGTGAAAAGGGAAGTTATTTCCTGGTTTATAAGCAACTTCCATTGTTGTCTCAATTGGCGGATGTTCAATAAACCATTCAATTGGTACGCTGAAGGTATTGGCAACTTCATCGGGATTTATGTTTAGTTGTAACGAAGTCAGCTCTCCAACTACGGGGTAAATTTTTAAACCAATATTGGCTAAAAAAGGAGATAATGAACCATATATTTTAATCGTATTTTGAGCTATCCCCAATTCTTCGCTGGTTTCTCTAATTGCAGTATCGGTAGGTGAATTATCAATTAGCTCCATCCGTCCACCTGGAAAGCAGATATCACTTGGCTGCCATTTGAGTTTTGACGAGCGAACCTCAAATAATAGCTGAAGTTGATTATCTACCTGTATGATAGGTATAAGAACGGCAGCCTTATCTTTCAGATTAGATTCTTTGGTTCTGTTTTCTATTTTACGAAAAATATCACTAGTCGTAATCATCTTATCTTCGGTTTATAGGATTAAAAAAGAATAATAGTTGCTTTAGTTGTGCTTTTGCAAAGTTCTTTACGTTAATAAAATAACATGTTAGATTGCGATAATATTATAAAAATGTGTTTCTAGCCACGTTTTTAATTTTCGAGACGTTATGCAAGATTATCTCAATAGAATAAAAACTACACTGAATGAGCTTGCCTTAGTAAAACAAAAGCGAGCACTTGATGCCATGCCTGAATCATTTCAGGATGTGTTTTTGTTATTGCCTATGCTATTACATTATAATCATCCTAGCTTACCTGGCTATTTTAACAATCAGGTTCCACATGGGATTTCGAGCTATACTCCTTCAACTGAAATTAGACAAAAAGCCACTCAAAAATTCGGTGCGTTTTCAAATGATATTTCTATATCTGAAAATAAAATTTCAGCAGTTTATTCAATGGGGAGTACCTGTACTTTAGGACAATCGATTGAGTCCGATTTAGATATTTGGGTATGTGTTGAGCATAATCTATCTCAAAATGAACGATTACTTTTGGAACAAAAGTGCCATTTAATTGAAAACTGGGCTGAAAGTTATAATATCCAGTTAACATTGTTTATTGTTGATGCGGATCGCTTTAAAGATCAGCATCATGAATGCTTGATGGGGGAAAGCTGCGGTTCAGCGCAGCATATGCTACTACTTGAGGAGTTTTATCGTAGTGCTAACCATCTAGCGGGTAAGCTTCTACTTTGGTACTTAGTGCCGTATGATTTTAAAATTAATGATGTGCAATATTCTTCTTATGATGAATGCATTAGTGCTTTTGTTGATGCGGGTGTGATTAATCGTTCTGAATGGCTCGATTTTGGCTCTTTATTCAATTTATCCGCTGAAGAGTATTTTGGTGCAAGTTTATGGCAACTGTATAAAAGTGTTGACTCTCCCTTTAAAGCAGTACTAAAAACATTACTCCTCGAGGTTTATGCATGGGAATATCCTGCTAATAAAGTTATTGCTTATTATGTAAAATCATTTATTCAAAAAAATGATATGCAATACAATTATTTAGATTCTTATTATATGATGCTTGAAAAAGTAACTGATTATTTAACAGCTATTGGCGATACGACTCGGCTACATTTACTTCGAGCATGTTTTTATTTAAAAGTTAATGAAAAATTATCAGAAATAGCTAACCGTATATCTTGGCGGCGAGCACTCTTGAGTGAATTAGTTAAGAGTTGGGGATGGAGTCAGGAGTATATCAAAACATTAGATTGTAGTGATTCATGGAAAATCGAAAAGGTAAGAGATGTTCATGAATTATTGCTGCAAACAATGATGTCTGGTTATCGTAATTTATTAATATTTGGTCGTCGTAATAATTTAGATTCTTTAATTAGCCCTAAGGATTTAGCGATATTAACGCGCAAGCTTTATGCCGCTTATGAAGTTTTACCAGGTAAAATCACGGTCATTAACGCTAATATTTCAAAGAATTTATCCGAAAATAGTTTAACGTTTATTTATGTTAAAAACGATAGAGTTAATCGAATTGGTTGGTATGTTTATAATCAAAAGCCGACTCTGGATTCTATTATTGGGCATCAATATTTAGAATATAGTAGCTCGTTGGTTAAATTAGTCTCTTGGTGTTACTTTAACCGATTAATTGCAAAGGATACCCAACTATTTTATCGAAATGGTACCGATCATGACCCAAGTACATTAAGGCAATTAGTTTTCGATTTACAATCTTATTTCCCTATCACGATTCCCGCTGCAACCGAAGAGGCATTATACGGGCCTTGTGAGATAAGGCATCTAGCAATAATTATCAATCTTAAAGATGGTTTCACGAGCCAAGAGAATGTAACTTATTTAGATCATAATATATTTAATATTAATGTACTAAATTATAGTGAACAAGAGGTTAGCTTAGTTAAATCAATTAATTTACTCTATCGCAACTCTTGGAATGAGATAAGGGTATTGCAATTTGATGGTCCTTTGTGTGTTCTTGATGCAATAAAAACCTTACTTAATCGTATGCATAAAGATGCAGACTTGCCTAATCCAATTAAAATATTTTGTTATAGCAAACATCTTAATAGCGTTATAAAGCAACAGATGCAAGATATAATCGATCGCTGTATTGATTTTCGTTTAAGTTCTACTAAAAATAACTTTAAAAAATTTATGCCATTGCGTATAAATGGTTCATCTTGGTATCTCTTTTTTGAACGATTCGGTGTGTCTACTCATCAATTCAATAATACAATCGATTTTTATGGTGCTATTTCAAATAATAAAATTCATGGTAGCGCGTTAAATAATACTTGGAATACTGCTAATGAGTTACCGAAAGAAATCGATAGTATGGCGAGCGAAGGGATTATTCAATTTTTCTTTGAAAAGAGGGGAGCTGGGTTTGATCTTTATATTTTGAATGAAAATAATCAAGCGGAAGTTTATTATGATTGTAATGGTGATATCAATAGTATGATTAGGGATGTAAATAGTTTTTATACCTTATCGGATGATCGTTTTACGTTTTCGACGAGTTTATCAGTTAACTTTAATCTGCCTCAATTTTATCAAATTGTTTATAATCACCATGGTGATCGGGAAATTTTACTGTTTAATGAAGCACAGTAAGTTTTTGTGATAGTTATTTTTTTTCATAGACCTATTTATTATAATGTGATTAAAATAACGGGAACTTTTTTAATTTATTAGACTCTAATATATTGTATCGGCATTTTTGACTATATATGGGGATGAAGGAATAATAATGAGGAATGGTCTTAAATGGGAGAACAAGTAACCGATCAAGTATTGGTTGACCGAGTGCTTGCTGGCAATAAAAATGCCTTTAATCTTTTGGTAACGCGTTATCAAAGTCGATTAGCTCATTTAGTATCTCGTTATGTATTACCGTCAGAAGTTCCCGATGTAGTACAAGAGACGTTTATTCGGGCATACCGTTCTTTAAGCTCTTTTAAAGGTGAAAGTGTATTTTATACATGGTTATACCGGATAGCTGTTAATACAGCTAAAAATTATTTGATAGCACAAGGTCGGCGTCCACCGTCTTCGGATATTGATGCTGCTGAGGCGGAAACATATGAAGGTGCTGATTTATTAAGAGATATTAATAATCCGGAAAGCATAGTCTTATCGGATGAAATAAAAAGAGTAGTTTTTCAAACTATTGAATCGCTAACAGAAGATTTAAAAACAGCAATTACACTCAGAGAGATAGACGGTTTAAGTTATGAGGAAATAGCTGAAATAATGAATACCCCTGTGGGGACCGTTCGTTCTCGTATTTTCAGGGCTCGTGAAGCAATAGATGAAAAGCTAAAACCATTATTAAGTTAGTAAATATGATTAAATCAATAAGATTAGAAAAGGCAAACTATGTTAAAAGGGCATAAAGAACAACTTTCATCGTTAATGGATGGTAATCAAATTGATGCTCAGGTCATTGATTCTGTGGTAGGTGATGAAGAACTTAAACAGAGTTGGTATCGTTATCATGTTGCTCGGGATGTGATGCAAGGAAGATTATATAGCAGTGTTTTAACATGGGATATTAGCAATAAAGTTGCTAGTGCTATTGATTTAGAGGAGTTATTCAATCAAGAGAAGGCTAACCAAGTCTCACCTTCAAGATTAGCACGCAATTTTTGGCCGAAGACAAAAGATGCCGTGAGCAAATTGAGTCAAGTTGGTCTTGCTGCCTGTGTTACGCTCGGAATTATTGCTGGGGTTCAATATCATCAACAGAGCTCTGTTAATAATGATGCATCACCAGTTTTAAATACTGTACCGATTGGTGTCAATGTGTCCCCGGTTGGTGGCATAGCGACAGGGCAAAATCAGACACAGCAAGACACGGCGGAGTCTGAAGAGTATAGCAAAATACGTTTTTTGATTCAGGATTATGAGTTACGAAAACGTTTAAATGTGCAACAATAGTTTGTTCTATAATGATAGCAAATTTATTTAAAGCCGAGTTTATTGTTTTACCACTAAAATGGATGAAAGCCGTTTTAATTATAACATTATGTTGTTTCTCCTTTTACGTCTTCTCTGAGCCTTTAAATACCAGCGTTGGTGATGATTTAGATTCAATGCCTAGACAAAGCGCCATCGATGAATCGGTTATTACTCTTTTAAATAATATGAAAAATACGGTACTAAATACTGATTATAAAATTCATTTTGTACAGCAAGAATCTAATGGTTATTCGAACACTTTTCAATATCGCCATTTAGGTGCAAATAATGAAAATTATGCTAATTTATTATATTTAGAAGGCGCTCCTAAAGAGATCATTTTACATAACGATACCGTAAGCTATTTCCAACCTGAAAGTGAATCATTTTCTCTTGCTATTAAGCATATAATCGAAGCGTTTCCTGATATTATTTATAGTGATTTTAATAAATTAAGCGAATATTATGATTTTGTACTATTAGGTAAAAGTAGAACCGCTAATCGTAACAGCCAATTAGTGAGAATTATTCCTAAAGATAAAGATCGTTATAACTATGTATTATGGATTGATGATGACAGTAATTTGCCTTTACGTATCGATTTGCTTGATTTGAATTCAAAAATAATTAAACAAATTAAAGTGTTAGATGTTAATTTCGATTTTGATAAGCATGCTTTTAAAAATTATATTGAAGATAGAGATTATCCAATTATTATCCCAATTAATAAGGAAAAACAGCAAGTAAATTCGTGGCAAATCGATTTTCTACCTAAAGGATTTAGCGAAATATCTGCTTATAATTTTGATTTTGATAAAACAAATATTGATACGGGAATATTTTCTGATGGAGTCTTCTCTTTCTCTGTCAATGTCTCAAAAAGCCCTTTAGCCAACAAGTTAGCAAACGTAATTGCGCAAGGTGAACGGACTATTTATTCGGCAAATATTAATCATATGAATATTGTTATTATCGGTGATCTTCCTCCTGAAACAATTGAACATATCGCTAATAGCATAAATATTAAATTGCCATGATTAAAAATCGGCTCATGTAGGGCTTTGCTTAAAGCAGATTAATGTGTAGAATGCTGTGCTTAATTTAAAGTATCTAACTAGCGAAAAATTAACTGAAAATAATTGATATGAACAAAAATATCCGAAATTTCTCAATTATTGCCCATATTGATCATGGCAAATCAACTTTATCCGATCGTATTATCCAAATTTGTGGGGGACTATCTGATCGCGAAATGGAAGCACAAGTGCTTGACTCTATGGATCTTGAGCGAGAGCGTGGTATAACCATTAAGGCGCAAAGCGTTACCCTTGATTATCATGCAAAAGATGGGCAAATTTATCAGCTTAATTTTATTGATACACCAGGCCATGTCGATTTTTCGTACGAAGTATCGCGCTCGCTTGCTGCATGTGAAGGCGCCTTACTCGTTGTCGATGCAGGCCAAGGTGTTGAAGCGCAGACTTTAGCAAATTGCTATACGGCAATTGACATGAATTTAGAAGTTGTTCCTGTTTTGAATAAAATAGATCTCCCTGCTGCAGAGCCTGAACGAGTCGCACAAGAGATTGAAGATATTGTCGGTATAGATGCTTCTGACGCAGTGCGCTGCTCAGCTAAGACTGGCGTAGGTGTTATCGATGTGATTGAACGCTTAGTAAAAGAAATCCCCGCCCCAACTGGCGATGATAATGCGCCGCTACAGGCTTTGATTATCGACTCATGGTTTGATAACTATCTTGGCGTGGTTTCACTTATTCGCGTAAAAAATGGTGAATTACGTAAAGGTGATAAAATTAAAGTTATGAGTACTGGCATAACATATAATGTTGATCGCTTAGGTATTTTTACACCTAAACAGATTGATAAAAATATACTAGCTTGCGGAGAAGTAGGCTGGGTTGTTTGTGCTATTAAAGATATACTTGGCGCTCCAGTGGGTGATACGCTAACACTTGCTCGTAACCCGGCCGATAATGCCTTACCTGGTTTTAAAAGAGTCAAACCTCAGGTTTATGCAGGGTTGTTCCCAACTAGTTCTGATGATTATGAAGCCTTTAGAGACGCGCTCGGTAAGTTAAGCTTAAATGATGCGTCTTTGTTTTATGAACCAGAAACATCAACAGCTTTGGGTTTTGGTTTTCGTTGTGGTTTTCTTGGATTGCTTCACATGGAGATTATTCAAGAGCGCTTAGAACGGGAATACAATCTTGATCTGATAACTACAGCTCCGACAGTAGTTTATGAAATATTAACAACATCAAATGAAACCGTTTATGTTGATAGTCCATCAAAATTACCGGCTATTAACAATATACTTGAATTGCGAGAACCGATTGCCGAATGTAATATTCTGGTTCCTCAAGCCTATCTAGGTAACGTGATTACCCTTTGTGTTGAAAAACGAGGTATACAAACGAATATGGTGTACCATGGCAACCAAGTTGCGCTGACTTACGAAATCCCAATGGCAGAGGTTGTGCTAGACTTTTTTGATAAGTTAAAGTCGACTTCTCGGGGTTACGCTTCCTTAGATTATGGTTTTAAACGCTTTCAAAATGCGAATATGGTAAGATTAGACGTCTTAATTAATAGTGAGCGAGTGGACGCATTAGCCTTAATTACGCATAAAGACAATGCGCCTTATCGAGGTCGAGAACTTGTTGAAAAGATGAAAGAGCTAATTCCTCGCCAGCAATTTGACATTGCCATTCAAGCTGCAATTGGTAACCATGTTATTGCACGTTCAACAGTCAAGCAGCTTAGGAAAAACGTATTAGCAAAATGTTACGGTGGTGATGTTAGCCGCAAGAAAAAGCTGCTACAAAAACAAAAAGATGGTAAAAAACGGATGAAACAAGTTGGTAATGTCGAATTACCTCAAGAAGCGTTTTTGGCCATCTTACATGTAGGTAAAGAATAATTAATTTAAGTGAGGAAGTTCAATGGCTGGAATGTTTGCTATTATATTGACATTAGTAACTTTTTTTACAGGAATTTTATGGTTTCTGGAAAAGTTTAAATGGCGACCGGCAAGACAACGTAAAGTTGAAGAGGTCAGAAAACAGACTGATGGTAAAATTGATGGTAAAATTCTTGCTCAAGTAGGCAGCCCTAAAAGTTGGGTAGACTCTTTAGCATCTTTTTTTCCTGTATTGTTTGTGGTATTTGTGATCCGCTCTTTTATTTTTGAACCATTCCAGATCCCATCCGGTTCGATGATGGAAACGCTTTTAATTGGTGATTTTATTGCAGTACAAAAATATTCGTATGGAATAAAAGATCCAATCACAAATACTACCATTATTCCAACTGGTACGCCAAAACGCGGTGATATCGCGGTATTTAAAGATCCTAGAAATCCATCGGTTGATTTTGTGAAGCGAGTGGTTGGTACTCCAGGAGATAAAATTATTTATAATCCAGAGAATAAAGAGCTGACTATTTATCCCGCGTGTCTAAGTGATGACAACAATTGCCAAGGACAACAAAGCATACCCCTAAACTTAGATTATACTGACATTGAAGTGAGTGGTTGGAACGAAGTTTTTAGCAATTCAGGTGCCAATTTTTATACAGATAAACAGTATGCAGAGTTGGATTTACCCTCAAATAACTCCGTGGTCTCTTTTTCACTAAACAAAAGACAAGAAACATTAGGTGAGGAAAAGCATGAAATTTTATTGTTGCCAATCCTTTCATTTGGTCTTAATGAAATGTATAAGCAACCAGGCCAAAAGCCAGGTGAATGGGTCGTACCGGAACGTAGCTATTTTATGATGGGTGATAATCGAGATAATAGTGATGACAGCCGTTTTTGGGGATTTGTGCCTGAGAAGAATTTTGTAGGTAAAGTGTCTGCAATTTGGATTAGTTTTGAGAAACAACCAAATGAATGGCCTACTGGTATTCGATTTAATCGTATTGGAACGGTTCACTAATACTATTGTGATAAAAGTAGCTAATATGTTAAGCTTTAAGGCGTCCTTTTATGGGCGCTATTTTATTTAAAAAAACAAAAATGAGCTCGGTTAAAGAATTATTTATCCTCTAATATCATGAGTAAACTAGTGATGAAACAACATGAACAACCACTAATTAGATTACAAAAGCTAATTGGTTACTCGTTTAATAACATTACTTTATTAGCGAGAGCGCTAACCCATCGCAGCGCAGATAAAGCTCATAATGAACGCTTAGAGTACCTTGGCGATTCTATTTTAAGTTTTGTAATTGCCGAAGCATTATTTAAACGTTTCCCATTAGTTGACGAAGGGGATTTAAGCCAAATGCGTTCTACTCTTGTTTGTGGCGAAATGTTAGCTGTAATTGGTCAAGATTTTAATATTGGTGATTGCCTAATTTTAGGCCAAGGTGAATTAAAAAGTGGCGGACATCGCCGAGAGTCAATTATATCTGATGCTGTTGAGGCTATAATTGGCGCAATTTATTTAGATAGCAATATTGACGTTATTAAAAATTTAATTTTAGAGTGGTATCAAAGTCGTTTAGAAAATATTCAACCAGGTATTAAGCAAAAAGACGCCAAGACGCGCTTGCAAGAGTATTTACAAGGTATTCACCAAGCAAGACCTATCTATTTGATTGTAGAAGTTATTGGTAACGATCATGAACAAGAATTTGTGATCCAATGTAAACTCGAAAACGATAATAATCAATACATGGGGCGTGGTGTCAATCGACGTAAAGCTGAACAAATCGCTGCCCAAGCGGCAATAGATAATTTAGGTATCAAATGACAGATCAAACTATAAAAGATGGTAATGTATTACATTGTGGCTTTGTTTCCATCGTGGGACGGCCAAACGTTGGTAAATCAACATTATTAAATCAGTTACTAGGACAAAAAATTTCAATTACTTCACGTAAGGCTCAAACTACCCGTCATCGTATTTTAGGAATTGATACAGAGGAAAATGATCAAGTTATTTATATTGACACCCCAGGTTTGCATATTGAAGAAAAACGGGCGATTAACCGTTTAATGAATCGAGCAGCCAGTAGCTCAATTGGTAATGTTGAACTAATTTTATTTGTAGTTGAAGGGACACGTTGGACTGATGATGATGATATGGTAGTCAATAAGCTTAAAGATGTGAAATGCCCTATATTATTAATTATTAATAAAATTGATAATGTGCAAGATAAAACTAAATTATTACCTCACATACAAGATATTAGCCAAAAGCTTAATTTTATGGATGTCATCCCAATTAGCGCTGAAAACGGCGAGGGAGTTGATATTATAAAATCGATTGTTAAAAAGCATTTACCTGTTGGCGAACACCACTTTCCAGAAGATTATATTACCGACCGTTCACAGCGCTTTATGGCATCTGAAATTATTCGCGAAAAATTAATGCGTTTTTTAGGTGATGAATTACCTTATTCGGTTACAGTTGAAATTGAACAATTTAAAGTCGATGAAAAAACAGGCATGCACCGTATTAATGGTTTGATTCTTGTTGAACGAGATGGCCAAAAGAAAATGGTCATAGGCAATCAAGGTGAAAAAATTAAAAAAATTGGTATAGAGTCTCGTAAGGATATGCAAGAGTTTTTCCAAGCAAAAGTGCATCTCGAGCTTTGGGTTAAAGTTAAAGCTGGCTGGGCTGATGATGAGCGAGCATTACGAAGTCTTGGTTACGGTGACGATAATTAATTTTTTGTAGCACATAGCCGTAGTATAAATTTATGAATCTCGTGCAGCACTAGCTGAATTTAGCATAGAGGACTGTCACTATTTTTTTCAGTCCTCTAGCTCTTCTAACGCAGATTCACTAATCTCTGTTTTCATGGGTTTTTTAACGTCAATCCCCATATTACGAAATTGCTCAATTTGACCAATAATGTTACCTTTACCTTTAGCTAACTTATTCATGGAACTCTGGTAAGTTTGCTGAGCTTTATCTAAGCTGCCGCCTAGGCTTTCCATATCCTCGACAAAGCCACGAACTTTGTCATACAGCTTACTCGCACGATCGGCAATGAGCTCAGCATTACGACTTTGATACTCATAGCGCCATAAGTTATTAATGGTGCGAAGGGCAACTAATAAGGTGGTAGGGCTTACGATCATGATGTTTTGTTTAAGCGCATCGTTAATCAACGCAGGATCTTGATTTATTGCTGCCAAAAATGCGGGCTCAACAGGAATAAACATCAAAATATAATCAAGTGACTTCACACCATTAAGTTTGTGATAGTCTTTTTGGCTAAGCTGCTTTATATGATTACGCACTGCAATAAGATGTTCAGACATTGCTTTTGTCTTTTCATGCTCATCATCACTATTGAAATAGCGCTCATAAGCAATCAACGTCATTTTTGAATCAATAATGACATCATTACCTTGTGGTAAATGCACAATAACATCAGGTTGCATACGCTGTTTATTGTCATTAGTTAAGCTAACTTGTAATTCATACTCATAGCCCTCACGTAAGCCTGAGTTTTCTAAAATACGATTAAGAATCACCTCCCCCCAGTTGCCTTGAGTTTTATTATTACCTTTGAGGGCATTAGTTAGATTAACCGCTTCCTTTGCCATTTGGTCATTAAGTTTTTGTAAATTACGGATCTCAAATGTTAAGGTATGGCGCTCTTTAGCTTCTTGGCCAAAACTGTCTTGGACTTGTTTTTTAAAGCCATCTAACTGTTCTTTTAGTGGGGTTAATAAATGGTTTAAACTTTGTTGATTTTGTTGTTCAATTTTTTTACCACTATTATCAAAAATGCGATTAGCCAAATTTTCGAATTGCTCTGTTAATCGCTGTTCACTTTGAATTAATATTTTTTGTTTCTCCTCTGCGAGTATTTTTGTCTCTTCAAGGCGGGTTTTTAGCTCACGGGCATCGACACTCAGTTCAAGATTTTTTTGTTGGCTGCTATTAAGTTCATTTTGTAGTAGCGTTAGTCGTTCTAACAAAGTTTGATTATCTTGCTTTTTCTGCTCGATTTGTATTATAAATAGTTGTTGTTGATTATCTTGATTTAAGCGTAGGCGGATAATCCAGATGGCCAGCATCAAAATAATAATAGCAGCAATACTAATTGGAATGAGTAACATATAGATAGTAAAAGCCGCCATATTTAAGCATTCTCCAAATTAAAACTCATTACTTGGCTAATAGTGGTCTGTTTGAGTGCCAGCATAATAAGCCTATCGAGTCCTACCGCAACACCAGAGCATTCAGGTAAACCCGCATTCATAGCTGACAACAGGTATTCATCGATTACTTGTGGCGGAAAACCTCTAGCGGCACGTTCTTGATTATCTTGTTCGAAGCGAATTCTTTGTTCTTTAGCATTTACTAATTCTTTAAAACCATTTGCCAATTCCACACCTTGATAATAGAACTCAAAACGTTTTGCTGTGCGTTGATCTTCGCTGCAGATTTCGGCAAGGGCCGCTTGGGAAGCAGGGAAGTGATAAACAACCGTAGGTTTATCTTTGCCAATATAAGGTTCAATACCGAATGTAAATAAAAATTGCTGTAATGTATTAATATCAGCCCCATCAGTATCAAAATTTAACGCTAATTTTTTGATAGCATTAACGAATTCATCTCTATTTGCGGTCAGTGGATCAATATTAAGATATTTAATAAAAGCACTTTGATAACTAAGATGTTCAGCTGGTTCACTGTCAAGAATAAGTTGAAAAAGGTCATCGACTTCATTGATTATTTGCATCATATCAAATTGGATTCGGTACCACTCTAACATTGTAAATTCAGGGTTATGATAGCGACCAATTTCTTCATGATTACGGAAACATTTACAAATTTGATAAATAGGGCCACTACCTGCAGCAATAAGGCGCTTCATATGATATTCAGGACTTGTTATTAGTGCTAGCTTTTGACCTGCCTGCGGATCATTTTTTCCCGGTTTATTAAATATAGTTTCAAAAGAACTCAAATGTAGATCAGTTACTGCGGCATGGCTCAAGATAGGCGTTTCGACCTCTAGGACACAACGATCAGCAAAAAAATCGCGGATTTTTTTTAGGAGCTTAGCGCGTTTTAGTAAAAGATCGATAGATGCGGTTGGTTGCCAATTTTCGGTCATTATCATAATTTGAGTAACTCTTATGCAGTAAATATAAATGGAATTTATCATCAAAATTGTGCTTAGTTTAAATAAATAAATTCAATAATAAAAGGTAATATTTGCTGATTTTAAACAAATCGACAACTTATATTTTAGTTTTATTGATGTCGCGGGTAAATGATTATTATATCTGCGAAAACAGTCTCAAATATAAACTCTACTTAAGGAGGATCTTGTATTTCTTTCTACTCTTAGAATAGTTATTATGATTTATAGGTATCAAGATTATGAATTCATCTGGTTTCTCGCTCTTAGAATTGCTTATTGTAATAATTATCATGTCAATAGTGGCCGTGGTCGGTGTAGGTAGTTGGCGTGATTTACAAGCTAGAAGTGAGCTTTCATCAGTAACCCGTGGGGTGATGCAATTTTTAAATGCCGTTAAAATAGATGCAAATTTGTATAACTATAACCAAAGTATATACCTTTTAAAAAAGAGTGAATATGATTGGTGCTTGGTCGCAAGTGAAAAAAATAAACCAGCTAGTTGCCAAACTAAATTTAATTTTATTCCTAAAACTGGATTTATTGAGTTAGGAGGTTTAAAAGCAGATGCTCCGTTAGTATTTTATGGACGACGAAATTCGGCTAAAGCGGCAACGATTCGCTTAAAAAATAAGATTGGCGAGAGTAGAATTATTATTTCGTTACCAGGGCGAATTCGTTATTGTAGTTATGATACTTATTTAGCTGGATTTCATCAATGCTAAATCGAGGCTTTTCCCTATTTGAAATGCTACTCAGCTTAGCTCTCACGTCTTTGATTATGTTAAGTATTGTCGCTTTTTATCCCAAATTCAATTTGGCAATAATAAAAATCTATCAGCAAAATCGTTTAGAAGAAGCGACTAATCAAGCCTTATATGGATTAATTAAAGATATTCGGCGTGCTGGTTTTATCGCTAATTCGAAAACAAATATAACCAAACCTGCAATAGAAATTAATTCAACAGGAGACTGTATAATTTTACGTTATGATGCGACAAGTAGTGGCAAATGGCGTTATGATTTATCTAATCCTCAACGCTCAGATGTTTTTGCATATCGCTATTATAAAAATAGCTTAGATGCCCAATCAGGCATAAATAATTGCCATAGCACTCAGACGCGTTGGGACAAATTATTTGATCCAAATGAAATAGATATTATCCATTTCCAAGCAAAGCAGTATTTACATTATACCGAGCTAAATATTGCAGTTCAGTTAAAGCACTATCCTACAGCTCGTTACCAAGCCGTTTATTATGTTAAAAACCAAAATAGCTAAAACTTCACTACAGAATTGCCAAGGATTTAGCGCGCTTGGCATGGCGATGATTCTACTATTGCTCGGAGGAATACTTATTGCTGAGTTTGGTCGAACCTCTTTTTTAGCACAAAAAAAAATGATTTATAAAAAACAATACTATATTGCTGAAAATCGAGCACTATCCTCGATACAATGGGCCATTACGTTAGCATGGTCAGAACCAACACAGCTTTGGCAGTGTCAACGTTTAGCTTCTCTAGAACTTAATGCATGCATTAAAAAATCTAGTTTATCGACGGGACCTTATGTCATTATTCGTGGTACGTTTGAGCAAATAAAGCGTTACCATTTAGCGACATACAATCAGCATAATGGTTTATTATCAATTGAAAATGGGCATTGGCTAGATTATTGCCCAGATAATAGAGAATCTAACTGCGATGAATAGTCAATACGAAAAAATGGCTGGCTCATCATTATTTGAGGTATTGATAGCCACTCTGATCATCTGTAGCATTATGTTGGGGCTAATTAATTTGCAGTCGACTTTATCGACTAATATTGATCTGGCAAATAAAAAGTCACATGCAGAACAAATGGCTTTTCAGCTATTAGATGTCTATCCTGATTCGATAGCGGTAAAGTTACCTAATGGTTGGCAATATCAAGTAAATAAAACAAAATATAATTATCATTGCGATATTGTAAAAGTCATTATTCAACCTCTCTTTGGTAATAGCATTAGCCAAGAGAGGTTATTTTGTCAGCAAGATAAATAAATTTTATGCTTTGGTGGCTGGTCGCTTAGTGCGACGTTGGTTAAATTGGCGCGGAGTTTTTGGTTTAGGTAGATCTGTTAATAAAGCGCTAGGGTCATAGTGACTAACCGGTATTGCATGTTCAATTGCAATCTCAATGGCGGGTAGATTATGTGCATATTTCTCACAGGCAAATGAAATCGAGTGACCATCATCGCCGGCTCGACCCGTCCTACCGATGCGATGACGGTAATCATCACTATCATCAGGGAGATCATAGTTAAAGACATGAGTAACATGCGGAATATGCAATCCCCTGGCTGCTACATCTGTCGCGACTAAAATATCCAAATCGCCTTGCGTAAATTTTTCAAGTACAGCGAGGCGTTTTTTCTGTGCTATATCACCATTAAGTAAACCAACACGAAGACCATCAGCGGCTAGGTGACGCCAGATTTTTTCACAGGCGATTTTAGTATTAGCAAAAATAATAGCGCGATCTGGCCATTCTTCTTCAATAAGGGTTTGTAATAATGCTAGCTTATCTTCATTAGATGGAAAAAATAACTCTTCTTTAATTCGATGACCAATTTTTTGCTCAGGTTCAACTTCGATATATTTAGGTTCATTCATATGCTCAAATGCGAGTTCTCTAACATTATGAGATAAGGTCGCCGAAAATAACATGGTAAGTCGTTTTTTCGGTGGGGTCATGTGGCGAAATAGCCAACGAATATCACGAATAAATCCTAAATCAAACATTCGATCTGCTTCATCTAATACAACAACTTGTACAGCTTCTAAATTGATGTAGTCTTGCTTTGCATAATCAATTAACCGTCCGGTCGTTGCAATCAAGATATCGACGCCATCAGCGAGTACTTTTAGTTGTTTATCATAGCCATCCCCACCAAATGCTAAGCCTAAACGTAGGTTTGCAATATCGGCAAAAATTTGAGCATCATTGTGAATTTGCACAGCAAGCTCTCTCGTCGGAGCTATAATTACTGCTCTTGGTTGATTTTTTTTACGACCTTCAGGAGCCGCATTATTCAATAAATAGTTGAACGTTGCTGTTAAAAATGCAATTGTTTTTCCTGTGCCGGTTTGTCCTTGTCCTGCTATATCAAGTCCTTTTAGAGTAAAAGCTAAAGACTGTTCTTGAATTGGGGTACAATAAGAAAAACCATTTTTTTGCAATGCATTGAGCACAAACGGATGTAAGTCAAATTGTTCAAAAAGAGTTTGAGTAAGATAGGATTGTGCCATAAGTTGTTTTACATAATATGAATTTTTCAAAAATTGTTGTAATTATAACACATTAAATAAAAATACCGTACTAATTATTCTTTCCTATTATTTCAATTAGTAGTGAAAAAAAAAAATTTAGCATAAAATTTATCTAAAATACTTAAGTATACTTGTGAATAATATAATAATTGACTTTGTGGAGAACAAAATGAGCAGTTTTACCGTTTCATTAGCAGAAACTGATTTTGACAAAATAGTTATAAATAATGATAAGCCAGTTCTAGTTGATTTTTGGGCTGATTGGTGTGGCCCATGTAAAATGATTGCGCCTATTCTTGAAGAGATAGCTCAGGAGTATGGTGAACAGTTGGTAGTGGCTAAATTAAATGTTGATCAAAATCCATCTATTTCGCCAAAATTTGGAATTAGAGGGATCCCAACATTATTACTATTCAAAAATGGTAGTGTTGTTGCAACTCAAGTTGGAGCACTCTCTAAATTACAGCTAAAAACTTTTTTAGATAATCATCTTTAATATCATTTATTCCCTTTGCTTGCAGGCAAAGGGAATATCAGTTTGATTTTATTCCCATTACTCTTATTGAATTTTTCTGCTTGAGCGAGTTAAACTAGCTATCGGTTTATGCTGAAATTAAACTCGGAGGAGAAAATGTATCAATCTATATTAGTGCCTATTGATATTATAGAAAAAGAATTGACTAAAAAAGTGCTTCCTCATGTTACTTATTTAGCCAAGTTGTCCAATGCAAAAGTCAAGTTTTTTCATGTTTTACCTGTGGCCTCAGCAATTGTTAATGCATATTCATTTGGTTTTGATGAATTTAAAGATAAGGCGACAGTTCAGGCTGAAAAGTGGCTAGTCGAGTTAATTAATGATATTGATTTACCAAAAGACAATTTATCTTATGCTATTGCTTTTGGTAACCCTCGTGATGAAATTTTATCTATTGCCAGTGAGCTACAACCTGATTTGATTGTGCTTGGCTCTAGAAGACCAAATATATCAACTCATTTGCTGGGCTCTAATGCTTCAGCGGTCGTAAGATATGCAAAAACACCAGTATTAGTTATTCGCTAACAATATGAGAACTTTAACGATAGATGGGTAATTGATAATGATAATTGTTTTTATTTGTCTATCGTTATATATTATAGAGCTAATATACGATTGTTATTGCTATTAAAATAGTATTATTAACTTATTTTTATATCGAAATTTCTGTATAATGCAACATTTACAGTGTATAAGCTGATATTTATATTGCTTTATCAAATTTAAGTTAACAATCATATTTTAATCAATATATAATATCAATAAATTATAAGAGCAGCTGTTATGAAAGAGTTTGATTGGCCTATAAGGGTTTATTATGATGATACAGACGCAGGTGGCGTTGTTTACCATGCTCGTTACCTAGCTTTTTATGAGCACGCAAGAACTGAGATGCTGAGACAATTTAACATTAATCAGCAATTTTTACTGGAAAACCATGCTGTTGCCTTTGTGGTAAAAAAAATGAGCATTGACTACGTTTATCCTGCTCGTTTAGATAATTTATTAATTGTGCGCAGTGAAATTGAAAGTATTAAACGCGCTTCCTTAGTATTTAGACAAAAAATTATTGATGAGAATGGTCTTTTATACAGTAGTGCACAGGTCGTTATCGCTTGCGTTGATCTTAATAAAAAGAAACCATGTATGTTTCCTGAGTTATTTATTTCGGAGTTTAATAAGTGGAAAATATGAATATTGTTGATTTGTTCTTAGGGGCAAGTCTTTTAGTTCAATTTATAATGTTAATATTACTAGGCTTTTCTGTGGCATCTTGGGCGGTGATCTTTCAGCGTAGTCGTATTTTAACGAAAGCAAAAAAACAAATAGATGATTTTGATGAACAATTTTGGTCTACAGAGGATCTCAAATCACTTTACAGTGAAACAGATAAAAATAAAGATAATATTACGGGAACCGAGCATATTTTTTATTCTGGTTTTAAAGAGTTTTCTCGCCTATATAAAATTAATCCTAATATGCCAAATGCCGCACTTGATGGCGCCTCGAGAGCAATGCGTTTATCGATGAATCGTGAGCTTGATATGCTTGAACAAAATATTCCATTGTTAGGTACCGTGGGATCAATTAGCCCATATATTGGCTTATTTGGTACAGTTTGGGGTATAATGCACGCTTTTATCGCTTTAGGGGCAGTAAAGCAAGCTACGCTGCAAATGGTCGCTCCAGGTATTGCTGAAGCCTTGATTGCAACCGCAATAGGTCTTTTTGCTGCGATACCTGCTGTAATGGCATTTAATCGATTGACATTAAAAGTTAGCCGTCTTGAGCAAAATTTTTTAAATTTTATTGATGAGTTTTCAGCAATATTACAACGTCAAGCCGTTGCTGTCAGGAAATAATTGATATGAGTCGCAGATCACGTTATGCCACTAAATCTGAAATAAATATTGTACCATTGCTGGATGTTCTCTTGGTGCTAGTGCTCATTTTTATGGCAACAGCGCCAATAATTAGCCAAAGTGTTGAGGTTGATCTCCCTGAAGCATCAGAGTCGCAAACTGTTGCATCATCAGAAAGTAAACCGATTATTATTGAAGTTGCAGGGATTGGTGTGTATACCTTAATTATCGACCAAGACAGGCAGTCTGATTTACCTAAAGAGCAGATTATCGCTGAGGTAAAACAGCAATTAATGGCTAATGATAAAGCGGTATTTCTAGTGGGAGGATCAAAAAATGTTCCTTATGAAGAAATCATTAATGCACTTAATTTGTTACAAACTGCGGGTGTTAAATCTGTAGGATTAATGACGCAACCAATGTAGATTTATTTGTTTTGAGCAAATAGATCTTTTTTAATAGTAGAATATTATGAGCAATAAAATGGAGCTTAGTTGAAATACCTTTTATGCCAAAGAAAATAAACTCTAGGTTTAGCCTTTCACTTACAACGTCTATCTTATTACATCTAGGCGTGATTATTATGCTTGCTTATAGTGCATGGCACTACTCTTCTATCGATCGTGGCAATGCTCAAAGTCAATCAATTGAGGCAATAATGGTTGATAGTAATATTATGTCAGAGCAGTATCAGCGACAGCTACAGCATCGAGTGAGTAGCCAGCAAGTTAAACAGCAACAACAAGCGCAAATCGAAAAGCAAGCGCAAGATTTGCAGCAGCAGCAGCTTGCGGAGCAACAACGGTTAAAAACATTAGAAAAAGAACGATTATTAGCAGTTGATAAGCAGAGACAACAAGAAGAAAAAGCTAAAATGGAGCTTAAAGAGCAGCAAGAACAAGCTTTAATTGCAAAACAGCAAGCAGAGCTCGCGACACAGAAAGCTTTAGCAGAGGCGGAGCAAGCAAGACAAGAGGTTGAAAAACAAAAACAACAGCTAGAACAACAACGCTTAAAAGTCGAGCAAGAGAACCAAAAAAAGCAAAAAGCAGCCCAAGAAGCTAAACGAAAAGCAGCAGAAGAGAAACAACAACGGGAAGCTCTTGATGATATTTTAGGCGGATTAACATCTAATGTGCCTAAATCACAACAAGGGGTATCAACTGCTGATTTTGAACAATTTAAATCGCAAATAAATAATGCTATTAGTAATAAATTTATTAATCCTAAACTTTATAGCGGTAAAAATTGTGTGCTGGCAATCGAAATAGCTTCAGATGGACTTTTATTGAGTGTCACCGCAAAAGAGGGCGATCCAATACTTTGTCGTGAAGCGATTTCAGCGACTAAATTAGCAACGCTGCCTAAAGCTAAAAATAGCCAATTGTACCAACGAGTAAAAAGCTTGGAGATTGATTTTAGGCCAAATTAATAAATTTACATTAATTGATCATTTTTTTTACAGTTTTTAACAAAAAAAGCTTATATTATAGACAAAGATATTTCAATGCTTGATATAGCTTATAATTTTAGTGTTTAACTTGGATATAACCATAAATTTGTAATAAAGGATTTTATAATGATACGATTTTCATATCGCTTTTTGATGAGCTGTTTCATTCTCTTTTATACAGCAATTTGTATTGCCGATGTTCGTATTATTATTACGGACGGAGTTAATACAGCCAAGCCGATTGCTGTTGTTCCCTTTAAATGGAATGGTAATGGCGAACCGCCACAAAAAATTGAAGAAATTATTGCGTCAGATTTGCGTAATAGTGGTAAATTTAACCCGATTGATACGCGAAAAATGCCGCAACTGCCAGCAACTGCTTCGGCTGTTATCGCCAAAGAATGGAGTGATCTCGGGATTGATGCCGTTGTTGTCGGTTCGATACAGCCCGATGCGTCTGGCAATTATTTAGTTAGTTATCAATTAGTCGACACCGTAAACAATCCTGGTGCAATCTTGGCACAAAATCAATATTCTATTGCTGAGCGCTGGTTGCGTTATGCTGCCCATACCGCCAGTGATGAAATATTTGAAACCTTGACAGGAATTAAAGGTGCTTTTAGGACTCGCATTGCATATATAGTAAGAATGAATAGTGGTCCATATACTCATGAACTCAGAGTAGCAGATTATGATGGGTTTGATCAGATAACGGTTCATCGCTCTAATCAACCACTGATGTCACCGGCCTGGTCGCCGGATGGTAAAAAACTGGCTTATGTTACCTTTGAAAGCGGTCGCTCAGCTTTAGTCATGAAAACGCTTGAAACTGGCACGCTGGAAACAATTGCATCATTTCCTCAACATAATGGCGCACCATCATTTTCACCTGATGGAACAAAACTTGCGTTTGCTTTATCAAAAGAGGGCAGTTTAAATCTCTATGTAATGGATTTAGCAACCAAAGAAATTAAACGAATTACATCAGGGCGTAGTAATAATACAGAACCAACATGGATGCCTGATAATAATACATTAGTGTATACCTCAGATCAGACGGGGCGGCCGCAACTTTACTCTATTACTATCGACGGCGGTATTGCGCAACGGTTAACATGGGATGGCTCTCAAAATCAAAATGGTAATGTGGCATCAGATGGTAGCTTTATCGCTATGATTTCAACGAATAATGGCAATCAACAAGTCACTAAGCTTGAATTATCATCAAATACTTATCAGACCTTAACTGACACATTTTTAGATGAAACACCGAGTATTTCACCAAACGGAACGATGATCATCTACAGTTCGACTCAAGGGCTTGGGACGACTTTAAATCTTGTTTCAACTGATGGTAACTTTAAAGCAAAACTTCCGGGAACCGATGGACAAGTAAAATTTCCAGCATGGTCACCTTATCTATAGTGAGCTTTTGTAGGTATATAATATGAGCCCGAGTGGTAAAAATAGACAATCGTTAGTTAATTTGCTTCGGGCGTGTGATTTGGATTTTTGCATCTCATATATCTTAATATAACGAAAATAATTAAATGCTTATTAAAATTTTATCAAAATAAATTCATATAACATTAATAACTAATAAAATTAAAAGGAGTAGTAAATGCATTTTTCAAAATTACTTAAAAGCGCTGTGATTATTCTTCCATTAATTGCAGTGACAGCATGTACATCATCAAATCCAACAAACAAAGATCGTACATCATCGGATTCATCTAGCATATTTAACTCGGGTAGTTTAACAGAAGCACAGCAGCTTCAAGAATTACAAGTAGCCAATACGGTTTATTTTGATTTTGATAAATATAATGTTAACTCGGAATACTCTAAGGTATTGGATTCTCATGCCGAATTTTTACGTTCGCGACCTTCATTTACGATTGTTATTGAAGGGCACGCTGATGAGCGTGGCACGCCAGAATACAATATTGCTTTAGGTGAACGTCGCGCAACTGCAGTTAAAGCTTATTTACAAGGTCGAGGGGTTCCGGCAAGCCAAATGTCAATCGTCTCTTATGGTAAGGAAAAACCAGCTGTATTAGGTCACGATGCCAAAGCGTATGAAAAAAATCGTCGAGCAGTAATTGTTTATTAATTAAATTATCGTTTGGTCTGTCTATAATAACGGTCGCAGCAAGCGACCGTTATTGTTTGTAATAACTAAAAAAATGATATACTGATCAACAGATACACTTTAGAAAGGTTTAGATTTATGTATAAAAAAATTATATTATTGTTCGTGCTATCTTTGCCATTTTATAGTTATGCTGACTCAGAACTAGAGCGCATCGTTGAAGCACAAGGGCAATTGTTAACTGATTCTCAACAAAAAATTAGTAACTTACAAGATGAAGTCGATCAGTTACGCGGGCAATTGGAACAAACTGCTTACCAGTTGAATCAAACAATTGAGCGGCAAAAAACAATTTTACAACAACTCAATAATCAAGCTCCTGTTCAGCAAAATGTTACCGCAAATAACAGTTCAACATTATCTGGTTGGTCTGCATCTGGCAATGATAAAGATGATTATAATTTTATCATCAAGTTTGTGATGAGTGGTAAAGAGCCAAAAGACTCAATAACTGCGCTCCAGCAGTTTTTAAAAGATTATCCTAAGTCGACATATTCTGCCAATGTCAATTATTGGTTAGGTCAGCTTTGCTATAACCAAGGTAGAAAAGATGATGCTTCATTTTATTATGCAACAGTAGTAAAAAATTTTCCTAAATCACCTAAAGCGGCGGATAGCTTATATAAAGTTGGACTTATTTTGCTGGAAAAAGGTGATAAAGTTAAAGCTAAAGCGGTATTTAAACAAGTTATCAATCAGTACCCTAATGATAAAAAGACGATCGCGTCAGCAAATAGTAAGCTGGCAACACTAGGTTGAGTGGCTAAATAACAACCTATTGGGCAAGTTTATGGTAAAAAAGGGTTGCATCCAACAGTAATCAACAGTATTATGCAACCCGAAATCGCTTGGGTCGTTAGCTCAGTCGGTAGAGCAGCGGACTTTTAATCCGTTGGTCGAAGGTTCGAATCCTTCACGACCCACCAAGATTTCGTACAGTCACCTAATGGTGATTTTTTTATGTCTATTGTTTATAACACCAACTGATAATACCAGAATCAATTGATTTTTAGATTAATCGCTTTATTTTAAACTTTGTTTTATGATAAATTCCAATTTCCTTTGTTCTTCGATGGCACAACATAATGAAATTAGAGCAAATAGCACAGTTAGCAGGTGTTTCAAGAACCACAGCTAGTTATGTTATAAATGGTAAAGCAAAGCAATACCGCGTCAGCGACAAAACGATTGCAAAAGTGATGGAAGTTGTAAAAAAATATAACTTTCAACCAAATGCGGTTGCTGCAGGTTTAAGAGTTGGTAAAACCAATTCAATTGGCTTAATCATTCCCGATCTAGAAAACATCAGCTACACTAAAATTGCCAACCATTTAGAACACAGAGCGCGTCAAGCTGGCTATCAATTACTTATTTCCTGTTCTGAAGACGATATGGAAATTGAAAAACAGTGTATATTACATCTCAAGCAGCGACATGTTGACGCGATTATTGTGTCGTCTTCATTTATCGCTGATCACGCTTTTTATGATAACTGGGACAATAATCTCATCCCGATATTAGCCCTAGATAGACCGCTATCAGCGACTAAATTTAGCAGTATTTTAGGTACCGACCAAATTGATGCTCACGCATTAACTAAAGAGTTCATTAAATATATAGACGACAGTATTGTTTATATTGGTGCACTGCCTGATATGACAATTAGCCATGCTAGGGAAGAAGGTTTTAACGATGCTATTGGTGGTAAACATAAAACAGTAAGTTACCTATATGCAAAAGATTATACACGAAACTCTGCGGCAGAACTATTTTATCAATATTTAGAAAATCATTCAGTACCACAAGCCCTGTTTTTAACTTCATTTTCACTGTTACAGGGCGTGATTGATGCCATCTTAAGCCTACACGGAGCATTACCAAAAAATATGGTCATTGCAACATTTGGTGATAGTGAGTTACTTGATTTTTTACCTTGCAAAGTGATCAGTTTAGCTCAAAACCATAAACGAATTGCCGAAATAACGGTGGAGACACTACTGGTTAATCTTAATAATCAAAATACTTATCAACCAGGGCATACCAAAATTAAACGGAATCTCCACTATCGAGGCCGCTTTAATCAAAAACTATTATCTTAGGGATGACGCGTAAACTGTGATGGTTATCTCATTCTAATTATTAATCGGCAAAAAATATTTGCTAATTAAATAAATTATTTGCAATATAGCTGAAACGATTCAACACTTAATAAGTTATCAGTTAGTAACCGATATATTGAATTAAGTTTAAAGTTAAAAAAGAGGTATGTATGCTCCAGCTCACAAAAGATGATATCTATCTTGATCAACAAGCTGATAATAAACAAGACGCTATCAAAAAAATAGCTAATGCATTGACTCAACACCAACTTGTCGAGCAAGGGTATGTTGATGGTATGTTGGCGCGCGAAGCGCAGGCTGCCACTTATCTTGGTAGCGGTATCGCTATTCCCCATGGTACAACAACCACCCGCCATTTAGTAAAAAAAACTGGCGTACAGGTTTTTTATTTTCCTGCTGGCGTTGTTTGGGGCGATGATGGCGAAAAAGCCTATATTGCAATTGGCATAGCGGCAAGTTCAGATGAACATTTAACTATTTTACGTCAATTAACCCATGTTCTAGGCGATGATGATGTAGAAGATCGCATAAAACACATTAAAACGGTCGATGATGTTATCGCCTTACTTACCGGTCAACATAAAGAAGTGGTTAATGAAAATATCTTATCAGATGAACTTATTTTATTAGATATTCCTGCTGATAGTTTGGATATGTTACAAGCCCTCAATGTGTCAAGATTAAAACGTTTTAATGCCATCAATACCGATTTTATTGCTCAGTCACTTGAGCAAAAACCGTGTTATCTTGGTCAGGGTGTTTGGTTAAATGACGGTAATGAAGGTAACCAAAAAGATGCTATTGCAATTAGTCGAACGAGCAATACTATTCATGAGGCAGATAAACCCGTTAAATTGCTTATTACCGTGTCAGCTAAAACCAATGCGCTTGATGCAATAATTAACCGATTGGCTGAAATGAGTTATCATCAACAATTAGCTCAGCTACATAGCGCCACTAAAACACAAATCCATCAGCTACTAGTAAAACAAGACTTAACCACCGAAAATCAAGACAACGCAGTCAATAACGAACAACGTACTAATATAGCAAGTGATGCTAATAAGGTATCAATTACGGCTGAATTCACCGTTACCAATCCTCATGGCTTACATACCAGGCCCGCTTCTGTATTGGTTAAACTCGTTAAACAGTTTACTAGTAGTATCACCGTTGCAAATCTAGATGGCAATGCTAATCCCGTTAGTGCAACTAGTCTGATGAAAATAGTGGCAATTGGTGCCAAAAAAGGTAGCCGATTACAATTTATTGCCAATGGCGAGGATGCAAAACAAGCGATTGAAGCCATTGGTAAAGCAATTAATGATGGATTAGGAGAGTAAATAATGGCGAACAAAATTGCTACATTTACCTTAAATCCGGCTTACGACTTGCTTGGATTTTGTCCCAAAATTGAATTAGGTGATGTTAACTTAGTTAAAACAACAGGATTATTACCCGCCGGTAAAGGTATTAATGTTGCTAAAGTACTTTGTGATTTAAATCATAAAGTCACTGCTAGTGGTTTTCTCGGTAAAACTAACAATGATGGTTTTACCGCGTTATTTTCTGCATTAAATCTAGATAATAAATTTCAGCTAGTTGAAGGTCGAACACGGATTAATGTTAAGTTAACCGAACAAAATAGCGATGTTACGGATCTTAATTTTTCCGGTTTTACCGTTAGTAAAAACGATTGGCAGCAATTTGTTGAGCAGTCACTGATATGGTTGGCTGATTTTGACATGGTCATTATTAGTGGTAGCTTGCCTGAGGGGATCGCTTTAGACGATTTTACTCACTGGATTGAAAACGTCAAACGCATCTGTCCAAAGATTATCTTTGATAGTAGCCGCTCAGCGCTTATAGCGGGTTTAAAAGCTAAGCCATGGTTAATTAAACCAAATGACAAAGAACTCGAAATGCTAGTGGGCCACCCTTTGCCAACGCAGACAGATATTAAGGGGGCCGCAATGAGCATTGTAGAACAAGGCATTGATAACGTAATCGTATCACTTGGGAGCAAAGGTGCGTTATGGGTCACTAAGCATGAATCATGGCTAGCAAAGCCGCCTAGGTGCGAAGTGGTGAGTACAGTTGGAGCCGGCGACTCGATGGTTGCAGGGCTGGTTCATGGTTTACTATCAAACTATTCAATTAAAGATACGCTCGTTTTTGCATCGGCGATTGCCGCGTTATCGGTTAGTCAACCGGGTGTCGGCGTATCCGATCAAGCAAAACTAAATCGTATTCTTGAAAAAATAGACGTAATGGCAGGATAGGAGAAAATATGAACATATATATTGTTAAGGCAAGCCAACTTGGCCCAGTAAATGGACGCTTGGCAAACGCAGAGTTAGCCTTAGCTGCAAAAGAGTTGAATATTACACTTGTTAATAAAATTGATTTAGCCGATGTGACGATTTTAATGGGGCAAGGAGATACAGCCGATGTCAGCATTATTGGTAAAAAAGTCTACACTGTCGCTAACTTAGATGAAGTGTACGCTGATCCTAAAAAAGTATTATTAGATGCGCCAACTCAAGCGGTCATTTACGAACGCTCAATGCAAGTTACGCCGACTAGATCAAATAGTGAAACCAAACGTATTGTTGCGATAACCGCTTGCCCAACGGGCGTCGCACATACATTTATGGCGGCAGAGGCCATTGAAGCAGAAGCGAAAAAACGTGGTTGGTGGTGTAAAGTAGAAACCCGTGGATCAGTAGGGGTGGGCAATGAGCTAACGGCAGAAGATGTGGCCTCTGCAGATATTGTGATAGTTGCCTGTGATATTGATGTTGATTTAAGTAAGTTTGCTGGCAAACTGATGTATCGCACCAAAACTGGGCCAGCACTAAAAAAGACCGCCCAAGAGTTTGATAAAGCGTTTAACGAAGCCGTTATTTATCAACCCATTTCATCGACAACATCATCCGTTACCTCCCAAGAAAAGAAAAATGCCTATAAACATTTGTTAACGGGTGTCTCTTATATGCTACCGATGGTGGTTGCCGGTGGGCTTATCGTTGCATTATCATTCGCGGTAGGCGGGATCTTGCAAGAAGGTGCATTAGCCCAGGCTCTTGGTAAAATTGGTGGTGGAACTGCGCTTGCCTTAATGGTTCCGGTTCTGGCTGGTTATATTTCATTTTCGATTGCGGATCGTCCCGGTTTAGTTCCTGGTTTAATCGGTGGAATGCTTGCCACATCAATTGGCGCAGGATTTTTAGGTGGCATTGTAGCGGGCTATTTAGCGGGCTACTTAACGTTATTACTAATTAAAACAATTAAGCTGCCCCAAAGCCTTGAAGCATTAAAACCAATTTTGATTCTACCGCTTTTATCAAGCTTAATCGTTGGTTTAGCGATGATATTTATATTAGGCGAGCCAATTGCCTATATAATGAAAGCATTAGAAGCTTGGCTCAGCGGGATGCAAACCGCTAATGCGGTTATACTTGGTGCAATTTTAGGCGGGATGATGTGCATTGATATGGGCGGGCCAATTAATAAAGTCGCCTATGCCTTTGGTGTTGGTTTACTTAGTGCTCAGCAATATGCACCGATGGCCGCTGTAATGGCGGGCGGAATGGTACCGCCATTAGCAATGAGTTTAGCCACTTTTATTGCACGCAATAAATTTAGCAAAGCAGAACAAGAAAGTGGCAAAGCGGCATTCGTGCTCGGTTTATGCTTTATTTCTGAAGGGGCGATCCCATTTGCTGCCAGAGATCCACTGCGGGTACTGCCTAGTTGCGTTATTGGTGGTGCCATTACGGGCGGAATGTCATTAGCATTTGGTTCACAATTAATGGCGCCACATGGTGGGTTATTTGTACTGGCAATTCCAGGTGCTATTACGCCAGTTTTCGGTTATCTATTATCGATTGTCGTAGGTTCTGTTGTGGCGGCGGTTATTTACGCGGTGATTAAACGACCTGATGCTAAAGTTGAGCAAGAAGTGATGGCTTAAACATACCGACTATCGACACCGTCAAATTATCGAAAAAGCAAAGTTGAATAACTTTGCTTTTTTATTGCTTATATTTAGCGCTCTTGATTATCTATATTTGTGCTATCTAAATGCGAAATAGTTGTTTCCGTATCTAACGATTATTTGTTGTAATTAGGTCATTCCACTACAAACTAGCGTAGTTAGCGCTACCTTGAGGGGTGATATGCCGCGCATCTTAATTATATTATCGCGAATACTGGTAATACTCTTTACCGCTGTGTCTAACCATAACGCATGGTCAGTTGAATTACTTAATGTCTCTTATGATCCGACGCGTGAGCTTTATAAAGCTTATAATCAAGCCTTTATTCAGCACTGGCAAAATGAAACGGGCGAACAGCTAAGTATCAACAATGCGCATGGCGGGTCAGGTAAGCAAGCACGAGCAGTCATTGATGGCTTACCAGCTGATGTGGTGACATTAGCGTTAGCGGGTGATATTGATGCATTAAATCGTTATCGGCCACTTATTGATAAACAGTGGCAAACTAAGCGACCGAATGACAGTACACCTTATACTTCAACTGTGGTTTTTTTGGTGCGCAAAGGTAATCCTAAGCATATTAACGATTGGGATGATTTAATCAAAGAGGGCGTTGAAGTTATCACACCCAATCCTAAAACATCCGGTGGAGCGCGTTGGAACTTTTTGGCCGCCTGGGCTTATGCTAAAACGCAATATGGTAGCGACGAACAAGCCCAACAATTTGTTAGCAGGCTTTATCAACATGCACCGATTTTAGACACCGGATCGCGAAGTGCCACGATTAGCTTTGTGCAGCGTGAGCTGGGTGATGTATTAATTGCGTGGGAGAACGAAGCTTATCTCGCGCTTGCAGAGCAAGGTGGCGAGCAGTTAGAGATCATCACCCCGTCAATCTCGATTTTAGCCCAGCCGCCAGTTGCTGTTGTCGATCATGTCGTTGATGCCAAAGGAACCCGCAAACAGGCACAAGCTTACCTTGATTATCTTTATAGTGATGAAGCACAACATATCATTGCTAAAAACTATTATCGCCCGATTAATCCGACGATTTTATCGCAATATTCAATACAATTTCCGCCACTAAAATTGGTGACTATCGATGAGTTTTTTGGCGGCTGGCAAAACGTCCAAAAAATCTATTTTGATGAGGGTGCAATATTTGACAGCATATTTGAACAAATAAATGAATGAATGAATAAGGTGCAATATGTCAGCAATATTATCAAACAAAACAGTTCGAATCATACCCGGTTTCAACCTAACACTAGGGTTTACCTTGACATATATCAGCATCATTGTGTTAATCCCGCTATTTTGCCTATTTCTTTACTCGACACAATTATCCTTACCGGGGTGGATAAAATTAATGAGTAGTAAACAGTTTTTAATTGCGCTGTCGTTATCGTTAACAACCTCATTAGCTAGCGCACTGCTAAATAGTTTTATTGGTTTACTATTTGCGTGGGTACTTGTCCGTTACCGTTTTTGCGGGCGCAAACTGATCGATAACTGCATTGATATGCCTTTTGCTTTACCAACAGCGGTTGCCGGTATTGCACTTACTGCTATTTATGCTAAAAACGGACCGATAGGGCAGTTTTTTGCCTTTAAAATTGCCTATACTCCAATTGGCATTACCTTGGCACTATTATTTGTGACATTACCCTTTGTCGTGCGCACACTACAGCCAGTGATTGCCGATTTACCCCGCGAGCAGGAAGAAGCTGCAAGCATTTTAGGCGCAACACCAAGGCAAACTTTTATTTATGTCATTTTACCTGCCATCTTACCTGCTTGGCTTACTGGTTTTACCTTAGCGTTTGCCAGAGGAATAGGCGAGTACGGCTCCGTAGTCTTTATTGCGGGTAATATCCCTTATAAAACCGAAATCCTACCATTATTAATTGTTACCAAATTGGACCAATATGCTTATGAAGCAGCATCTGCAATTGGTATTTGTATGCTTATTATGGCGTTTATTTTGCTATTAATCATGAATCTAATTCAGCGTCGGCTTAATCGTGCGCTAACTAAGGTCAATTAATTAATGAAAATGATGATATATATAAAAAAGAATCTGTTGCCCAGCCAACGACAATTAATAAAGTGCTTGCCGATAATATTGATTTTATTGGCGATAATGCTATTTGTACTGTTACTTGCCTTACCATTATTTATGGTAGTTGCACAAGGGTTAGCAAATGGCTGGAGTGCTTTTTGGCAAGTAATAATGGAATCAGATACCCGATCAGCCTTTAAATTAACGCTACTGGTAACCAGCATTGCGGTACCACTAAATATCGTCTTTGGCATTAGTGCAGCTTGGGTTGTTACCAAATATCAGTTTACAGGTAAACAGCTATTAATAACGATTATTGATCTGCCTTTTTCTATCTCACCAATTGTTGCTGGATTAATTTATGTACTACTTTTTGGTGCACAAAGTTGGTTATATCCTTATTTACAAAGCGTTAATATTCAAATTATTTATGCTATCCCTGGCATTATATTAGCAACGATTTTTGTTTCGGTGCCTTTTGTCGCGCGTGAGTTGATCCCTATTATGCAGCAACAAGGAACGTTAGATGAAGAGGCGGCGACGATACTTGGAGCGAATGGCTGGCAAATCTTTTTCTATGTCACGTTACCCAATATCCGCTGGGCATTAATGCACGGCGTTGTTTTATGTACCGCAAGATCATTAGGCGAGTTTGGTGCGGTATCTATTGTCTCTGGGCATATTCGCGGCTACACCACTACCTTACCATTGCAAATCGAAATTTTATATAACGAATATAATATTGTTGCTGCTTTTAGTGTCGCAATCTTATTGCTTATGATGTCCTTTGTGCTGCTTTTATTGAGGCAGTGGACTGAATACCGTTTATCTCAAGATATTTCAACACATCAATAACAATCGATAAGAGGTTTAATATGGGTATCGTCGCACAAAACATCAACAAACAATTTGGTCAGTTTAAGGCTTTGCACAATATTAATTTTGCCATTAAGCAAGGAGAGCTAGCCGCATTGCTGGGCCCATCTGGCTGTGGCAAAACGACCTTATTACGGCTAATCGCTGGGTTAGAATCTATCACTAACGGGCGAATCTATTTTGATCATCAAGATGTCACGCATTTAAATGCCAAACAGCGGGATATTGGCTTTGTGTTTCAAAATTATGCTCTTTTTCGGCACATGACGGTTGCCGATAATGTTGCGTTTGGCCTAAAAATGAAACCCAAAGCGTTGCGGCATGATGCATCAACGATTAAACAACGGGTTAATGAGCTGCTTGAGCTAGTAAAACTTGATACATTAGCCGCTCGCTATCCAGATCAGCTATCTGGTGGTCAGCGCCAGCGCGTCGCATTGGCCCGTGCGTTAGCCACTAAACCTAAAGTACTACTGCTCGATGAGCCATTTAGTGCATTAGATGCTAAAGTTCGTAAAGCGTTACGACGCTGGTTACGAGACTTTCACCATGAGATTAATGTCACCACTATTTTTGTCACCCATGATCAAGAAGAAGCACTTGAAGTCGCCGATAAAGTTATTTTAATGAACAATGGTCAAATAGAACAAATCGATACTCCACAAAACGTCTACAAGCAACCTAAAACGGCTTTTGTTGCACATTTTCTAGGCGATGTGAATTTACTACATGGCCATATTGATAACAATCGTTTGCACCTAGGTAACTTTGTCAAAGACATGCGTGATCAGGGTAGTTGGCATGACCAAGCTGTCGTTGCCTATGTTCGCCCTCATGAAATCAGTGTATCGGCGCTAGCGACGGGGCATGATCTTATTGGTAAAATTATGCGCTTACATACTGCGGGCCCAACCGTATTTATGGAAATTGCTTTAACTAATCAGTCACAAAATATCGATGTTTCAATTAGCTATCAAGAGTATCAACAAAATCATTTACGAATAGGCGATACCGTCTATCTACAATTGCGCTTAATTAATATATTTGTGCAAGATCAATTGCTTGAATTTATGATTTAAGCCAAATAACAGCAATGGCTTAGGTAATAACATTAAATTTGATAATCAATAGTATGCCATTTATCCTCACTAGCGTGTGCGCTCGCTTTGATCTGTTTGATAGACAGCTCTTGATTACACAATTGAATGAAGCGCCAAATATAGTTACGCTGTAATTGATAACGTTTAAGACCAATCCAGGCAATATGTGATGAAAACAGATGCTCGCTATCAATCTTAATAAGTTGAGAATTGTGTTTAATATCAAACATCTTATCAACTAAAATACCGATCCCAAGTCCAGCTTCAACATAAGCTTTAATCACATCCGACTCTTGGGCGCTTAAAATAATATTAGGAGCTAAGCCTGCCGAGGAAAAAGCCACATCAATGCTATTGCGAGGAAATACGCCAGTACGGTAAGTAATTAGCGGTAAGCGGTTAAGCATTGCTAAGGTAATTTGCTTTTCGCCTGCTAATGGATGGCTCTTTGGCGCAATCACCGCATAGTGCCAACGATAAAATGGATAGGTCACAATCGAACTACTGGCCATTTTTTGCTTATCAATACCAATATCTGCTTCTCCGTTAAGCAGCATCTGGCTGATATCCTCTGATGATGCTTGATTGATAATCAGATTAACCTGAGGGAATTCAGCGCTAAATAACTTGATTACATTAGGCAGAATATAACGCGCTTGCGAGTGAGTGGTTGCGATAACCAGTGAACCTTCATCTTTGGTCGAAAATGAGGTCGATAACCGACGAATATTACTGATTTCATTTAAAATTCGCTCGGCGATTATGACTAACTCTAATCCTGGTTCGGTCATGTTAACCAAACGCTTACCTTGTCGAATAAAAAGCTCAATATTTAGCTCATCTTCAAGCTCTTTGATATGTCGGCTCACGCCAGATTGTGAGGTATACAACGTGTTTGCGACTTCAGTTAGGTTATAGTTACAACGAGCAGCTTCGCGAATAATTCTTAACTGCTGTAAATTCATAACACTTATCCCTATTAAAATTAAGGTTAATAGAGTGATTATAAAAACATCAATTAAAAAGGCAAATACGATAAAAGAATAATGATATAAGGGAATGGCATAAGTAAAACCAGCGTGAACAGCAAACAAGGCGTTGACTACCTTGGCGATTATCTGCCAAGGCTTAAGGATAAGTGCTATTAACTTTATTGGTAAAAATCAATAGCAGAATTAATCACCGGTTCAACAACGTGGCTGCGTATCACAAAATCACCAAATCCTTCCTCTGCTTGACGGTTTTCGGACCAACTGGCAATCAGTGGCTCAATACACGCCAAAATCTCATCGACGGTAATATTTTCTTTGTATAACCTCGGGATCCGAGTGCCAGCACGGTTACCGCCTAAGTATAAGTTATAGCGTCCCGGCGCTTTACCGACTAAACCTATTTCGGCCAACATCGCTCTGCCACAGCCATTTGGGCAACCGGTAACGCGTAAAATAATATAGTCACGGCTTAGATTATATTTAGCCATAATCGTATCAATGGTGGTGATAAAATTAGGCAAAAAACGCTCAGCTTCGGCCATTGCCAGAGGACAGGTCGGCAAGGAGACGCAGGCCAGCGAATTTTGTCGTTGCAATGTAAAACGATCATCAATTAAGCCATATTTGCGGGCAATCAGCTCAATATCGGCTTTTTGCGAAGCGGCAACACTTGCGACAATTAAGTTCTGATTAGCCGTTAAACGAAAATCGCCGCGATGGATTTTGGCAATCTCAGCAACACCTGATTTTAACGGTTTATCGGCATAATCTAGTAGTCGGCCATTTTCAATAAACAGCGTTAAGTGCCAATGATTATCAATGCCTTTTACCCAACCAATTCGGTCACCGCGCTGAGTAAATTGATAAGGTTTACTCGGTAGAAACTCCATACCAGCGCGCAACTCAACCTCTTTTTTAAAGTTTGCCACGCCGACCCGCTCTAAGGTATATTTTGTTTTAGCATTTTTGCGATTACTACGATTACCCCAATCGCGTTGGGTGGTAACAATTGCTTCCGCAAACCGTAACGCCTCTGATGCAGGGATAAAGCCAAAATCATCTGCTTTACGTGGATAAGTCGTTTTGTCGCCATGGGTCATCGCCAGTCCGCCCCCGACTAATACATTAAAACCGACTAATTGCCCTTGTTCGGCAATCGCAACAAAGTTGAGATCATTAGCGTGGACATCAACATCATTTAGGGGCGGCACGACCACCGTGGTTTTAAATTTTCGTGGTAAATAATTGCTGCCTAAAATAGGTTCTTGATCTGGCGTAGCAAGCTTTTCACCATTTAGCCAAATTTCGACATAGGCGCGGGTTTTAGGTAATAGGTGTTCTGATATTTGGCTGGCTAGCTGATAAGCTTGCTGGTGCACTTCTGACTCAATAGGGTTAGAGGTGCAAAGCACATTTCGATTGACATCTCCTGCGGTGGCAATCGAATCGAGTCCAATTTTATTAAGGAGTTGATGAGCCGATTTTAAGTCACGTTTAAAGATTCCATGAAACTGAAACGTCTGCCGTGTCGTTAATCGTATGCTGCCATACCAAGTCTCTTCTTGGGCAAATTTATCAATGGCAAGCCACTGCTCTGGCGTAATTATTCCGCCAGGTAAACGGCAGCGTAACATCATATTGATTAAGGGTTCTAATTTTTGTTGGGCGCGCTGGGCGCGAATATCGCGATCATCTTGTTGATACATCCCATGCAGGCGAATTAGCTGGGAATTATCGCTATTAAATCCTCCCGTAATGCCGTTTTCTAAATCCTGCGCAATGGTGCCGCGTAAAAAATTACTTTCACGTTTAAATCGCTCGGCATCGGACGGCGCTAAATGTGATACATCATTTTGTGGTGATGTTAGGTTAAAAGGGTGAGTAGTGGGTTTATCATTGCTCATAAGGCACGCTCATTATTAATATTTTAATAGATATCTCGTTGATAGCGTTTAGTGCTTCTAAGTTCATCAAGATAGTTATTGGCTTGTTCTTCATTAAATAACCCTTGTTGCATAATAATGTTTAGTAAAGCGTTATTTACCGCCTTAGCCATCTTGTTGGCATCACCGCACACATAAATATAAGCACCGCGTTGCAGCCATTGCCAAATATCGACGGCTTGTGCGAGCAGTTTATCTTGCACATAGATTTTATTGGCCTGATCGCGTGACCAGGCTAAGTCAATTCGCGTTAAAATGCCGTCTTTCATATAAGTTTGCCATTCAACCTGATACAAAAAATCAGCCGTAAAATGAGGGTTACCAAATAACAACCAACTTTCCCCTTTTGTGGCTTGATTGGCACGTTGCTGCATAAAGGCTCGAAATGGTGCAATGCCAGTGCCGGCTGCGATCATAATAATCGGTAGGCTATGATCATTTGGTAATCTAAAATTATCATTTTGCTCAATAAATATTTTGATTTGGCTCTGCTCAGGGATCTGCTCGGCTAAAAAATAAGACGCGCCCCCCGTCCTTTGTTTATCAGCAATAAAATATTGCACCACATTAACCGTTAAATGGGCTTCTTCGCCGACTTCATCTTGTGCGGAAGCGATAGAGTATAGACGAGGTGTTAATGGGCGTAATATGTCAATCAGCTCTTGGGCAGTAAATTGACCTTGATAGTGTGTAAGCATATCGATGATCGGGGTCGTTTGAGCAAAATCACGTAATGCCGATTTATCATCGGCAAGCTGCAAAAGTTCACTATTTTTTATTAACTCGGCATATTTCGTAATAATAACGGGTGTATTTTGAGTCAATTCCACTTTTTCGACTAATGCTTGCTGTAGTGAGTAGTTTTCACCATGCAGCTCGATATTGGTTTCCCCGTCAAGCTGAGTTGTACTAAGCAGCTCATCGACTAAAGTAAGACTATTTTGATACCATACGCCAAGCGTATCGCCAGCTTGGTAGCGAATACCAGAATCAGTTAAATCAAGCTCTATATGGCGAATGTCCCGATCAGAATGGCTGGCGGTGATTTTTTGATTAATATTGACTGTCGCTAAAAATGGGTTGTCACGGCTGTATCGACTTGTTTCAACGATAATCGGATTATTATTTGGTTTATTGGTAACTAGATTTTGCGCACTAATCTGTGTTAATTGATCGACAATCATTTGTCGCCAATTATCGCAGGCAGCTTGATAATCAGTATCAGCATCAACGCGGTCGGCTAAGCGTTTCGCTCCTAGTTGGGCTAAACGCTGGTCAAACGCTTTTCCTGCCTGACAAAAATGAACATAAGATGAATCGCCCAAGCTCAAAACAGCATAATATAAATGCGCTAATGGCGGCGCTTTTTTAGACGATAAATAGTTATAAAAAGCTAAGGCTTCTTCCGGCACCTCACCTTCACCTTGGGTTGACGTGATAATAATTAAAATATGTTCTTGCTCGATCTTCTTAAACTTAAAGTCGGCGGCATGTACATGGCTAAAAGGCCAGCCTAAACGGTCAAGATCATGGCTCAGCTCTTTTGCCACTCGCCTTGCATTACCGGTTTGGGAGGCCGATACGATAGTAATATTTTGTGGCGTATCTATGGTTGAGTCGCTCTCTATTTCATTTGATACTAATGCTGACGCTGCTACTGACGTTGAACCTTGTTCAGCTTTCGCCCATAAATAACCTGATAACCAAGCGAGTTGTTGTGGCGATGCTTCATTAATTATTTTATTGAGTTGGTCAGTATTAAAAGGTGACTTATTTTTATTCATCATATCGCCTTATTTTATCTAGCTTTAATTTAACCATAATTAATTATCGTTAACGTTATGCTAAAACGTTGCTTTATGTAATCCGCACTCTCTACCTTGTGGACCTTTGGTTGGATCAAAGTAATCCAGTGTATTGGGTAAATTATGCTGTTTTAGATAGTTTGCCATATCTTGACTTGTCCAATCTAAAATCGGGGCGACTTTAATTAAATTATTCCCTGCGGAGCTAATAATATCTAACCCTTGACGCAATGTTGATTGTTCTCTACGTAAAGCAGTAAACCATACGTTTGGCTTTAAGGTCGCCAAGGCGCGGTTAAAGGGCTCTAATTTTAGGATCTGGGTAAACTCATCATGCTCTGGGGTATCAAGCTCAGGTAAGCCACTATAACGCACATTCAAATAAGCTTGTGTGCGCTGGGGCACAAAAATATGAACATTCAGGTTAAGTTGCGTAATAATTTTATTCGCAGTACGGTAAGTGTCGTTGGTCGCATAGCCATTATCGATCCATACGACATCAATATCAGCTTTGACTTGTGTAACAAGGTCTAATAGTACTGCTTCATAAGGGCCAAAGTGAGTGCTGATAATACTTCTACCATGTTCGGCATCGGTTTTATTGATTGCCCAAGCAATAATATCTAATGGTGATTTACTCGCTAGTTGCTGATTTATTTCAGTTAAGTTGGTCATCGTTTATTCCTATTTATTTTTCTCTAATGTGTGGTGTAAATCGTATTAAATTAGCGATTTGCCCATAGATACAACTGTTCAACCACTTCAGGGCGACTAAATGTTGCGGGCAGTGATTGGTTGGCTTGCAGTCGCCGTCTCACTTCCGTACCAGAAATTAATACCCGGTCGTTACTACCATGTGGGCAGGTTTTATTCGATGCCATACCTGCGCATTTTTGACAATAAAAGGTCCAATCAATTTTTATCGGCTTAATTTGTAAGTCATCAGCGCTTAAAGTGGAAAAAATCTCTTGTGCGGCAAAAGGCGAGTAAAAATCGCCGACCCCAGCATGATCTCGGCCAACAATCAGATGGCTACAGCCATAGTTTTGTCTAAATAAGGCATGCAATAGCGCTTCTTTAGGCCCCGCATAGCGCATATCTAACGGGTAACCAGAGTGAATAACGCTATCTTTGACAAAGTAATGATCAATTAAGGCATTAATTGCCTTAAGGCGGATGTCAGCAGGGACATCACCGGCTTTTAAATTGCCAAATAACGAGTGAATTAATACACCATCAAACAGTTCTAATACGGTTTTAACAAGATATTCATGGGAACGGTGCATCGGGTTACGTGTTTGAAAAGCGGCAATTTTTTGCCAACCTAACTGACTAAATCGATCGCGAGTCTCTTGTGGCGTAAGTGCATAAGGGGCAAAACGTAATTTAAAATTATCATCATTAAATACGTCTACTTTACCGCCCAAATTAATCGGTGGTTGCGCCATTAATACCGCAACGCCTGGATGTGAGCTATCGGTAGTTCCAAATACGTGCTGAGCTTCGAACTGTTTATCTGGCTCATAAATACTATCAACGGTTAATAAGCCAATTACATTGCCGGTAGGGGTTTTTAACGCCAGCTCATCACCAAGACTTATGTTATTTGCTTGCTCATAACTTACCGATACTGTAATGGGAATAGGCCAAAATACACCATCAGCAAGGTGCATATTATCGCAGACGCTATGCCAATCTTGCTCGCGCATAAAACCATATAAAGGCGTAAACCCGCCAATCCCAAGCATGATTAAATCACCTACTTCGCGCGTTGACAGGGTGATATCTGGTAGCGTCGATGCGTATTGCTGCGTTGCCACTAAATTTTCTGGCAGAACATGCCGTGGTTTTAGATTTTTACTGGCGTGAGGTGAAATTAAAGGCATAATCTATCTCTATTTATCATCATTGTTGTTATGGTAATAATTAAAAACGATTATCAATAAATAACAAAATATCAATTTCGCATACTGTTATGCGTTTTATGGATATTGGGCAGGTCGGTGAGCAAGCAATATATGGTAGGATTTTTAGCCATGATCCAGCAATGCAGAACTGATTTTTAGGTTATATATTAGCTTGAACTATGAGCTGTTAAATCAGGCCAACAAGTCATAGCTCGAGCACGTGCAAGTTAGCTAATAAATTTTTCAATCGCGACAGCAACGCCATCCTCATCATTGCTTTTAGTTACAAACGTTGCTTTATCTTTTATCGCATCAGCGGCATTGCCCATAGCAATTTTATGCTTAGCATAATCAAACATCGGTAAATCATTATTTTGATCGCCAATACACATCATTTCATCATAATTAATATTTAACTTATCAGCAATTACCTGCATTGCAATGCCTTTATTCGCGCCTAAATTTAAACACTCGAGGAAAAATGGTGTACTTTTTACCAGTGTATATTTTTGATAAAAGTCAGCAGGGATTTTGCTTTCTGCGCGCGATAGCTGTTCTGGCAGACCTGATAGCATAATTTTAGTAAACGATAAATTAGGATTCATTTCATCCACTGGACAATAAATTAAAGGTGTTTGTGTGAGATAGGACTCATGCACCGTATAAGGACCAATCTTTTTATTAGCGGTAAAAATAGCGTTATTGGCAAGGGCATGCATGGAAATATCAATTTGGCGTGAGAGCAGTTCTAACTCTTGATAGCTTTTAAAATCTAATAAAAACTCCGTTAAATGCTCGCCCGTATCGGCTTGATGAACAACACTACCATTATTGCTAATACAAAAATATTCACGGCGATTGAGTTCAAGCTCAGCTAGATATTGTTTTATGCCCGCATAAGGACGCCCAGATGCCAGTACCACTTGGATCCCTCTACTTTTAGCTTCCGCTATGGTTGTTTTTATTCTGTCGCTCACTTGGTGGTGACTATTTAATAGCGTGCCATCTAAATCAATAGCGATAAGTTTAACCGACATATTTATATTCCTATTATTTATTATACGAAAAGATCAGCGAGGTATGTCTGCGCACAACTGACAAATTCAAATTATGAGATAAATGGCGATTAGTGTAATAAAAATAACGTTGATTAGATAGGTTAATCTTTGCTCGTATTTAGCTAAATTGTTTATTTTTACGATAAGTGAATCTTATCGAGTACGTGGTATCAATCCTTATAGGTAGAGTAAAAACTGCTTAAGTGACGCTTGCAATAATTGCGAAATTGAATTGTTTTGTATAGGGGATCTTTAATGATATTTGTATTAAATAGTAAAAAAATCTGCTCTTTATTGGATTTATTCCGAACACTCATTTTCTTATTGATTTTATTGATGATTTATGTTTGTAGATAGATGAAGTATTTATCTATTTTTTGAAGGGAAAATTAGTAGTGGTTCATGTAGTAAAATTTATATACCACTATATAAATTATTATTGAATAAATAATGAGGTTAAAATATTTACAATTTTTAATAAGATAAATTTTATCTTTTTACCGTATTCAGATATAATTTTTTGCAAATTTAACTAACTTGAATGATTAATTAAAATAACTTACTTGATTTAGTAAATCAATGTTTCAAGTTAGATCGTATGGAGAAATAGATGACAAAGCAGAATATAAAATTTATTCAACTAGATAATATAAAACTAGATGTACAAAATCCACGCCTTCCATCTTCTATGCGCAAAAAAAAATTAGATAAAATTGAAATTGTTAATTGGATGTTAAATGATGCATCTATTATTGAGTTAATGTTAGCAATAGGTGAAGCAGGTTTCTTTATTGGTGAGGCGTTATTAGTTGTTCCTGATGATGAAGAAAAAAATAAGTATATTGTTGTGGAAGGTAATCGGCGTTTAACCTCAACGATACTACTGAATGAACCCGGAATAGCTAACTCTCAGAAAATTAAAATTGAAAAAGTCCTGAAAGAGACAAATGAAAGGCCACAGGAACTACCGTGTATTATTTTTAAAACACGTGATGAAATTAATAAATATTTGGGGTATAGGCATATTACCGGTGTAAAATCTTGGGGGATTTTACCTAAAGCACGATATTTAAATGAATTGGCTCAAGATTTAGATGGTGAAAATTTTACTCTTCAATGCAGGACATTAGCTAAATCAATAGGTAGCCGTAGCGATTATGTTAGGAATTTATTAACTGCCTATCAACTTTATCTTAAAATTGAAGACCAAGCTTTCTTTAAAATTCCGAATTTGGATGAAACAAGTTTACATTTTAATTATTTCTCTGATTCATTAAGCAGAGAAAACATAAGAAATTATATCAACGTAGATATCAAGTCGGATACACCAACTGCAGACGTAAATATTAATAATTTAGAATCATTAACTCGTTGGTTTTTTGAAAAAAATGAAAATGGACGTAGTCGTGTATTAGGAGATAGTACCAATTTAGGAATGCTAGATAAAGTTTTAGGAGATAAAGCTGCTAAAGAATATTTTAGTATGGGTGAAGGTACTATCAATGATGCATATCATTTAGTCTCTGTAACAGCTGATTCCTTTATTCAAGAAATAGAAGTTGCTCTTTCAAAATTAAAAAATGCCAATAGTATTATCCATACTGTAACCCAACACCATGAGTCAGTAAAAACAAAGCTGAAAGAAATTTTTTCTCTAGCTAAAAATATGAAAATAATCATTGAATCTAAAAATGAAGAGACATGGAATGATTGAGTTTAAATCATTAAGTAAAACACCTGATGCTACACTAACTAACTCACATTATTATTGTGATTATATAGAGTTGTTAGCCTTAGTTAATATCGATGATGGTATTCGTATCGATGATGTTTATGACCGTTTTCTTGAAGATGAAAGAATTAGAGGAATTGGTTCAGAATCAGGAGGCGAAGAGAATGGAATCTGGATAAGTAGAGTCCAACATTGGTTCGATGAATTGTATAGCAGGACCATACATTATGGTGAACATTATCCTTTTATTTCTGAAAATAATCGAATTAGGCTCAGGGAACAATTAGATAATATACATTATTTATATATTTTTTTATTGCTATGTTCATCATTAAATTACATTACAAACTATCATACATTAACAACTATTTTTGAAAAATGCTCATATTTTGCTATGAAAAAATATCTTCCAGACGTTGCTGAAGTCCATCAGTTTGGAGTTTCTACAGAAAAAAATGAACGTTATAAGGGAAAATTAATAGAAAAATATAAATTATTGGCTCAAGATTTAAAGTTAGTTTTATCTGATAAACCAAATCTTTTTAGAGATATGGATAATGGTGATGGTGGTGTTGATATCGTTGCTTGGGTACCATTCAAAGATGATCCCAATTTAGATAAAAAACAAATATTTATGGGACAAAGTGCATGCGGTAAAAATTGGAATAATAAACAAGCTAGCGTTGATAGAATAAAAAATTATCTCATTGATTTACCTAGTAATGCTCAGAATATTTTGTTTGTACCTTATGACTTTAGAGATTCTAATAGATGTTTTTGCCAACATGGAGAAATTACTGCTTCTATTATTTTTGACAGACATAGAATCATAAAACTGGTTAACTATTCTTACATTGCTGACGACGAAATTATGGGCGAACAATTTGAGAAAATAATACATGCGACACTAAATTTTAAAGAAGATATTATTTAATAATTTTGATCTCTTATTGGTATATTTACCCAATAACTATAGGTGAATATACCCAATTAAGACTAATCTAAAAAATTAGAAGCTTTATATATAAAGACTTACAACCCTGATATTATTCCTATTAAGCTCTTATGATTTCTCAAAGCCGCAATCCCATCTTCAACATGAGCAGCCCAAGCTTTCATTATTTCTTTGCTGTCTAGCTGAGGATAGGTGAATTTAAGCAATAGCTCGGTTATTCCTTCTAGCTCACCTAGCCAAATAGATTTTTCAAGTACTAGCAAACCATCTAGTTTTCGTCCATCTATCTGATAACGAAACCCTGATTCAATAGAACGATAAAATGCTAGACGAGCTGAAATATTTGGCGTTATTCCGGTCATTGTTTTTAAACGTTTTAATTGTTCTTCGGTTTGACGGCTAAGTTGCATTCTATTTGGTAACATTAGTGTGTCTCTTTATTTCTGCTGGGTTCTTGCCAAAAATAACCATTTTTAATTTGAGAAGAGTTGGTATTATTATCATATTGTATTTGATAGCTATGAGAAATATTATTCTTTAAGTAATCTCTGAAATAATATTTATCAATTTCAGTATCAGTCGATAAAATAATGACTTGCTCGCTTGCTAATGGAAAGTAATGTTTTACTAACTTATCACGGTGTTTTGAGTCTAGACGGCCAAGCGGCGTATCAATAATCACTGGTAGCTGGCGACCTGATGTTTTACCTAAGGCTTCAAGAATTGCAATAGCATAAATTTGTTTTTCACCTGCAGATAAGGATTTGCGATTAATAAATTGGCCTTTACTGTCAATAAGTTCAACATCAAAGGTATCTGGGTTTACTTTGGCGGCTAAATGTTCATGTTCTTTACGGTTTAAACGTTTATAAGCAGCTAAGAAATTAGATTCTAAAGCCTTAATTCTTGATTCAGTTAGCGAAGTAGAATATTCATCTAAAATCGCAAGACTACTTTGAGCATGAGAAACGGCACTATTTGTATTATATTGTGATCTTACTTGGTCATGAAACTTTTGAATTTGCTTTGCCTTATCCAAGGCTAAAGATAACATACTTTTTGCTTCTTCTAATAGTGCGGTATGATCATTAATTTTATTTATTCTCTCCTCATCTAATTGCCTAATTTGCGAAAACAATCCTAAAAGTTGTTCATCATCGGGTGCTCTGAGAATGTTGAGTGTTGCTTGTTCTAAAGCTATTTCAAGTTCAAACAACCTATTTTTTGCTTCATGAAAGCGTATTTTTGATTTATCTGAATCTTGTGAAATCATTTGTTGATACCGACCTAATTCTCGTTCAGAAATATCAAATAAAACATCATGTGATTGCTTATTTATTAAATAGTCAGCTAATTGATCTTGAATAGCTTCACTCGCAATTTTTGCTGTAGTTGTTGAGCGAAAAGCCATATCTGCCTTTAACTTATCTAAAAATTGATGAAGTTCTTTAATAAAACTTTGAGTTTGTTTTGATTCAGCTTCTTGTTGTAATCGTTTGAGCAAACTATCTAAGGTTGTTGGGGCTAATGCTAAGGGGAAAGTATTATCAAGCTCTTGGCGAATAATTTTTTCTAGATTTTCTTTTTCCTTCAATAGTGTTTCGACTTTTTCTTTCTCTTGCGATTTCGTTAAGGCAAATGCCCCTCCTTCTGCAGAAAATAACCGTTCTTTTTGCTGGATTTCACCTAAAATACCCGATATCTGCACATAAATATGGTGGGCAGAATCTCTTCGTGCTTCAGCCTTATTCATATAATTATTTTTTTCTTGTTCTAACTGATTTAACTTTTCTTGATATTCTAAGCCTAGCTTATTAGCATTGTTGCGCTTCAAGTAAATAATTAAATCATTACGCAATTTTTCAATTAAATCTAAACCCAATAAACGACGAACGGCTGCTTGTAAAATTTTTCCAGACTCATCTTCGGCTAAGGCTGCAATTTTTTCACCATCAAAAAAGAAGAGATCTGCCACACCATTAGGAATTAATTCATTAAGAAATCCCTGACATTGTTCATAGTTTAACTCTTTTAACTCTTCACCATCTTGTCGTAACAATAGTTCATCTTTATGGCCTAATTGCCAGCTACGCACAATAGTAAAATCAGAGGTTTTACCTGATTGATTATAAGTAAAAGTTAGCTCGATCGAAGCAAATTTTCCACATTCCTTAGTTTCTATGTTTTTATAAATCAAAGTTGAAAGTTGTTCTATATAATTTTGATTAGTTAGCATATTATCAAAAGCCATCTTTCCATAAATAGCCAAACGTATTGCGGTCAAAATTGATGTTTTACCTGAACCATTTAAGCCACCAAATAAAATAATAGGTTTATTCTTGCTAGGTGATAATTCAATTTCATGTCTCCCTTCGAAAACACGAAAATTTTGTAGAATTAACTTTTTAATGATCATATTAATTACCTTTTATTCAATAATGAGAGCGAGCTATCTATTTTTATAAATTCACTTTGTATATTCTTTAGCTCATTTTCAATTTTGGTAATTTCTTCTTGATGTATATCTTTTTCATGACGCTTTTGCAATACAGCTTGTTTTTGTTCAATTTCTTCTAAGTTTTTCCCCCAGTCCTGTTTCAAAATATTCTCAATTTTATTAAAAATACCTTGTCGACGGCTAATACCTTCTAAGTTTACTTCAAGCTCTATTAATTTCATGATCATTTCAGCTTCAACATTGTATTCGGGAGCAAGTTGCTTTAAAAGTTGAGCATCAGACTCATCAAAATGGGATTGATCGTCAATAATCCAATTTAAATCACGGCCATAAACTTCTCTATAGATTTTAGGTAAAGAATCACTCCAATCGGGCTCGTTAGGATCGATTAGCCACTGTTGACGAATTGCATGTAATTCAGGTTCTGTAATCAATTGAATTTTATGGCCTTCTTGGTTAAATTTAGCTTCCATTTCTAAGAGTTCTTTTAACCATTTTTTGCGGTAATCTAGCCAATAAGGGCCCGGAACAACTTTTCTGGCGGTAGCAATATCTTCGTCATCTTTAGCATATTGGTAACTCACTTTTCCCGTTCGTCTTTTATAATTTCGATAAGTGTCTTTTTGTTCTGGATCGGTTGTAAAAGATAAAAGATCACGAAATTTTAATAGCGGAGACATCCATTCTTCGCCATTTTTAATTAAGCTTTCCATAGCACGATCTTTTTTAACAACTGTACATGTCCAACAACCAAAACGGGAATTACCACAAGATGGAGTGCTTTCATCAATAACTAATGGACATTCCCCTTGATCGGATGAATCCATATACAATGTCCAAAGAGGACGGTTATTTCCCCCCCATGGAGATTCCCACTCTTCAATATCATCAGGCGCGTATTGATATGCTCCTCTTAAGAGCTTCCAAACATCTTCAACATCCCATGTATCAATTGGTGTATAGATAAAAGCGTTTGCTAAAGTAGTATGTCTTGCTAAACGAGAACCATCTATCCTATGTTTAGCTATAACTTGTGCTCTAGAAGAACTTTCACTACTGCGAGAACCGAGAACAACAATTACTTCATCAAATTGACTCACTTTTTCTTTAATAAAATCACTTACCGGATTAATCTTCATTCTTTCGGTGCACCAACGGAAGCTTCTTGTTGGTGCCGGGTAGCCTTTTCCTAATAAATTAACCCAAAATGTCTCATGAGTTTTAGGAACAACAGCGTGTGAAGTTAATGGGAGATGATCTCGTTTAGCCCCTTTCTCTATTTTTTCTAGTGTTCGGCTAATTAAATCAACAACAACGGGTGTTTCAACTAATGTGTCAGATGAAACAACAAACACAGATTTTGTTCTGAACTTAGGATCTAAGCCTAATAACGCCAAATAGACAAGCGTAATGACCGCTGAAGAGTCTTTCCCTCCGCTATAACCGATAACCCAAGGGCGTTTATCTAAGCAGTAAATTCGTTGAACTTCGGCTATGTATTCAGCTAAAGGTCTACCTGCGAAAATTTCCTTATTAATAAAATCTTCATAATCAACTAAATCATAAACTTGTTTTAACGTTGTCATTATGCTTTCACTTGTTGTTCTAAGGCTTTTTCCTCTTTAGTAAGAGGTAATTCAAAAGCAATTTTTAAAAAATTTGTTGTGAGTTGAATTGAGGATAACGATTTACTTAATTTTCCGTGTAACATGGTGCGTTGAATCCATTCTGGATTTGTTTTACGCCAGTCAACTTTCTTTAATTTGAGTAATTCTTTTTTCCAGTCTAAGGCATTATTTTGTAATAAACATTGCCCTAGCGCTCCCAATGCATGCAAACCAACGCCATGAGAGTGAATAAATTCTTGGCGTAAGTGTGATGCTGATACTTTTTTTTCTATAGCCATTTCCCAATCAGGCATATTTAGGTAGACATGATACCAATATTCAGTAGCCAGTTTTTTTTCATCTTCAGAATAACTATCTTTAGGACCTTTTGATAAAAGTGCTCGTGTAGCTTGTTTTATACTACTCAGTGTGAATAGCTTATTTGATAGTGTTGAAATGCTCGATCTTTCCATTTCAGTTAAACCGATAAAAGGTTTCGTTTCACTTGCTAACTTTCTGGCTAGTTCAGAAGCTTGATCTCTATGGTCGTAAAGCGTAGCTAAAGATGGGCTTGGCTTTACCGCATATTTATTCAAATCAGCAAACATTTGTTGGCTTTTTTCCAATCCTTCATCCACAAAAAATAATACAGGGATATTATCTTGGCCTAATTCAGGTTTTTCTTTTATCGCTTCTTCGATTGCTTTGCGTCGGTGTTGCCCATCATTAATTAAAATTTGGGCATCCATAGGCACGCGTAGAACGCCTAGATTTTGAGAGCCTGAATATTCAGTAAACTCAACATCCACTGCTATTGATGCAGTTAAAGCGGAAAATACGTAATCGTTTGGATTATCTAATAGGTATCTAACCATCTCAGGAATACGTGATTTATTTAATGTTCTTTGTGCTCGAAGTTCTGGTGGAACTTCATCTTCATCAAAATTAAAAATTTTAGGAATAATACGCAATGGACATGTTGCAATATAAAAGGGTCTACCAGCTTGAATTCCTCGTACTGCAGGGAATGAATAGCAATAATTAGAGTCAAGATTATTATTCATAGCTATTGTGTTTTATATCAAGAAAATTTAATTCATTATATTATGTTATTTTTTAACGTAAGTAAATTTTTACGTTATTTTTTGACATAATATTTTCTGGATGAAATAATTATGCTACATAGTCTTACCACATTTATATCTTAAATAAGAAACTTTTATTTTAGAAAAGCATATCTTCCCTTGTTCCTACCAACCTTCCCATTTTGTACCACACATCCAGCAACACAATAAAACCAAGCAGAGAATTTAATCCTCTGCTTGTTTATTTTTGACTACTAAAAAATTGGCTATTGCAGGTAACACAGCAAATCAGCACAAATACCAATTAAGCTAACGTGAGGCGCCTAGATATACTTTCGGCGACTAGTTATTTTTTGATAATTAGATCCGTATCATAGTTTAATCAATGTTTTGATCTTAGAATATTAATTGAATTAAAAGAAATGAATAGGGTGGCTTAGGTACTGGCTTAGGTGCCAAAAGCCGATAAAACTAATTAATTTTTATTTTGTTACGGATAAAAACGCAATATTAAGAGAGTGCATATGAAAAAAAGTAAATTTAGTAAATATCGTCTACTCGTATGTTTGCCTTTGTTATTGTCGATGGTAGCAGAGGCTGCTGATAATATAACTAATTATACGTTAGAACAAGTTGTCGTTTTTAGTCGTCATGGTTTACGGGCGCCACTTTCAACGCCAAGTAGTTCACTGGGTAAAATGACGCCAAACTTGTGGCCGCAATGGGATACCCAGCCGAGCTATCTCACTACACGGGGCGGCGTTTTAGAAGTCTATTTTGGTCACTATATTAATGAGTGGTTAGTGGCTAATCAATTATTAACGGCAGAACACTGCCCAGCAGCCGGCGATATTTATATTTATGCCAATAGTTTACAACGCACGATTGCGACAGGGCAGTATTTTTCTGTCGGTGCCTTCCCCGGTTGTAATGTGCCCGTTGTACATAAGGAAAAAATGGGCACGATGGATGCGGTATTTTTCCCGGTTATTCGTGATGGTAGTGACGCATTTAAGCAGCGCGCCATCGCATCGATAAATGCAACCGCTGATAAAGTTAATGGTATCGACGGCTTAAATGCGAAATTAAAGCCCGCTTATGACGATATGCAAAAAGTAATTAATTACGCTAAATCAGCTAATTGTCAGCAGAATCAACAATGTGACTTTGCTAGCCAACCGACTGAATTTAATATTGTTGCAGGGCAAGAGCCGGGAATTACCGGCGCAATACGCACCGGAACCTCGATTGCTGATGCGTTTATTTTGCAATATTATGAAGGTTCACCGCTTAACGAGATCGCGTGGGGCGGCATTAAAAATAATGCGCAATTTGAGCGTTTAGTCTCCATTAAAGAAAACTATAATACAGTAGTGTTTGCCGCCCCTGTGGTGGCTAAAGAAGTCGCGGCCAACTTAATTGGTTATATCGATAACACCTTAATTAATCACCACGATAAAGCCAAATTTACCTTCTTAGTCGGGCACGATTCTAATGTTGCGTCTATGTTTTCGGCATTAAAAATTAAACCGTATGTTTTGCCTAATCAGTTTGAAACAACGCCAATTGGCGGTAAAGTATTTTTTGAACGCTGGAAAGACAACACAACAGGACAGCAATTTGTTAAAATCGAATATAAATATCAATCAACCGATCAAATCCGTAATCTTGAACAACTTAGCCAGACTAATCCGCCGCAAAATGTGGTGCTAGAAATGGCCGATTGCCCAATCGATAAACACGGATTTTGCCCATTTGCGACCTTTAAAACGGCAATGGCCGATAGCCTTAAGTAGTTGTTTAATTTTATCAAGCAAAGCTATCTAATCAGACGTCATCAATGAGGCGTATTTTAACGCTTCATTGATGACAAGGTGTGTTGGTCTTGAACGTAGCAATCATCACACGGTAACCTAATCATTTAAATCAATTTTTGCGACTTGATTCGCTTACTTATATTCACTATGATAAGTAAGTTAAAAGGTAAATATTAGTTAGGTAAGTTAAGTCGTATTATCATGCAGCGGTATGCTAATATCAAACATAGCATTATTGAGCTGGTGTAAGTTTGCGGTATAAAAGGGAAAGAGTCGGTGCGAGTGGTTGTGTGTTTAAAAAAGTGGTTAATACGCTTATTGAGTATGGTTTTAATGATTATACTTACCTTATTATTCGTGCGTATTTATGATAGTCAAAAAGGCGAACCCTTATCGCTATGGCACACGGTGCAGCTTAAAGAATTAACCGCAAAGCAGATCGATAATGCGACTTGGCATGATTATCTACTTGCTGAAGATGCACTATTTGTTGAAGTCAAACAAAAAATAACCGATCAATTAACTAAACCCAAACGTAAAGTTTTAAACCGCTATCTAGCCGGCAATCCGGTCAACCCTAATGAGTTTGCCACAAATTGGAACCGTTCCTTTATATTGCAGCCCCAAGGTGAACCACAAGGTGCGGTAGTGTTGTTGCATGGATTGACCGATTCACCTTATTCATTAAGGAATATAGCCTTACATTATCAAGCTAAAGGCTTTGTCGCGATAGTGATTCGTATGCCGGCGCATGGCACGGCACCTGTTGCGCTCACGACGGTTGAATGGCAAGATTGGCTTGCCGCAACGCGATTAGCCGTAAGAACAGTAGAAAATTATATTACAGCGGATAAGCCCTTACATCTGGTGGGCTACTCCAATGGTGGTGCACTTGCGTTGATGTATTCACTGGATGCATTATCTGATCCGCATTTAAAACCCGCACAACAAATCATTTTAATCGCCCCCATGATTGGTGTTACGGGTTTTGCAAAACTTGCTGGGTTAGTTGAGCTGCCTGCTATTTTGCCACCATTCGTCCGCACACGATGGATCGATATTATTACTGAATACAATCCGTTTAAATATAACTCATTTCCGGTCAATGGTGCGCGGCAATCCTACCAATTAACCGCGGCGTTACAAAATAAATACTTACATACCAACAAAACGATGTTAGCCAATCTACCGCCAATATTGACCTTTATATCGGCAGTGGATAACACCATTGATAACCAAGCGACGATTGATTTTTATCACTATCTAGCTGACCATAACGATACGCTGGTGGTATTTGATGTTAATCGAAGTCGTTATACCGAGCCGCTATTAAATGATCGTGCTTATCAAGCCGTCACCGATTTATTACCCCCTGAGCCAAGGGATTACAACACGATCGTAGTCACTAATTCAGACAGCCAGTCGTTAAAAACTGTCGCAATCACCACCGCATTTGGCCAAACAGCTAAAAAGCTGACGGAATTAACGTGCGAATATCCTCGTCACCTTTACTCGTTATCACATATCGGTTTGACCTATCCCGAAAACGATTCGCTCTACGGTAGCCAACCCGCACAATTTAATGAATTTGGTATTAGTTTAGGAGCACTTACGCTCCATGGCGAGCGGCGAACATTAATTAATTCCCTCGATAATTTATTGCGAGGGTCTTATAATCCATTTTATCCATTTTTACTAGAGCAGATTGATGAGACGATCGCCCGCTAGTTTAATAACGAACAGCAGTAATATAGGGCTAAATTCATTAAATAATGAGTTAAAGTATCTGCAAAATAGAATTAAATAACCGCTGTGTAATATTGAGCTAAAACATCAAATAAAGCTCCTTTATGCTAGCGAATCAGGGCGCCGTATTTTATAAATATCGATTTACTGATTTTGGACTTTAATGGCAGTTATCTGTTATTTTGAATCTCCCTAATTTTATCAGAGTTAATAAGATTTGATAAAAATTACTAATTTGTTATGCTAGACATGACTATCATGGTAAGGGTTTTCTGCTTAAGCAAAAAACAGTGATTGTGAATAAAACTGACAAATAATAGCTAACAACAATAGGTCAAAATGCCACATTTCTTATCAATTTTATCAAAGTATTTATCGATAGCCTTAATTCGATTTTATCAAAAATTTATCTCACCACATAAAGGGTTTTGTTGTGCTTACCGCAAATATTCAGGCGGTCGTTCATGCTCTAGTTTTGCGTTGGTGGCGGTGCGACGTTATGGTGTATCAGCGTTGTGGCATTTATTTCCTAAACGGTTGGATAATTGTAAAATGGCAGCTATTCATTTAAATAAGCCAAAAGATGAAAATGAGGAGAAAGAAGATAGAACACACCCTTGTGAATATTGTGAAACACTAGAGGTTTGCTCATGTGTTAAAGATTGTAAGGTTTTTGATAATTCTTCATGTGGCAATGGTTGCCACATGCCAGATAGTCTTCCATGTACCGACGGGTGTGGTTGTGATTTTAGTATTCGCAAGCAACTTATTGGACGTCAATTTTCTTTTTCGCCATTTTTTTTATTAATTTGGATGCATAAAATCAGCGCTAAAAGACGAGGTAAGCGGCACTAAATTTATTCAAAGTAAAATAGGTAGCGGTGATTTCGTCAACTTTCACACTGTCAACTAGCCTTTTCAATCAAATTTTTTCAGATAATAAAACTGATTGAAATACGAATAAATATCACCTTTGTTACATCGTATTTCAAAGGTAATTGAATATATGGTTTAGATAAGGTTATACTTAAAAATTAGCTATCTTTAGATGATGAATTAAACATTATGTATATCAATCGGCTTTTTGGCATTGTGCATCTGCTATTAAATAACAAACAGCTAACCTCGATTCAACTTGCCGAGCATTTTGAGGTTTCCAAGAGAACGATTTTGCGCGATCTTGATGTACTGTCTGGAGCTGGTATTCCGATTTATACTAGCCAAGGCAAGGGCGGTGGTATCTCCATTTTAGATAGCTATACCTTAAATAAAATGGCCATTTCGGCGAAGGAGCAGAGCAGTATATTGAGCTCATTACAAGGGTTTAATTCATTAACCAATTCAGCTCAAGATCAGCCTGATCACTTATTAGCAAAACTAAGTCATCTATTTGGTAAAAATCAGGCAAACTGGATTGAAGTCGATTTTGCTAACTGGGCCGATTATGATCATCGGCAAGCCAAAGTGGAGATATTAAAAAATGCCATAGTTAATCATCTTGCCGTTGAATTCACCTATGCCAATAGCCAAGGAGAGCAAGCTAAGCGTAAGGTCTATCCAGTAAAATTACTGTTTAAATCACAAGATTGGTATTTGCAGGGGTATTGCCAAGCTAAATTAGCGCACCGTTTTTTTAAACTCAATCGAATAAACCAGCTAACCTTATTGGATCACACATTCGATCCAAGCCTATTACCTGAATTTTCATCAGAGGAGGCCATTGATAGCCGCCCACCATTAATTGATATGACTATTACGTTTTCGCCTAAGATTGCTTATCGTGTCTATGATGAATTTGCCTTCAACACTATCATCGAAAATGATGATAAAAGCCTCACTGTGACGATAAGCATGACCGCCGGAGATTGGTTGCTACAATACTTACTCTCTTATGGTAATGATGCTAAAGTCAACTCGCCACAATCATTAATCGATGCATTAAAACAAAAAGCCACCGCTATTATAAATTTATATCGTTAATTTTATAAGGTGACAAACTGTTGTCACCTTAGCGCTGTTATTATCCTTATTAGTTAATCCACAAAAACATTAAATAAGGAGTTAATTATGCAACAAAAATTTTGCCAAAGTTGTGGGATGCCGATGGGCACAACCGACCAAATGTATGGCACCAATAAGGATGGGAGCAAAAATCACGATTATTGTTCCTATTGTTATGATAATGGTCAGTTCAAATATGACTGTACTATGAGCGAGATGATTAAAATCTGTATCCCACCGATGTTGGAGAATAATCCGGGTATGAATGAAGCGCAAGCAGAGCAGATGATGGGGCAGTTTCTGCCGACCTTAAAACGCTGGCAATAAATATTATTATGGCGCTACAAGTATGTGTGGTGCCGTATTAGTAGAACGTATTGGAGATTAATAATGAACATACAGTCAGGTAGTAAAAAAGAGGTTATTTTTTTGCTATTAAATCAATTTGCTGATTTTGAAATGGCATATTTAACATCGGCTATTAATATAGGGGTTGAGATCGAACGACAACAAACACCTTATATAGCTAAAACTGTCTCAATTGATGGACGGATAGTCCAATCAATTGGTGGCATTAAAGTTGTGCCTGACTATAGTTTAGCTACATTGCCAGAAAACTACGCCGCTTTAGTTCTTATTGGTGGCTATGATTGGTTTAACCCAGATACAAAAAAAATACTCCCATTAATAAGCGCTAGTTTAAGAGCTAACAAAATTGTGGCTGCAATTTGTAATGCGACTGTTTTTTTAGCAATAAATGGTTTTCTAAATAAAGTTAAACATACCAGTAATGCACTTGATTTGATTGTTAAATATGACACTGAAAATCAATATGTGGGGCACTCTTACTATATGCAACAGCCTGTAGTTGACGATCACAATATTATTACTGCTAATGGCTTTGCTAGTCTAGAATTTACGAAGCAACTACTATTAGCATTGCATATTGATAGTAAGGAAAAAATTGAGGCATATTACCATTTTTTTAAATATGGTCTGTATTGTCGGACTACAGAAAAGTAACGAGCCGAGATAACTATTTATTTAGTAATAAATTAATTATTAATAAATAGCTAGACAGCTACTAATAGCAAAAACCCCGGGCATTCGATCGGGGTTTTCTGCCGCTAGGATATTACAGCTTTGCCGCGGCAGCCTCATCAATTAATACCGTAACATTTGGGTGTAGTTGCAAAATAGAGGCTGGAATTGCTTCGGTAACAGGACCCAAAAATGCTTGCTTGGCAATATCGGCTTTACCTGCGCCAGATAACATAACGGTGATTTTTTTAGCCTGCATCACTGTTTTAGGGCCCGCGGTAACCAACTTATCAGGAGTATTATTAAGACCACCAAACTCTTGTTGTGCAATTTGTTTAAACATAGGCGTCATTTTATCGATAAAGGTGCGATTAGCAAACGGGGTACCTGGTGTGATCCCTGCGATATGACCATCAGTGCCAACACCAAGATAAATGGCATCTAAGCCGCCGCGCGCCGCCAAAAATTGTTCAAACTCTGCGACATTATCAAGGTTCAAATCAAAACGCTGTTCATCACCAATATCATTACGATGATAAAAGTGATGGTTTAATAGTGCATTAACACTTTTAATGCGTCCATCAACTGAAATCGCTTCATCTAGGTTGCAATAAACTGCTGTTTTAAGGGCCGGATTATGTTTAATTAATGGGGCGACAAGTTGATACATACCAATTGGTGTCGAACCGCCGGGTAAGCCGATGGTCGCGTTGGGCTGGCTAATACTAGACAAAAATTCAACCGCTAACCTTTTACTTAACTCTTCCATATTTTTAACCGTTATAATTTTCATAGCTTGCTCCTGATTAGATATAATAAATGATAGATGTACGATAGAGTTTATTTCGATGTCACTTGATCGTAATAAGCCGACATATTGGTACGAGTTTAGTGAGTGTGTCAGAAAAAAAATAATTAATAAAGTGCAGCGCTCACAAATTTGTGATAATTGTTAATAACGGCTGATTAATTACATTTTCCAGCAAAGAATCGACCGAATAATCAAGGCGATAGGCGTTTTGTGTTGCGGCTATTTTAGCGACAGTATAAACGAAAAAAGCCTGCTAAATAGCAGACTTTCTGAATTAAGTTGGCTCCTCCAACAGGACTTGAACCTGTGACATACGGATTAACAGTCCGCCGTTCTACCGACTGAACTATGGAGGAACACATGGAGCAAGATATTAACGCCCTCGATTAAAACTGTCAACACTAAAAATAAAAAAAGCGTTTAATTGGTTAGCTTATAATCACTTTAATAAATCATCGCGTGACGATGGTTTTATGCTAAAATTAGCCACCTTGAGGTTACGAGATTAGTTATGAAAAAAAATATTTGTGTCTTTTGTGGTGCAAGCCATGGTAATAATCCACAGTACCAACTCTATGCCGAACAATTAGGTCAACAGATCGCTAAACAAGGCCGTACACTGGTTTATGGTGGGGGTAATAGAGGCTTAATGGGCACGATCGCCAATAGTGTTCTCGACAATGGCGGAGAGGTTATCGGCGTTATTCCTGAGCGGCTAGTTAAAGCCGAAACGGCGCATCATGGTATTACACAGCTCGAAATCGTTGCTGATATGCATCAACGAAAAGCCAGAATGGCTGAACTCGCAGATGCTTTTATTGCCATGCCAGGTGGTTCAGGGACATTAGAAGAGATATTTGAAATTTGGACCGGGGCGCAAATTGGTTACCATGAAAAACCTGTCGCACTATATGATGCCATCGGTTTTTGGCAACCAATGCAGGCTTTTTTAACGCATGCGGTAACCGAAGGGTTTATTCGTGAAAGTTTTTATAACACACTGATTGTTTCAGATGATCCTACGCTAATGTTACAACAAATTGACAACTATATTGCCAAAGATCTTGATCGTTGGATAAAAAAATAGTCTGTTTCATTATCTATTTATATATTAAAGGTTAAAGGCAAATACAACAATGAACTTGCTTAAGTCGCTGGCTGCGGTCAGTTCAATGACGATGATTTCACGCGTGTTAGGGTTTATCCGTGATGCGATTGTTGCACGATATTTTGGTGCAGGAATGGCGACCGATGCCTTTTTTGTCGCCTTTAAACTACCCAATTTATTACGACGAATTTTTGCTGAAGGGGCATTTTCTCAAGCTTTCGTCCCGATTCTTGCTGAATATAAAAGTCAACAGGGTGATGAAGCAGCACGAACTTTTGTTGCCTACGTGGCAGGATTATTAACCTTAGTGCTGGCGGTAGTAACCTTGATCGGAATTGTGGCTTCTCCGATTATTATTTTAATTACCGCACCTGGATTTACTGAGCCAGTTGAAAAGTTTGAACTAGCGTCATTGATGCTAAAAATAACCTTCCCTTATATTTTACTGATCTCTTTAGCCTCGTTGGCGGGCGCTATTTTAAATACCTGGAATCGATTTTCTGTCCCAGCGTTTGTACCAACATTTTTAAATTTAAGCATGATTGGCTTTACGCTATTTGCCACGCCTTATTTTAATCCACCGATTTTAGCACTGGCCGTTGCAGTAGTGGTCGGTGGGGTGTTACAGCTGCTTTATCAGTTACCGTATCTTAAAAAAATTGGTATGTTAGTGTTACCACGGATTAATTTGCGTGATAGCGGCGTTTGGCGAGTCCTTAAATTAATGGGCCCAGCGGTATTAGGGGTATCTGTTAGCCAAATTTCATTAATTATTAATACTATTTTTGCCTCGTTTTTGATATCGGGTTCAGTATCGTGGATGTATTATGCTGATCGCTTAATGGAGTTCCCATCAGGCGTACTTGGCGTTGCGCTTGGTACGATTTTATTACCCTCATTGGCAAAAAGTTTTTCGAAAGGTGATATTAAGCAGTATTCTGATTTACTTGATTGGGGGCTAAGACTCTGCGTTTTATTAGCGCTACCTAGTGCGGTGGCATTAGGTGTTATTGCCAAACCCTTAATTGCCACACTATTTGAATACGGTAAATTTACCGCCCATGATAGCGAAATGACTCGCCAAGCGTTAGTGGCTTACTCTATTGGTTTACTGGGTATTATTTTGATCAAAGTATTAGCGCCAGGTTTTTACTCTCGACAAGATATTAAAACTCCTGTGAAAATAGCCATAATGACCCTAATTTTAACCCAAGCGATGAATCTAGCCTTTATTGGTACACTAAAGCATGCAGGACTAGCGTTATCGATTAGTATTGCGGCCTGCTTTAATGCTGGATTGCTATATTGGCAACTGCGTAAACAACAACTATTTACCCCTAAACCCGGTTGGCTTGGCTTTATTATTAAAATTATTATCGCTGTTATGGTGATGTCGGCAGTGTTAGTGATTGGTAGTGAGTTATTACCCGATTGGTCAACCGGTAGTATGTTATCGCGTATAGCGCGGTTATTACTCTTAATTATTGTAGCCGTTATCGCTTATTTTGGGGCATTAATGGCATTACGATTTAAATTAAAACAATTTATTAAACGCATTGAGTAAGCATATGTTTGATATGCTTAAGGTTGCGCGTCGTGACCAGACATTACTTTGGATGTGCGAGTAATGAAACTTTACTTAAATAGTGATAGAATATCAAAAAAATGTATGTGATTTAAAAAATGGCCAATAAACCAAGTAACAAACAAGACAAGATGGTACAAAGCTTGAAAGTGCCGCCCCATTCCATTGAGGCAGAGCAAGCGGTACTCGGTAGCTTAATGCTCGACAACCAGCGCTGGGATCGCGTGTCTGAAACGATTACTGATCGTGACTTTTACTCTAGGCATCACCAGATGATTTTTGCTGAAATGCAAAAGTTGGTTATTAAAGGGGTGCCAATTGATTTAATTACCTTATCTGAAAGCCTTGATAGTCGTGATATTTTAAGCGATGTGGGTGGATTTGCTTACCTAGCGGAGCTATCTAAAAATACGCCTAGTGCGATTAATGTGGTTGCTTATACCGATATTATTCGCCAACAAGCCATACTACGAGAGCTGATTAGTTCAGCCAATGAGATTGCCGACAACTGTTATGCAACCGAAGGGCGTAGCAGCGAGGATATTTTAGATCTTGCTGAAACGAAAATATTCCAAATTGCTGAGCAGCGCGCAAAACAAGGTGTAGGGCCAAAAAGTGTTACATCAGTGCTTGAAGACACGGTGGCCAAAATAGAAGAGCTATTCCAAAAACCGCACGATGGTGTAACCGGTGTTTCAACCGGTTTTCTTGATTTAGATAAAAAAACCGCGGGTTTGCAACGTTCCGATTTAATTATTGTTGCCGCAAGGCCTTCAATGGGTAAAACCACGTTTGCGATGAACTTGTGTGAAAACGCGGCGATGATGCAAGACAAGCCAGTACTTATTTTTAGTTTAGAGATGCCCGCGGAACAGATCATGATGCGTATGTTGGCATCTTTATCACGAGTCGATCAGACTAAAATTAGAACCGGCCAACTAGATGATAATGACTGGGCTAGGATCTCAAGTACAATGGGGATCTTGCTCGAAAAGAAAAATATGTATATCGATGACTCATCAGGCCTTACGCCGATGGAGTTACGCTCGCGAGCGAGGCGGATTTACCGTGAAAATGGTGGGTTGAGTATGATCATGGTCGACTACCTACAATTAATGCGCGTCCCTAATATGAGCGAAAATCGAACGCTTGAGATCGCAGAAATTTCACGCTCATTAAAAGCACTGGCAAAAGAGCTACAAGTCCCTGTTGTTGCCTTATCACAGTTAAATCGAAGCCTTGAACAGCGAGCCGATAAGCGCCCAGTTAACTCCGATTTACGTGAGTCAGGATCGATAGAGCAAGATGCTGACGTCATTATGTTTATTTATCGTGATGAAGTTTATAATGAGGCGTCTGAGCAAAAAGGCATTGCGGAAATTATTCTCGGTAAACAGCGTAATGGTCCAATAGGTAAAGTGCGATTAAAATTCCAAGGGCAATGGTCGCGATTTGATAACTACGCTAATTCTGGCGATTATTTCGATGATGAATAACGATTGTATAACATTAATTAACTAAAGTAAGAGAGGCTTAACCTCATGTTAAACCATATTAAAGCGATGATTCAGTATCTTCTTCCTAAGCAGTTATTAACCGTGATGTTTGGTTGGCTGGCGAACAAAAAACTAGGGATTGTGACGACTTGGATGATAAAAGGTTTTATCAAATTATACCGTATCAATATGAATGAAGCGAAATATGAAAAAGCAGAAGATTATCAAACGTTTAATGATTTTTTTGCTAGAGAGCTTGAAGATAATGCAAGGCCAATTGACGAGTCTGATAATAGTATTGTGATGCCCGCTGACGGCGTGATCAGCCAGTTTGGTGCGATTCAAGACAACATTATGCTGCAGGCTAAAGGGCATATTTATACTTTGGAATCATTAGTTGCGTGCCAGCCAGAGATGATTAAATTTTTTCAAAATGGATCATATATCACAACTTATCTCGCGCCGAGTAACTATCACCGTTTCCATATGCCATGCAAAGCGACCTTAAAAGAGATGATTTATGTACCGGGCTCACTGTATTCAGTCAATAAAGCCACAACCGAAAATATCCCCAATATTTTTGCCCGTAATGAACGGGTAATTTGTCTATTTGAAACAGAGTTTGGCCCAATTGCGCAAATTCTTGTTGGCGCAACCATTGTTGGCAGCATTGAGACCAAATGGCACGGTATGATAACGCCGCCGCGTGATGGCATCATGAAGCGTTGGACTTATCAAAATGAGGTTAAATTAGATAAAGGTGAGGATATGGGGTGCTTCAAACTGGGTTCAACGGTTATCACCTTATTTGCCTCAAATCGCATTGCATTTATCCCTGAGCTAAAAGAAGGTATGGTTGCTCGTATGGGGCAAAAAATGGCCGGAAGGATTTAAAATTGAGACAGTTGCGTAACGTTATTAGTGCTATTTTCCTATTGTTCATTTGCGGGGGATTTGGTGCCGCCTACGCCGAACCATCATCAATCGTGATTGAAAGTAATGATGATCTCCGCCAAATCATTAGCCAATTATCAGCGCAAAATAGCGAGTTACGCGACAGTATTGCCAGTCAAAAAGCGCAAGTTTCGCTAATAAATGATCAGCAAAACACTATTTTATCGCAAGTGTCACATGTACAAAATACATTAGCTACCCTTGATGAACAGGGGGAATGGCTCAGTTTTTCAACTGCCTTGGGGGAAACCTTACGTCAACAGCTACTGCGCTTGCCTGAAAAACCTAAATTCCAGCCGCTAGATGCCAGTATTGCTGAATCTAAAGTATTACAGTTGAGCTATAGTAATCAGCTCGATAATTTGGATGATTATCCTAATTTAACTGATTTGACTTTAGATCACAGCCAATTAATGCAGTATAAACAGCTTATTCGTGAGCAAAGTGAGCTACTTAAAACACTGATATCAGGCTGTGATACCATTATTTTAGAGTTAACTAAGCTAAAAATTGCTAATCGGCAGTTAATCAATGCCATTGATGATGTTGATGATGCGGCGCACCGTTACTTCTTTTGGGTCGCCGATGTCAATCCGATCAATTTATCTTATCCTGTTGAATTAGCCAAAGATGTCGCTTTTGTCTTTTTCTCTATCGATAGCTTGTCTCAGTTATACAGTGCCACGATTGAGATTATCAATACACCATTAACCTTACTGCTCTTGATTTTGTCTCTAGTACTTGTTATTACTCACTTTAAAAGTAAGGCAAGGTATAATCACTATTTAGAAAAAACCTCGTCACGCATCGGTAAAGTGACTCAAGATAACTTTTCGATTACGATGCGTGTTGTTATTTACTCCTTAATTATGGCATTGCCGATCCCGATTTTATGGGGCATGATTGGTTACGCTTTACAAAGTGATTGGGATTATCCGGTTGCGGTGGCATTAGGTTATAGTATTAATGCCGCTGCGCCCATTTTATGGGTATTTATTATTAGCGCGCAGTTTGCCTCACCTAATGGTCTATTTATTACTCATTTTGGTTGGCCAGAAAGCCGAGTACGTTCCGCAATGAAATATTATCAGTTATCGGTATGGGTGGTTATACCGCTAGTGATGATGGTGATGAGCTTTGAACAGTATAATAATCGCCAATTTGCCGCCACAATTGGTCGTTTTTGTTTTATTTTACTCTGCTTTGCGTTGGTATTTATGACCAATGCCATTCATCGCGCGGGCGTACCGCTGTACATTGATAGAAAAGTATCGGGTGATAATTTATTAAACCGTATTTTATGGATAATTTTGCTCAGTGCGCCGTGGGTTGCGATTATTGCGGCATGCTTAGGCTATCTATCAACCGCGCAAGTACTACTCGGCCGATTAGAAGCATCCGTGGTTATTTGGTTGGCGCTATTGGTGATCTACTTTATGATCCGTCGTTGGATGTGGATCCAAAAACGACGCATTGAATTTGAACGCGCGAAGCAGCGCCGATTGGAGCGATTAGCTCAGCGCAGTAAGAGCGATGATGAGGCTAATCCAAACTCCTCGTCAAATAATGCCGCCGATAGCATTGAAGAGCCAGTAATTGACCTTGACGTAATCAGTGCCCAATCCTTGCATTTGGTTCGTTCAATTATTGCACTCGTCGCCTTAATCAGTATGATCTTACTCTGGTCTGAGCTTCATTCTGCCTTCGCCTTTATGGACAATATTAGGCTCTGGAGCAGCAAATCAGTAATTAGCGGCGTTGAAACCGAACAATACATCACGTTAAGCTCGCTATTTATTGCTATTTTAGTCATGACCATTACCATTCAGCTGGTTAAAAATTTACCGGCATTACTCGAGCTCGGTATTTTGCAGCACCTTGATTTAAAACCGGGTACCGGTTATGCCATCTCAACGATCAGTAAATATATTATTTTAATGATTGGCTGTATGATTGCTTTTTCCCTAATCGGCATTGATTGGTCAAAAATTCAGTGGTTAATTGCGGCATTAGGGGTTGGGCTTGGGTTTGGTCTGCAAGAAATTTTCGCCAACTTTATTTCAGGTATCATTATGTTATTTGAAAAACCAGTACGCATAGGCGATACGGTTACGATTCGTGATTTAACTGGCAACATAACTAAAATCAACACTCGCGCTACAACCATTGTCGATTGGGATCGCAAAGAAATTGTCATGCCTAACAAGGCGTTTGTTACCGAGCAGTTAGTCAACTGGTCATTATCTGACGCGATAACACGCATTGTATTAACGATCCCAGCCACCATTGATGCGGATAGTGATTTAGTGATAGACATTCTTAAACGAGTGGCTAAAAATTGTCAATATGTACTCGATGATCCTGAGCCACAAGTCTACCTTGTTGATATTCAAGAAGGGATTCAGTTATATGAAATTCGTTTATTCGCGGCGGAAATGAGTTATCGCATGCCACTGCGTAGCGAAATTCAGCAAATGATTATCGAAGAGTACCGTAAACATGACCTTAAATTACCCTTCCCACCGTTACAAACTAATTTAGAAGCATTAGGGCGCAAAACAGGGCGACGAACTTATAATGTGGGTACGATGTAACGATTAGTCAGTCGGTAATTTAGGGCACTATTTTTATTCACATAGTTTGTCATGGTACCAATCCTATCGCTACAGCGCGAATATAATAACCTCTTATTTAGGTAATGGCGGCTATAGTATGGCGGCAAGATTCAGCCTTGTAGCAAATTTACTCAAATTGTTTTCACTATATTGTTTTACTTGCTGCAACTAGCAAGATGATACTCATTTTGCTTTTCAGCAATAACCGCTCAATCCTTAGCGTATTTTCGTCTGCAAACCAATCAAATTAATAAGTGTAAAATTGTTTCACTTTAAGTTATTTTTGTAATAATATTCGCACATTTGTAATTAAAAGGTAAGTTAATGGTAAGTTTATAAAAATATCTAGCTAAAACTATTAGGTTAGCTAGGGACTGTGATTGCCTTGGCGATTTATAAACGGCAAAGATTTAAGCCTAAGGCATCAGCCTTAGGCTTAACTATAGCCAGCGTTATTACGCTGGCAAAATCAGGGTAAATAGAGCGACCCACAAATAAGACGTCCATAAACGGACAAAACAATACACAAACGGAATCAATTATGAATAAACATTTTTATCGCATTATTTTTAATAAAGCCCGCGGCATCATGATGGTGGTCGCGGAAATCGTTAAGCGCCATCAAGGTGAAGGACGTAGCAGTCAAAAAGCTACCAGCACCGCTAGCAGCGGTAAAGTGACCGCTGCATTAAAACCACTCAGCTTCTTAACCTTTGTGGCACTCGGTATGGTGAGTGTGGTGACGCAAAGTCAGGCCAGCACCGTTATTGCCGATAACAGCGCTGCGCAGTCACAGCGCCCGACCATTATCGAGCGTCCAAATGGTCCAACGGTAGTTAATATTCAAGAAGCCAATAAAGCAGGCGTTTCACACAATAAATACAACCAATTTGATGTGTCACGAGAAGGCGTAATTTTAAATAACAGCGCGCAATCATCAAACACCCAGCTAGGTGGCAACATTGCCGGTAATAGCAATTTAGCTAACTCTGGCAGCGCTAAAGTTATTTTAAATGAGATTAACTCAGCCAATGCTAGCCAACTTAACGGTAAAATTGAAGTCGCCGGACAGAAAGCCCAAGTAGTCATCGCCAACGCAGCTGGTATTACCTGTAATGGTTGTGGCTTTATTAATGCAGATAGAGCAACCCTTACTACCGGTAGCGCTATTATCGGTGAGGACGGTGATTTACAAGGTTATCATGTTGAGCAAGGTAATATTACTATTAATGGTGAGTTCGATAGCCGTGAACAAGATTATACCGGTCTAATTGCTCGAACGGTAAATGTTAATGGTCAGATATATGCCAATAATCTAGCGGTTGTGGCGGGTAAAAATAAAGTCGAACATAAAATAGGAGACGCCTACGATAGCGTCAAAGTAGAAAAAATTTATAGCAATGACGATAAACCGCAGTTAGCGATTGACGTTGCCGCGCTAGGCGGGATGTACGCCAATAAAATTAAAATGACCAGCACCGAGTCAGGGGTGGGGGTACGTAATGCAGGAACGCTGGGCGCGTATGGTGACAAGCAAGCTATTTCTATTGCGACAACAGGGAAAATCACTAATACTGGCAAGATGTATCTAGCTGACCCTATGCAAGGCAATACACTGGAATCTAATGGCAATAAAATAACCATTAACGGGAGTTCGACTTATTTATTGCTTTCTTCACCGACTGAAAATGACATCCCTCCACTTTATCCAGTCAGTGATATTCGAGACGAAGAGAGTTATTATCTTGGTATGCAGGGTAGGTATAATGATGGTATACGCGTTTATACCAATGATGAGGTGGTCAATGAAGGAGATATTACTATTTCAATCAGTAAGATTGAATTTAGAGCAATTGAACTCGCCGCAAAGAAAGGCATTAATAATAGCGGTACTATTATAGGTAAAAATGATTATGTTCGTGTTTATTTAGAAGGTGCAGAAAAATTTTATAATAGCGGGACTATTTTTGCCGGTAATCGATTAGAAGTGGCTTATAACGATATCTATAACTCAGGTACCATGACTTCAAATAGAGTGATAAACTTTCAAGACGGCTATTTCTACGGTGGTGAGTATGGTGTAGCTCGTATGGTTAATACTGGCGATATTATTGCTCTAGGTCAAAATTTATTATATCCATCTCATGCGGTGGGCATTTATGTCGACGATTTTTATAATGAAGGAAATATTATAGCTAATGATGTGATAGAACTCTATGCAGGTAATTTTAATAATTCCGGTAAGATAAAGTCAAACGATCAATTGACTATAAGCACAGAGACCGAAATTTACGAAAATGGCGAATACATTATGATTAACGAAGGTAAACTTAATAATAAGGGTAAGATAGAGGCGGATAAACGTTTAGTTCTTGCCGTAAATACGCTGGAAAACTCGGGTAACATAAGTAGTGGCGGAGAACTTAATATCGGTGATTCTTATGAATATCAGGATAATCCAGACCCTAATGCTGAACTTATGATAACAGTTGCTACAGGCAAAGCCCAATCAGTCAATAACCAATCAGGCACCATTGAAGCAAAAGGCGATTTAACGATTAGTGTTGAAGATAAATTAATTAATAGTGGCCTGATACAAACCAATGGTACGATGGCAATAGCCGCTAATGGCATGTTGATTAACAGTGGTAGAATCAAATCGGCTGACACGATGAACCTTGCGCTAAATATGCTCAATAACACAGACGGTCAAATATATAGTGGTGGAGCCATTAATATAGGCAAAGACCTTAATGAAGACGGAACAATCACAGGCAGAGCCACAATGGTCAATAACCTATCAGGCTCGATTGAAGCGGCAGACGATATAACGATTGATGCTTTATATTATCTGTACAGCACTGATTAAATCTAGCTAAGAGAGCATTACCCGTTTTGCTATAAGCTGTCAAATCAATAGCAAAACGACAAAAGGTAACGCTCATGCTTAACCCAAAGCCCAATGCAACGTATTGGGCTTTTTATTTTCCAACTCGTACTTTCTTTTTCTGCAATAACCGCTCAATCCTTAGCGTATTTTCGTCTGCAAACCAATCAAATTAATAAGTGTAAAATTGTTTCACTTTAAGTTATTTTTGTAATAATATTCGCACATTTGTAATTAAACGGTAAGTTAAGAGTAAGTTTATAAAAATATCTAGATAAAACTATTAGGTTAGCTAGGGACTGTGATTGCCTTGGCGATTTATAAACGGCAACGATTTAAGTCTAAGACATCGGCCTTAGGCTTACTATAGCCAGCGTTATTACGCTGGCAAAATCAGGGTAATAGTACTACCCACAAATAAGATATCCATAAACGGATAAATCAATACATACACAAACGGAATCAATTATGAATAAACATTTTTATCGCATTATTTTTAATAAAGCGCGCGGCATCATGATGGTGGTCGCGGAAATCGTTAAGCGTCATCAAGGTGAAGGGCGCAGTAGCCAAAAAGCCACCAGCACCACCAGCCGTGGTAAAGTAACTGCCGCATTAAAACCACTCAGCTTCTTAACCTTTGTGGCACTGGGTATGGTCAGTGTGGTGACGCAAAGTCAGGCCAGCACTATTATTACCGATAACAACGCCGCGCAGTCACAGCGCCCGACCATTATCGAGCGCCCAAATGGCCCAACGGTAGTCAATATTCAAGAAGCCAATAAAGCAGGCGTTTCACACAATAAATATAACCAATTTGATGTATCAAAAGAGGGCGTAATTTTAAATAACAGCGCGCAGTCATCAAACACTCAGTTAGGCGGCAATATTGCCGGTAATAGCAATTTAGCTAACTCTGGCGGCGCTAAAGTTATTTTAAATGAAATTAACTCAGCCAATGCCAGCCAACTGAACGGTAAAATTGAAGTCGCCGGGCAAAAAGCCCAAGTGGTCATCGCCAATGCAGCGGGTATTACCTGTAATGGCTGTGGCTTTATTAATGCTGACAGAGCAACCCTGACTACCGGTAGCGCGATTATCGGCGATGACGGTACACTACAAGGTTATCAAGTTGAACAAGGTAATATTACCATTAATGGTGAGTTTGATAGCCGTGAGCAAGATTATACCAACCTAATCGCTCGCACAGTAAATATTAATGGTCAAATACAAGCTAATCGAATAACAGTTGTTGCGGGTAAAAATAATGTCTACCATGCTAAAGATTTTTATAATGACGAGTCTTTAAAAGTAGAAAAAATTTATAATAATGATGATAAACCTGTGTTAGCAATTGACGTAGCCGCTTTAGGTGGAATGTATGCCAATAAAATTACGTTGAGAAGTACTGAGACGGGGGTTGGTGTACGCAATGCTGGCCGTTTAGGCGCTTATGGTCATCGTGAACATATTGCTATTTCTGCCACAGGACAAATTACTAATACTGGTAAAATATATTTGGAAGACTATCATGAAGATACCGAGTCACAACCTGAAGGTAATAAAAAAAATATTGATAGTCTCGCCACCAGTTTAGCTAGTTCACAAGCAATCAGTATTAACAGTAAAACAACATCGTACACTGATAGTGAGATACGAGATGAAGAGGATGACTATATTACTTTTTATGATAAGGCAGTCCCTCAGTATTCAATAGCCCTTAGGACAAATGATAGAATCGTCAATGAAGGGGATATTGATATTTCAAATACTGACCGTTATGGTTGGTTACTTGGTCTTGATGGGAAAAAAGGTATTGATAATAAAGGAAATATTGAAAGCAGAAGTAAGAGTGGTAATCGTGACAGTATTGAGTTAAATAGCGATCAAGCAATTTATAATAGCGGTGCCATTTTTACTGATGGCTCTGTCAATACACGATCCCACGATATGTATAACACAGGTAAAATAAACGCGCTTTCTATGATACATAATGGTGAAGATGGTCGTTTCGTTAATGCTGGAGATATCAGTTATTCTAAACTAGGTTCGGATGTAGGAATCTATGCCCATGATTTTGATAATAGAGGAACTATCATAGCTGGCAGCTTAGCAGACATTGAAGCGATTAACTTAAATAATAGCGGCAAGATAAAAGCATCTGATTATCTTTATTTATCTACAACTGAATTAATCGACCCAGAATATGATGATATGAATAATATTAGTCCTAACGAGGGGGTAATTACTAATAGCGGAACATTAGAGGCCGGTAAACGTTTAGCTATTGGCGTAAATACTCTGGAAAACTCGGGTAAAATAAGCAGTGGTGGAGAGCTTGGTATCGGCCAATATTTGGAAATTCATGATAATCCGGATCCAGATTCTATATATTCGATAGCAATTCCTGCAGGCAAAGCCCAATCAGTCAACAACCAATCAGGCACCATTGAAGCTAACGGTGATTTAACGATTGGTGCAGAGCAAATTAATAATAGCGGAAAAATCAAGTCAGCTAACAATATGAACCTTGCGCTAAATATGCTCAATAACACAGACGGTCAAATATATAGTGGTGGAGCCATTAATATAGGCAAAGACCTTAATGAAGACGGAACAATCACAGGCAGAGCCACAATGGTCAATAACCTATCAGGCTCGATTGAAGCGGCAGACGATATAACGATTGATGCTTTATATTATCTGTACAGCACTGATTAAATCTAGCTAAGAGAGCATTACCCGTTTTGCTATAAGCTGTCAAATCAATCTCAAAACGACAAAAGGTAACGCTCATGCTTAACCCAAAGCCCAATACAACGTATTGGGCTTTTTTATGTGCAAATTTTACTCGTTTAAAAGCGGCATTGTGTTTATTTAATCACCAAACGCTAACTTCGCGTTTCTTTTTATTTGTTGGTTATTGCATGGCTTAATGGGCGCTATGCGCAAAATAGTGTTGCGCTGTTCGCTTACTCGGTAGCGTTACTAAGTCATTGTCTAACTAAAATAAAGAGTTGCCAATTGGGGCAAAATATCGTAATTTTACTGTTTTACGTTTTTGCTTTAAAAAAGTAATCGTAATGGAATAAAGCAATAATAAAAACAGAATAAAGATAAAAGGAGTTACCCCATGGCCAGCGGTCTTGATACTGCATTAGATCCACTTACCAACGCACTTAGCGCTCAGCAACATAATAAGTACGCAGTGACGCTGTCAGGCTTATCATCCGCGCTCTCGGTCCTATCGGTACACGGTAATGAAGCCCTCAATCAGCCATGGCGTTACGAGATCACCGTCACGAGCCTTGACCCGCATATCTCGATCGATAGCGTGCTTAACCAGCCAGCCCAGTTTAGCTTCTTAGCCCCCAACTTGCTAACGCAGGCCACCCACATTAGCTCACTCGATAAACCGGCAACGCCGCGCACCTTATATGGTGTGGTGACTGAGTTTGGTCAGCTATCGGTCAATAAAGACCAAGCCCATTATCGGCTGGTACTCCAGCCACGACTGGCGCTATTTGCGAATGACCACTATAGCGCCATTTACCAAAACCAAAGTGTGGTCAGCGTAGTGGAAGAGGTGCTGCGCCGCCATGGTTTTACCGGCGTCGATTACCGCTTAGTGCTAAAAGACAGCTACCCCGCCCGGGAGTTTATCACGCAGTGGCAAGAGAGTGACCTGGCGTTTATTCAGCGCTTACTGGCCGATGTCGGTATTTGGTTACGCTTTGAAAGTCATAGCGAACACAACTGTGATGTATTGGTATTAAGTGATTACGAACAGGGTTTTGAGGACGTCGGCAGTCTTACTTACACGCAACCAAGTGGCATGGCGGATAACGCCCGTGATAGCGTGTGGGAGTTACAGTTTGCCAGCAAAAGCGTAGCGCGTCAGGTGAAGGTAAATGATTATAATTATCGAGAAGCACCAGCCGACCTTCACGCACAAATAAACTCACAACCTAAAGAGGTTACCACCGCTGGCACCGATTACCGCTATGGCGAGCACTTTAAACGTAAAGGCGATGACAACACCCTTGAAAGCGGCAGTTGGTATGCCAAAATCCGCCATCAGCAGCAAATTAGTGAACAGATTATTATTCACGGTAACGCCAATGACTACCACTTAGCCCCAGGGCAACGGCTGATTATTAGCGGCAGCCCGATCAACGGCATCAGTGAAGGGATAGTGATTTTATCGACCGAGTGCTATGGTGACCGCAGCGAGGCCTATCACGTTAAGTTTACCGCTATGCCGTATAACGTACTAAAACCGTATCGCCCGGCACCGTTACCATGGCCGCAAGTGACCGGCACGCTACCGGCGCGGGTGACCAGTCCTGATAATGACACCTATGGTTATATTGACACCATGGGGCGCTACCGAGTTAAATTTGATTTTGATTTAAAAACCTGGCGCAGCGGTGAAGAGAGCCTATGGGTGAGGCTGGCAAAGCCGTATGCTGGTGACACTTATGGTTTTCACTTCCCCTTAATCGATGGTACCGAGGTGGCTATCGCCTTTACCGATAGTAACCCAGATAGACCGTATATCGCCCATGCCATGCATGACAGCACACATCCTGACCCTGTCACGACTATCAATAAACACCGCAATGTGCTGCGAACGCCAGCCAACAACAAACTGCGCATGGATGATAAACGCGGGCAAGAGCATATTAAACTGGCGACTGAGTACGGCAAAAGCCAGCTTAATCTCGGCCACTTAGTTAACCAAAACAGAGAGCAACGCGGTGCCGGCTTTGAGCTACGCACCGACGAATGGGGCGCCATTAGCGCGAACAAAGGTTTATACCTTAGCGCGCAAAGCGAACCACAAGCGCAAGGTCAGCAGCTCGATATGCAAAGTGCTATCGCTCAGCTGGAAAACGCCTTATCGATTGCTAAAGCGCTACAACAGGCCGCCAGCAGCGCGCAGGCGCATCCCGCTGATATCGACAGTCAACAGCAGCTACAAACCGCACTCAACCAGCTAACCGAAGCGGGCATTATTGCCTATGCACCAGCCGGTATTGGCTTAACCAGTGATCAAAATATCCAGCTCTCCAGCGGTAACAGCATCAGCTTAACCAGTGAACAGCAAACCGACATTAGCGCGCTTAACAATATCACCTTAGCCTCATCTGAGGCAGTCGGCATCTTCGCCCATAAAGCGGGCTTGAAGCTACTGGCTAACCAAGGTAAAGTCGAGCTACAAGCCCAAAATGACGCCATGGCTATCGCCGCTAAACAGGATATTAAGATTGATAGCGTCGAGGGCAAAGTGACTATCTCGGCGCTTGATGGGCTAAATTTCCTCGCTGGCGGATCGTACATTACCATCAATGGTAAGGGCATCGAACTCGGCTCATCGGCTAATGTCACCGTTAAAGCCGCAGCGCTGCAAAAAATGGGGCCAGCTAATAAAAATCTTACCGCAACATTAGCGCCTATCTGTTCGGGCGCGCAGCAAAAAGCGGCTGACGAACATGCTATTTTTATGGAGCGCAAATGAATCTGATGCCTCTACTTGATACGCAAAGCGGCCCAATAATTAGCGCGCAACTTAAGCAATTTGGCAAAATGCATTTACTGATTGATCCGAAAATCAATGATGACTTCTTTTTTACTCACCAGTATCAGTTCGAATCAGTTATCGCTATTCGCGATCGGCAAGATACCGTATCGGCTGATCATCAATGCCTACAGCTCTGCACTATTAATAAAACGACTAGCGATCTTGACCAACTGATTGGTGAGCTAAAAGATAGTGATTCGGCGGCGATTGCAATTATATTTTCATCTCAGTCAAATAATGCGCTGCAAAAGCACATCAGTAACGCCATGTATATGCGCTACCAAGGCGCCGACTATCTTTTACGCTTTTACGATCCCAAGGTTTTAAAGCATCTAATGGCAATATTTAAGCCAGCACAACTAAGTCAACTATTTGGCATTATTGAATATTGGTATTATTGGGATCAGCACTATATTCAACTCGCGCATAAGCCAGAAAGAGTATTGTCGGATATTAACTACCAAATAACCGCTAAACAGTGGCAGCAGCTTACTATCGCGCAGTCGTACAACTATTATGAAAATCTTACTATAAGGCAGCAAAAGGCGGTATTAAGTGCCGAGCAACAAACGACCTTGCAACAACTGTTGGATTGGGCATATCGCGCGACATACAATCAGCCCGATCAGCGTAATTTAGCGGTCATGGTCAACTATGCAATGGCACAGCCAGCACACTTTTTTGTCGTCATCAATTATGACCTATTTGCCCAGTGTATTAACGACAAAACCAACGATATTGAGCACTATTTTGCACCGTTAGAAAAAGGAATTGAACATGGCATCACCCGCTAGTTTGCTTGGTTTGCTAGCCGCAGCCAACCATAATAAACAAGACAATGGTAAGCGTTGCCCTAGCTGCCAACAAAAGGATGGCAATCTATTTGTATTACCGACCCGATTATCCGTTGCGGGCTATATGACGCGCAACGATATCCCCGCTTTGCCTAATTTTGCCCTCGCGCAGGTTAATGATCTGCCACTCACTCATTCGCAGTATTGTTTGCAAATGCTTAGACAGGGCTACCTCTATGTGCTTGAAGAGCGTGATACGGCAAAAGTATGGCGGGTTTTTACCTCCAGCCCAGAAGGCTGTTTGACCGAGCATAGTGACCCTAAAACCGTCAACAGTACGCCACCGCCATACACCTGTAATATCGCCCTTGACGGCGCAGATGCGTCATATATTAGTTTTACCGAAAGTGAAAAGATAAAAAAACTCTATTTTTTGTTCTCGCCCGATAAAATATTAGCCAATAAGCTCGAGTTTTATCAAGCTGAGGGATTAGCGCTGCTTGAAGGCATGACGCCGACCGAAATTCGCCAAGGCACTAAATCACTGTTAGCCGATCAGTTTTCCCCCAATATTTTAGAGTTTTCGGTAGCCGTGCAGCTTGCCGAGCAAGCGCAATTTTTAAATAGCAAGCCTAGTTGGGAATTCAGCTTAGGCGAACGAGATCAGGCCGAAAAAGAGAAGCTCAAGATCGATTATGTATATCAAAATCGTACGCTATTTTATGATAAATCGATCAACCAAAATTTTGCTCGTTACCTGTCGTTATATAAAAAAATGCACAAACGTCAGGGAGCGGCAATTATCGTCAATGATGCGATCGGGATCACACAAAGCTTAAATAATCGTCGTCATCAAGCGCTACAGCAACAGATGAAACCGTGGCTGGAATCTAAGGATAAAGACGGGATATCGAACGAATACCGTTTAATGATACTCGGCCAGCTAGATGGACTTAAGCAGTCATTTCATGACAAGCGCTTACAACAGCTGGTCAACCGTCATACACAAAACGTCCAAGCGATGGTCAATTATAATAATTATAATAGCCATATGGCTGATAACTACAAAGCGGCGTCAAATTCAGCGCTAACGGCATCGGTTGAACCCTACGCGCAGCAGGTTTACCAAAATCAAACCCGCGAAATGTCGGAAAAAGAGTTTCAAGATAAATACTGGCGCCGCTTATCGCAAGATAAAATAGATAAGTTTAAGCAGCAGTTTGAGCAACAAAGCCAATTAGCCGAACAACTCGCCGAGCAGCGCAGTATTGATTTTAAAACATGGCTGACTTCAGAGCCGTTATTATTAGCATTAGATGCCTATGATGACAATGATAAGCTTAATGGCATTATGTTTAGTTTGCAGGTCAACGCCTGCTTATTTGGCACCAGCAGTTCGCCCTTATTAAGGGATGTACTTAACGGTTGGTGGGACTCGTCACACATTGCGCGCGATAACTTATGCTGGCGCGCCTATCTATACAGTAATAAAACGCTCATCGCCGCTATCAACCAATATATTACCTTGCAAGATCAGGTCACGATCACCGATGAGCCTGCAGCTAAATTCGATTTAGCGACAACCGATAAAATGGTCGATTTATTAGATAAAGTGACCGAGCATCTAACGCAAAGTTCGACGATTATCGACCACTTAGCCGCGCGCGGGTTACCGATTGCGTTATTATCGGTCTCATTTGCCGACTTAATGCGGCGCTTTTTAGCGATAACATCCACCGGCGCGGCGCAGTTGATACATAACCGCTTAGGTAATACTATTTTAGCGCATATTAATCAGAGCGCGCGCGAGCTATACCATCTAAAATACAATATTGGTGGCCGCAGTTTTACCGCCTTACCATCACGGGCGGTGCCACAAATTAACCATGTGGCGAGCAATAATTACCAAAATGCCGATCTGACTAACACCCGTATTGCGATGATTGTTGTTGGCTTTAGTGCTTATGATCTGCTACGCAAATTAAGCCAAGGCAAATACCAGACCGCGCGCGAAAAAGCCGAGTTAACCGCCTCAATTATCACCAGCGTTGCCGCAACCTTCCAGATTGGTATTAGCGCGATTGAAAGCTGTATCGGGAATAATCCTAGCTCAAGAACCGCCATGGTTACCTATAATGGCTTTGGTCGAATATTTTTATGGGGCGCCAGCCTATCCGCCATTGCCGGCTCAATGACGGCGGTATTTGATATTATGGATATGTATAAAAAAATTAAAAAGCATGAACCAGTGCTGACAACAGCATATTTTGCAAGAGGTGCAGCCACATTAGCGTTTAGTTTCTCACAATTTTTAATTACTTTAGGCACCTTAGCTCCTTGGCTAAAAGGGATTATTGATCGTAGTATTGAACGTACTATTTGGGTTAAAGTTGCTGAATTTGGCCTATTTTTAGGCCGTTTTGCGCTGCTAGAGCCGGTTGCGGTAGCATTAGGTGTGATTAATTTTTATGCCACACTAATTATTGTGGTGGTTAGCCTAGTGATTATTATTGTTGATGATAATGCCTTACAAAAATGGTTTGACCGTTGCTGCTTTAGTAATGATCCTGAGCACGAACCATACGACGATTTAACTGACGAGCTAACCGAGTTTCATCAAGCAATTAAGGAGAGCTTTTAATGTATATTGGTGAATATCTATTTTGGTTAAGTAGCGCCATCAAAGCCTCAAGCCGTAAAAAAATGAAGATGGGTTATTTTAATGGTGATATGACGCTGAGCGAGGTCGAAAAAGACTACACTAAGCAGTCGGTCAGTAATAACCCACGACCAATTGGCCCCTATTATGCCTATAACGACCGTTATTTAGAGATTCGTGGTGGTATGTTTGAAAACTTCCGTGGTATTTTGACCTGGCTTTGTCTGCTTTTTTTCTTTTTTTCTTTTAGTGCTTGTTATGCAGCTATAGCCTTTACATTAGATATTTATAATCATAAAACAATTCAAATATCTTCAACTATTTTTGCAATTGTATTTTTTTCAATTATTTTTTTATTCTCGCTTTATTTGTTAATCCGCTACTTCCGCTATGTCTACCGGCTGGAACTATTTACTATTCGTCATATTCGAGTACGGTTTAATCGCGTTACTCAGCAAGTCTATATTCAACGACCCAAATATTGTGGTGGCACGGTGGTATTTAAGTGGCAGCATATTATGCCGGCAAACTTTGGCGAAAGCGGCTCGGATATGGGGGGCACCAATATGGTTAATTTACTGTCGTTTCACCCGTATAAAACCGGCTTTCCCGTTGCCCATTCGGTTGGTATTGGTAAAAACACCTACTGCGCGCAGGATTATAAAGATGAGTGGGAGTTTATTCGCCGCTATATGGAGCATAGCCCGGACAATTTAGCCAAACCGCGCTTAAGCACCCATTTACCGCTGCCATTGCATGGTTTGGGCGGCCATATAAAGCCGATGCTTAAGATGGTTAAAAATAGCAAAAGTGTGCTGGTGACAATGATGATGTTGCCCGTGTTTGTTATTTTATTACCCCTTTATACCGCGGGTTACTTTATATCAGAGTGTTTATGCTGGCAGCCGCGCTGGCCAAAAGTGATCCGCCAAGCCGGTAAAGCGGGCAAACCAACCCCAAAAGAGACTCAACTGTCGGATTACCCACCGGCGGTACAACAAGCGATATTAGATAGCCGCTTGGAGTGGGGCGTACGCGATGATAAAACTGGAAAATTAGTTGACTATGGTAATTCATAAGAGGGCTAGGGCAATATGATGCTAAACACACTATTAACCCCGTTGTATGCCATTGGTAAGGTCGCGTTATAATGTATATTGGTGAATTTTTACTATGGTTTGGTAACTCAATCAAAGCCTCAACCCGTAAAAAATTGAAAATGGGTTATCTTAATGACGATATGATGTTGAGCGAGGTTGAAAAAGACTACACTAAGCAGTCGGTCAGTAGTAATCCACGACCAATCGGCCCCTATTATGCCTATAACGAGCGTTATTTAGAGATCCGTGGCGGTATGTTTGAAAACTTTCGTGGCATTATTACTATGATATCTTTGATGTTATTTGGTGTTTTATTTTTTTTCTTTAACCCAATTATTTATATGCTTTCAACTCCGAACTATTTTAATGATGGTCTGGATGTCTTTGCGTTTATTTACACTGTTGTTCTAGCTTCAATTTTAATCTATCTATATATCCGTTACTTCCGCTATGTCTATCGGCTGGAACTATTTACTATTCGCCATATTCGGGTACGGTTTAATCGCGTTACTCAGCAAGTCTATATTCAACGCCCCAAATATAGTGGCGGCACGGTGGTATTTAAGTGGCAGCATATTATGCCGGCAAACTTTGGCGAAAGCGGCTCGGATATGGGCGGCACCAATATGGTTAATTTACTGTCGTTTCACCCGTATAAAACTGGCTTCCCCATTGCCCATTCGGTTGGTATTGGTAAAAACACCTACCGTGCGCAGGATTATAAAGATGAGTGGGAGTTTATTCGCCGCTATATGGAGTATGGCCGCGACAATTTAGCCAAACCGCGCTTAAGTACCCATTTGCCGCTGCCGTTGCATGGTTTGGGCGGCCATATAAAGCCGATGCTTAAGATGGTTAAAAATTCTAAAAGTGTGCTGGTGACGATGATGATGCTGCCCGTCTTTGTTATTTTATTACCAATTTATACCGCGGGTTACTTTATATCAGAGTGTTTATGCTGGCAGCCGCGCTGGCCAAAAGTGATTCGCCAAGCCGGTAAAGTCGGTAAACCAACCCCAAAAGAGACCCAACTGTCGGATTATCCACCGGCGGTACAACAAGCGATATTGGATAGCCGTTTGGAGTGGGGCGTACGCGATGATAAAACCGGAAAATTAGTTGACTATGGTAATTCATAAGAGGGCTAGGGCAATATGATGCTAAACACACTATTAACCCCGTTGTATGCCATTAGTCAGGTAGCGTTATAATGTATATTGGTGAATATCTATTTTGGCTAAGTAGCGCCATCAAATCCTCAAGCCGTAAAAAAATGAAGATGGGCTATTTTAATGGCGATATGAAACTAAGTGAAGTGAGCAAAGATTATACTAAGGAATCGGCCAGCAATAATCCACGGCCAATTGGCCCCTATTATGCCTATAACGATCGTTATTTAGAGATCCGCGGTGGTATGTTTGAAAACTTTCGTGGCATTATTACTTGGATTAGTTTGCTTCTATTTTTTATTCCTTTTAGTTCTTGCTTTTTGTTTTTAGATAGTATTTTCACTTTATACCAGAAGGAGACAACCCAAATAGCTGGATATATCATATCTGCAATATTTTATTTGATTATTTTCACTGTGACTTTTTATTTATTTATCCGTTACTTCCGCTATATCTTTCGGTTAGAGCTATTTACTATTCGCCATATTCGAGTACGGTTTAATCGCGTTACTCAGCAAGTCTATATTCAACGACCTAAATATTGTGGTGGCACGGTGGTATTTAAGTGGCAGCATATTATGCCGGCAAACTTTGGTGAAACGGGTTCGGATATGGGGGGCACCAATATGGTTAATTTACTGTCGTTTCACCCGTATAAAACCGGCTTCCCCGTTGCCCATTCGGTTGGCATTGGTAAAAACACCTACTGCGCGCAGGATTATAAAGATGAGTGGGAGTTTATTCGCCGCTATATGGAGCATGGCCGCGCTAATTTAGCCAAACCGCGCTTAAGCACCCATTTACCGCTGCCATTGCATGGTTTGGGCGGTCATATAAAGCCGATGCTTAAGATGGTTAAAAATGGCAAAAGTGTGCTGGTGACAATGATGATGCTGCCCGTGTTTGTTATTTTATTACCCCTTTATACCGCGGGTTACTTTATATCAGAGTGTTTATGCTGGCAGCCACGCTGGCCAAAAGTGATCCGCCAAGCCGGTAAAGCGGGCAAACCAACCCCAAAAGAGACCCAACTGTCGGATTACCCACCAGCAGTACAACAAGCGATATTAGATAGCCGTTTGGAGTGGGGCGTACGCGATGATAAAACTGGTAAATTAGTTGACTATGGTAATTCATAAGAGGGCTAGGGCAATATGATGCTAAGCACACTATTAACCCCGTTGTATGCTATTGGTAAGGTCGCGTTATAATGTATATTGGTGAATTTTTACTATGGTTTGGTAACTCAATCAAAGCCTCAAGCCGTAAAAAAATGAAGATGGGCTATTTTAATGGCGATATGATGCTGAGCGAGGTCGAAAAAGACTACACCAAACAGTCGGTCAGTAATAATCCACGACCAATCGGCCCCTATTATGCCTATAACGATCGTTATTTAGAGATCCGCGGTGGTATGTTTGAAAACTTTCGTGGCATTATTACTTGGATTAGTTTGTCAATTTTTTTGCTAGTAGGATATTTTAGTTTTTCTTTTTTAAGGATTTTTTACTATTTATTGTATCCTCAATACTATCCTTTTAGTATTGGATTTAGTTTTTATTTAGGATTGATTTTTTTCTTTTTTGTATCTGCGGTTATGATTTATTTGTTAATTCGCTACTTCCGCTATGTCTATCGGCTAGAGCTATTTACTATTCGCCATATTCGGGTACGGTTTAATCGTGTTACTCAGCAAGTCTATATTCAGCGACCTAAATATTGTGGTGGCACCGTGGTATTTAAGTGGCAGCATATTATGCCGGCAAACTTTGGTGAAACGGGTTCGGATATGGGCGGTACTAATATGGTTAATTTACTGTCGTTTCACCCGTATAAAACTGGCTTTCCCGTTGCCCATTCGGTTGGCATTGGTAAAAACACCTACTGCGCGCAGGATTATAAAGATGAGTGGGAGTTTATTCGCCGCTATATGGAGTATGGCCCGGACAATTTAGCCAAGCCGCGCTTAAGCACCCATTTACCGCTACCGTTGCATGGTTTGGGCGGTCATATAAAGCCGATGCTTAAGACGGTTAAAAATGCCAAAAGTGTGTTGGTGACGATGATGATGTTGCCCGTGTTTGTTATTTTATTACCCCTTTATACCGCGGGTTACTTTATATCAGAGTGTTTATGCTGGCAGCCGCGCTGGCCAAAAGTGATCCGCCAAGCCGGTAAAGCGGGCAAACCAACCCCAAAAGAGACTCAACTGTCCGATTACCCACCGGCGGTACAACAAGCGATATTAGATAGCCGTTTGGAGTGGGGCGTACGCGATGATCAAACCGGAAAACTAGTTGACTATGGTAATTCATAAGATGGCTGGGATTAGATAAGTGCCATGGACTATTATAGCGTGCGCTGTATTAAGCCATCTGGTGGCGCTGATTGGCGGCAGCTAAATGGTAAAACTTATTAGGTAATATCGCTAATCCTCTATATAATTGACAGCAATTTTTTCAAGTTGTAGATAAGCATGAATAAACTATTTGCTAGCAGCCCTCGAGGGTTAGAAGAACTATTAAAAAAAGAGTTAACCGATATCGGTGCCACGGACTGCCAAGTTGCACAAGGCGGTGTCTATTTTGCTGCCGATGACGCGACCCTGTACTGTTCGCTGTTATGGACTCGGCTTGCCTCACGCATTTTATTGCCAATCAGTGAGTTTGATATTTATAGCGATTTAGATCTCTATAGCTGTGCGCTAAATATTAATTGGCCGGCGATTTTTGCTGTTGATGCGACGTTTATGATCCATTTTTCCGGCACCAATGATTTTATTCGTAATAGCCAATATGGCGCATTAAAGGTGAAAGATGCGATTGTTGATTGCTTTACGCGTAAAGTCGATCAGCGGCCAAATGTGACGAAAGAGCGCCCCGATATTCGTATTCATGCTTTTTTAAATAAAAACCGGGTGATTTTATCACTCGATTTGAGCGGTGAAAGCCTACATCAACGAGGTTATCGCGATAAAACCGGTGAAGCACCGCTGAAAGAAAATCTGGCCGCGGCGATTGTGCTGCGTTCGGGTTGGCAAGCTGAGCAGCCTTTAATTGATCCGATGTGTGGTTCGGGTACATTATTGATTGAAGCAGCGATGATGGCCGCCAATATTGCGCCGGGCTTAAAGCGTGCTAATTGGGGTTTTTTATCATGGCAAGGATTTAACCCGACATTGTGGAATAGCATACTGCTTGAAGCAAAAGCGCAAAGCAAAACAGTTAGTGCCTCTTTTTTTGGTTACGATAACGACAGTAATGTGATTGCCAAAGCGAAGCAAAATGCCGAGCAAGCGGGAGTTGGTGCGTTGATTCATTTTGCGGTGCAAGATGTGACTAAGCTCATTAACCCTTGCCCTGAACGTGTCGGAACGATTATTAGTAATCCGCCTTATGGTGAAAGGTTGGAAAGTGAACCAGCATTAATTGCGTTACATGCTACGTTAGGCCAGCGAATTAAGCAGTTTTTTGCGGGTTGGAATTTATCACTATTTAGTGGTGCCCCTCAGTTGCTTGATTGCCTACAAATGCGTGCAGAACGGATATTTAAAGCTAAAAATGGCCCGCTCGATTGCGTACAAAAAAATTATTCGATAGCGCAGCGTGAGCAAACAGCAGTCGTCAATGCCACGCTGCCAGCGGAAGATTTTGCCAATCGATTACGTAAAAATGAACAGAAGCTAGCAAAATGGGCAAAGCAAGAAGGTATTGAGTGCTACCGTTTGTATGACGCGGATCTGCCTGAATATAATGTTGCCATCGACCGTTATAAAGATAAAGTCGTGGTACAAGAATATGCGCCCCCCAAGACGATTGATCCGCAAAAAGCCAAACAGCGTTTATTTGATATTATCAATGCGACGATGTCGGTGCTGAGCTTAACCGCTAATCAATTGATTTTAAAAACGCGTGAGCGGCAAAAGGGTAAAAAGCAGTATCAAAGCTTAGCGCAAAAGCAGGATTACTTTTTAGTGCGCGAATATAACGCCCAGTTTTGGGTTAATTTGACCGACTATTTAGATACAGGACTATTTTTAGATCACCGAATTGCCCGCAAAATGATTGGTGAAATGGTACAAGGTAAAGACTTTTTAAATCTGTTTGCTTATACCGGTAGCGCGAGCGTTTATGCTGGGCTGGGTGGCGCTAAATCAACCACCACCGTTGATATGTCGCGCACGTATTTAGAGTGGGCAGATCGTAACCTTAAACAGAATGGCTTAGTCAGTAACAAGCACCGTTTAATCCAAGCCGATTGTCTATTTTATTTGCGTGAAAGTGAAGATCAGTTTGATGTGATTTTTATCGATCCACCGACATTTTCCAATTCAAAACGGATGAGTGATACTTTTGATGTGCAGCGCGATCACCTTGATCTGATGCAGGATTTAAAACGATTATTACGGCCGAACGGCACCATTATGTTTTCAAATAATAAGCGCGGCTTTAAGCTAGACTATGATGGCTTAAGTCAGTTAGGTTTGCAGGCTAAAGATATCAGCGCACAAACTATCTCATTAGACTTTAAACGTAACAAACAGATTCACTGTTGCTTTTTAGTTACCCATCGTTAGGTTTTAACCAATAGCACATCGATTTTAACCATGTGCTATTGCCCCTCTAATTCAAATAATCTGCCGATTTTATGCTGCAAATATTACACAATGGCTAGTACGTTTTCTGGCGGTCGGCCAATGCGGGCTTGGCCATTGGCAACGACAATCGGTCTTTCGATCAGTTTGGGATGTGCGTGCATCGCGGCTAATAGTTGCTGCTCGGTGAGTCCTTCATTCGCGAGATCAAGTTCTTGATAGAGTTCCTCTTTGCTGCGCATCAATTGCCGGGCGGAGGTAAAGCCGAGTTGGTTAAGTAATGTTTTTAATGTCTCAACCGATGGCGCGTGCTCAAGATAGAGAATAATATTCGGCTCAATGCCTTTTTGCTCTAGTAATGCGAGGGTTTCGCGACTTTTAGAACATTTAGGATTATGGTAAATAGTGACAGTTTTCATAGTTGTTTAGCCCGATTTAAATGAGATCAATACTGTAACGTTTAATCGAAAAACCGCAAGAAATAATGCTAATTAAGTTAAAAAACGGGTATAATCGCTGAGTTTTTTTTATCAGTGAATCACTAATGACTTTATTACATAATCAGCTCGAATTACTTAGTCCCGCTAAAGATATTGCAATAGCTAAACAGGCTATTTTGCATGGTGCCGATGCGGTTTATATTGGTGGGCCTAGTTTTGGTGCTCGTCATAATGCCGGTAATTCGCTCCATGATATTGCCAAATTAGTTCAGTTTGCCCGTCTTTATCGCGCTAAAATATTTGTGACTTTAAATACCATTTTGCATGACAATGAACTGGCGCCCGCACGTCAGCTGATTTATCAGCTTTATGATGCCGGTGTTGATGCATTAATTGTGCAAGATATGGGCATTTTAGCCTTAGATATTCCACCGATTGATCTGCACGCGAGTACTCAGATGGATATTCGCACGCCTGAAAAGGCCAAATTTTTAGCCGACGTCGGTTTTTCGCAAATCGTGTTGGCGCGTGAACTTGATTTGCATGAGATTTCGTTAATTAAGCAGCAAACCGATGCCAATATTGAGTATTTTATTCACGGTGCACTTTGTGTGGCGTTCTCTGGCCAGTGCTATATTTCACATGCCCAAACCGGTCGTAGTGCCAACCGCGGTGATTGTTCACAAGCCTGTCGTTTACCGTTCACCTTAAAAGACGATCAAGGGCGGGTGGTTGCTTATGAAAAGCATCTGTTGTCGATGAAAGATAATAATCAGTCAGATAATCTTGCTGAATTAGTGGCGGCTGGCGTTCGCTCTTTTAAAATAGAAGGGCGTTACAAAGATCTGAGCTATGTTAAAAATATTACTGCTTTTTATCGGCAAAAATTGGATAAAATTTTACTACAGCGACCGGATTTAGGCCGCGCATCAAGTGGCAAAACTGAATACTTTTTTACCCCTGATGCAAATCGCACGTTTCACCGTGGGAGCACCGACTATTTTGTGCATGGGCGTAAGGCCGATATCGGTGCGTTTGATTCGCCAAAATTTGTGGGGTTACAAATTGGCGAAATCGTAAAAGTGACCGATAAAGCAGTCGATATTAAAACTAAACTGGCTTTGGCAAATGGTGATGGGCTTAATATTTTAGTTAAACGTGAGGTGGTTGGCTTTAGAGCCGATAAAGTCGAAAAGTTAGCGGCAGATATGTATCGGGTTTTGCCTAATGAGTTACCTAAATCACTGTTAACCGTCAAGCTGCCTTGTCTAATTAACCGTAATTTAGATCATGTTTGGCAACAAAGTTTATTAAAAGAGTCGAGTCAACGACGTATTGGCGTCTCATTTTTGTTGCGTAATTGTGTCGGTGGAATCGAACTGATCGCCAAAAGTGAAGAGGGGAGCGAAGTACGTCAAACGTTAATCGCCGATTTTGATTTGGCAGAGCAAGCCGATAAAGCCGCTAAAAATCTTCAAGATAGTTTGGCCAAATTAGGCCAAACTATCTATTACGCGACATCGATTGAAATTGCGCTAAATCCCGTCTATTTTGTGCCAAGTAGTCAGCTTAATCAGCTGCGCCGTGAGGTCATCGATTTACTGACCGAGCAACGCATTGCCGATTATTCACGCCGAGTACGTAAGCCAGAAGTTAGCCCTGCGCCGATTTACCCTGAAACGCAGTTGAGCTTTTTGGCCAATGTCTATAATCATAAAGCGCGCCAGTTTTATTTACAGCATGGTGTTGAGCTGATTGATAATGCCTATGAAAGCCATGATGTAAAAGATGATGCACCACTGATGATCACTAAGCATTGCCTGCGCTTTGCCTTTAATCTTTGCCCTAAACAAGCCAAAGGTGTGCAAGGGGTCAAAACCAAAGTGACCCCGATGAAGCTGGTGCATAACAATGAAGAGCTGATCTTAAAATTTAACTGTAAAGCCTGTGAAATGCAGGTATGGGGTAAAATTAAGTCCCATGTATTAAAAATGCCATTAGCAGGCAGTGAGATTATTTTTTTAGAGAAAAATTAATTTTATCGCTTTGACTTCCGCTCGCAATATACGCGATTCCCGTTAATAAATTCGGTTATTAATAACCTTACTACGATAGTGATAACCGATTTTTATTTTGGCATAATTCATGTATGCTGTTATATATATTGAATATTTTTTGATATGATTTTTTCTAAACTATTTTTTAAAACCATTTTTTAAAACAATTATTGGCAATGTCTTGTCGTGTTATCAGCAAGCATTGCTGCTGATACCTGGCATCGTATACAACGTCACAATGGAGTATGAAAATGAGTAATGAATCACCGATCAAAACTGTTAACCCTACCACCAATAAAGTTGAAAAAATCTATGCTGAAATGACCATGGCGCAAATTGATGCATTGTTTGCAAAAGCCGATGATGCTTACCAATCTTGGCATAAAACATCATTCCCCGAGCGAGCACAGGTACTGCATAACGCAGCGACTATTTTACGCGAACGAAAACAGTCGCTTGCCAAGTTATGTACCATTGAGATGGGTAAGCTGCTGCGTGAAGGGATAGCGGAAGTTGAACTTTGCGCGGATATTTTTGATTACTATGCCAATGAAGGTGCCAACTTATTGGCCGATAAACCAATTCCCGTTAAATATGGCAAAGCATTTTTAACGTATGATTCAATCGGCGTTTTACTTACCGTTCAACCTTGGAATTTCCCTTTCTATCAAATTACCCGTACCGCTGCCGCTAATATTATGGCCGGTAATACGGTCGTTTTAAAACATGCTTCAAATGTTCCACAATGTGCTGACATAATGGAGAAGATCCTGCGTGAAGCCGGTGCACCAGAAGGTGTTTATACCAATTTGTTTATCTCAGGCTCGAAAGTATCTGAATTAGTCACCGATCCTCGAGTAAAAGGCGCTTCATTAACCGGTAGTAAACCTGCAGGTGCAAGTTTTGCATCGGCAGCGGCAAGTTGTGTAAAAAAATCAACATTAGAGCTTGGCGGCAGTGATCCCTTTATTGTTCTTGCTGATGCCGATCTTGATTTAGCGGTGCAAACGGCGGCATTAGGGCGATTATTTAATGCCGGCCAAGTCTGTGTGTCGCCAAAACGTATTATCGTTTTACAATCAGTGGCGGACGAGTTTATCGAGAAAGCGAAGTCACTTTACCAAAATATTGTGGTTGGCGATCCGCTCGATCCTAACACGCAATTGGCGCCACTTAACAGTGAAAAAGCGGTGCAAAAAGTGATTAAACAAGTCGAATTGGCGGTAACTGAAGGGGCTAAACTGGTACTGGGTGGTAAACGCCTAGCGCGAGAGGGCGCATTTATGCAACCGACGATATTAACCGATATAAAGCCAAATATGAAAGCCTATTCCGAAGAGATTTTTGGCCCTGTACTTTGTATTTATGTGGTACAAAGCATTGATGAAGCAATTAAAATCGCCAATGCAACTGAGTTTGGTTTAGGCGGATCGGTATTTGGCAAAGATGAAAAAGAAGCCATTCGTGTCGCTCGTCAAATTATTACCGGTATGGTTTATATCAATCATACCACCGGCATTGCCCCTGAGCTGCCATTTGGGGGAACCAAAGCTTCGGGTTATGGACGGGAACAAGCCGAAGCGGGTATTCATGAATTTGTTAATCCTAAGTTAATTCGGGTAACAACACCTGATGCGGCGTATTAATGTTTGAGGTTGATAGGGAGCCAATCCCTATCACTTTTGTCAGTCTACTAGGTTAATAGGGTAGCGCATCTAGCGTAGTAAATTTTTCATCAATGAGCGCGCCCGTTAGATCGCGTAAGCACGCTATCTTATTCGCCTGACAATAGGCGTGCAAGTCATCAATAAGTGTTATCATTATTGACGGTTCAATAAAGTTTGCGGTGCCGATTTGCACGGCAGACGACCCCGCTAAAAAGTATTCGATTACATCGTCAACCGTTGTTATGCCACCACAGCCAATGATTGGAATCGTAATATGTTTGTAACATTGGTATACCATGCGGAGCATTATCGGTTTGATGGCTGGTCCAGATAATCCACCCATAATATTGCCAAGTTTAGGCCGACGAGTGGTAATATCGATTGCCATGCCAAGTACGGTATTACCGACAATCACTGCATCAGCGCCATGATCTTGCGCTGCTTTGGCGACACTAATAATATCCCCCGTATTTGGCGTCAATTTTACCCAGAGGGGTAACTTGGTTGCTTTACGTAATGCGTTGACCACATGAGCGGTTGAATCGGCTTCCATTGCAAAGGCTTTGCCGTGAGCATCAATGTTTGGACAAGAAATATTGGCTTCAATTGCGGTAATACCTGCTACCTTATCAAGCTTTGCTGCTAATAAGCCAAAGTCAGTGGCGGTATTGGCTGAAATGCTGGTAATTAAGGGTGGGGTATATTGCCGGTAATAGGGAACGCTGTGTTCTATATAGTGGTTAACCCCTTTACTGGGGATGCCGATGGCATTGAGCATCGCATTAGGTAATTCACAGGCCCTTGGTACAGGGTTACCACTACGTTTATCGGCGGTAAAGGTTTTTGTGACGATCGCCCCGAGTTGGTTAAAATCGATGATAGCAGCTAACTCTTTATCAAACGTTCCTGATGCTGGCATGATCGGGTTATGTAAGATTACGCCGTTAATATCGACAGATAGATCACTCATGGCATAAACTCCTTTATATCAAACACCGGCCCATCAATGCACACTCGCTTACTGCGAGGTGCATTTTTACCTTGAATATTAAAGGCTTTGACGCAGCAGTGGCACATGCCAATACCGCAAGCCATATGTTGTTCAAGCGCGACTTCACCGTCAATATTATGCTTAATGGCTAGCTGTTGTAGTAGTTTGGTCAATCGGGTTGAGCCACAGGTAAATACGGCATCAATAGGGCGCTTTTGATGCTCTGCTAGAATAATCGCTTCAACATTTTCAATCCGACTTGAATCGTCAGTATCAATAACTTCAATGACGTTAGCATTCACATTTAAAAAGCGCGTTTGGGACATTAAGCTGTTACGGTTTCTGGCACTGAGCAGCGCGGTTACCATAATGTTTTTGTCAGCTGCCGCTTCAGCAAGTGGAGCCAGTGTGGCTAAACCAACGCCACGGCCGACAACTAAGATATGCTGGTAATGGGCCTTTAAATTAAATCCTTTGCCTAATGGCCCTAGCACCGATAACTTATCATTTGCTTTTAATTCAGCAAGCGTGCGCGTTCCGCTGCCGGTGACTTTATACAAAAATTCAACTTGGCCTGTTTGGCTGTTGGCCAAGTAAGTGCTCATCGGCCGGCGAAAAAATGGTTTATCCGATTCGGTCTGTGGGCAAAGTAAGTTAAAAAATTGGCCAGGTTGAACATTGGCGGCTTTTTCATCAATTTGCACTATCATATGCTTGTACTCATCGTTAACCCATTGGTTACTAATGATGGTGGATCGGCTATCAATTGCAGTCATTTAATTATTCTCTTTTTGATTGGCTAATTTTTCTAGCGTCTTAGTTAATAGCGTTGCCCCTAAGATAATGTCATCAGGCGAACTAAATTCATCTTTATGATGGCTAATTCCGGCTTTAGATGGGATAAAAATCATAGCAGTAGGGTACTTTTGTGCCATATACATCGCATCATGACCCGCGCCACTTAGCATATCTAAATACTCAATATGCTGTTCACTACATAGTTGGCTGATAGTTTGGCAAAGGCGTGGATTCAATTTAACGGGATGTTCTTGTGATAAGCTATCGAGTGTAATTGTGATCGGTTGGCTTGCCATTATTTGCGCAATTAGCTGTTGTAAACCTTGTACGACGCGGTTAATGCTATCGAGTTCAATTCCTCGAATATCGATATAAAAGCGTACGTGACCGGGGATCACATTGATCGCATTAGGATAAACATTGAGTTTACCGACTGTTGCAACCGTGCCTAACTGCGCTTCGTGGTTAGCAAGGCTATTTAGTGTTGTAATGATTGTTGCCGCACTCACTAGCGCATCTTGCCGTTGTGACATGGGCGTTGCACCAGAGTGATCCGCTTGACCATAGACGTCAACCCGAAAACGTGTTGGCGCCGCGATACCATTTACGACCCCTATGGCTTTGTTTGCCGCTTCAAGGCATTTTCCTTGCTCAATATGTAATTCAACAAAAGCACCATAGGCATCATTGGCCAGTTCTGCTTGCTCAAGTTTGGCACTTTGATAACCGGCTTCATCAATCGCTTGGTAGAGTGTTTTACCGTGGTTATCCTTGGTTTCGTGCCATTTCTGCGGGTCAATGTTGCCGGTTAATATTTTGCTGCCAAGACAAGAAATCCCAAAGCGGCTCGACTCTTCGCAGCGAAAGATAATTAATGTTAATGAACGCGTTAATTGTTTAGGTTGAAACTGCGTTAATGAGTATAAGCCAGCCATAACACCTAAAATACCATCATATTTGCCACCATTTGGCACGCTATCAAGATGTGAGCCGGTCGCAATTGCCGGCAAGCTAGGGTCTTGACCCGGTAAGGTGATAAATACGTTACCTACGATATCTTGTTGGCAATCGAGACCATATTGCTGCGCGAGCTTAATAATATATTGATGAGCAAGCTCGTCATTTTGGCTATAGGCAAGACGCGTCACACCATCAGCGATATTGGTTTCACTATAGGCGGCTAATTTTTCAATCGTTGATAGTAGCTTATCAAAGGATAATGGTTTTTTTATATGCATATTATTATCTGAGCATCGAGCAATAAGGTGTCTCAAAAATAGGATTATAACAAAATGATGTGCATTTTCAAATTTTCGGTTAAATGAAAAATTGTTTTATATCAATGTATTAAATGGAGATAAGAAATGATGATATTAGCGATAATGTTATAATCATCTCATTTTTTGGATTTTTGCCTATTACCTTACAATGAGATAAGGAATATATGGTCATGATAGTGAAAAGCAATTTTCACTGTTTATCAAAGGGTTTTAATGCTGAAAACCTAACAGCTAATGGCAAAATATTTACTGTTAGGTTAGCTATTTTTGTGCGATCACAACAAGCGTTTAATAATTTTATCGATCTTAATACGCCTCAGGCGATTAATTAATTTATGTACCTGTTTAGGGTAAAATTGGCTTGCCTGAATAAGTTGAAAGTGATTAATCAATTGGGTTTTTTGCCTAATGGTGTTGAGCTCTTCAGTAAATTTTTCGCGCAGTATACCATTAGGATCATGGACTAAAATTCCATTTTCAAGGTCGAGTCGCCAAGCTCTTGGATTGATATTGTTGCCGGTGTTTAATACCCAGTTATCATCAACCCAAATACCTTTCAGGTGATAGCTGTGCTCTTCATCTTTCCATAAACGAATAATTAATTGTTCTTTATCGACAAACTCTTGTAGTCTTTCAACAAATTTACGCAAATTAATTTCATATAGATAAGGTAAACCACCGATGATATTGAATGGCTCATCTTCGGGAATATAGAAGTCATTAGCGGTTTTGTCACCAATAATAATCTCAATTTTTTTGCCTTTTCGAAGTTGTCTAATAATGTCTTTAATAATAATTGGCGGTAAATTGAAGTAAGGGGTACAAAATATGACTTTTTCTTTAGCTTGGCTAATAAGGTGGTGAATGACTTGATTCAGCGGATTGCCCTTACCTAAGCCTGCAATTGGCGTGACGCTTAGAGTATTATTATCTATATTGCCGTCAAACTGGTAATTAGCTTGTGTAAGGTGTTGACGTAAGGCTTTAATTTCAAGCTTAAGTTGCTTACGTGTTTTATGTTCAGGTTGATCGAGTCGTTGCACACCATCAAAAGGTAAAAAATTGTCATCAATATAACTAACCATGCTATCAGCTAAGGTTTTATTGGTAATAAGATGGTATCGGTCATAACGGTATTTATCCAACTTATGCAAATAAACGTTATTAATACTCGCACCGCTATAAAGTAGCGTGTCATCAATAATGCTGCCTTTAAGATGCAAGACACCGAGTACTTCACGGCGATTAACGGGCACGCCATATATCTGAATATCAACCTCTGGATGGGTTAATTTCATTTGATGATAAAAGTCAGCGTTAGTTTGTTGTTTTTCTTCGCCCATGCGGCCACGTTGTGCACGGTGCCAATCGACAAAAATTTTAACATCAAGATTAGGCTTACTAGTTTTAGCATCATAAATCGCTTGTAAGATCTCTTTACCCGCTTCATCCCGCTCGAGATAAAGGGCAATAATATAAATACGCTGAGTTGCGTTTTTAATCGATTGTAATAGAGCTAAACGGTATTCTTTAGGTGTATACAACACCTGATAATCATCAGCCGATTGCTCTATTTTCGCTAGTTCATCAAGATACTTTTGATGATTATATTTAATAAATGGGATTTGCATAATAGACTTCACGGTTTTACGCATTCATAAAATATGCGAATCATAGCATATTTTATCATTTGGGTATATTGCTAATAAATTGTCTATTAAACAAGGTTAACTATATGAAATAAATTATCTTTTTAGATAATAAAGACTGGGTTATAAGTATCATTATTACTATTTACAGTAAGGATTTATGCGTTTTGTATAAATGCCAAATCCTTGTTGAACAGCCTGTTTGTAGGGTAATCACATCGAATTTTTAATGATATTGGAATCAAGGCTATTTTGAGATCTAGATCGCAAAACTGATTTATTTATGGTGTATTTAGGTTTAAAACAATATTTTAACGATGCTATTTTTGATATTTATACTATATTTTGTCTTTTATCATTTAGTAATCTGCTGTTAGATGTTATAAATCTAAGATATTCGCCATCGGCATGGCTTTTTAGTTTGGCTGACATTTATATACATCTGATTACGCCAGTTAGCATCACTTGCTTATCAATAAACTAAGCGTAATCAGAGGTAAAATGAGACTGTTTTATTTAGTTATTCTATTTTCTTATAACGATATGCTTTTTCACTATAATTAAGTTTGAGCGCTTTTGTTAAAATAGCCTTATTAACTGTTTTACTATTTAGGAATGTTAATGTTTATTTATTTAAATCTTATTGTATTTTTAATCTGCTTAATGGGACTAGTTTATTGCCATGTTCACTTTAAAAATTGGAGTTTATCGCGTAACGTTTTTATTGCATTAATTATTGGTGTGTTATTTGGCATCGCTTTGCAGTTAATTTATGGCGGAAGCGATTCTGAGATTATCACGAGATCAGTTGCCTGGTTTAATATTGTGGGTAATGGCTATGTGAAATTATTGCAAATGGTGGTGATGCCATTAATTTTGATGTCAATTTTAAGTGCAGTAGCAAAATTACATAATGCTTCATCTTTAGGCAAAACGAGCATCTCGGTTATCTCGATTTTATTGCTGACAACTATGATTGCCGCGATTGTGGCGATAGTTATTTCATTAGTATTTGGTCTTTCAGCGGAAGGACTCGCCTCTGGCGTACAAGAACAAGCAAGGGCAGTAAAGCTGCAAGAGATCCAAAATGGTACCTTAGCTAACTTAAGTGCACCTGATATGATTTTAGCGTTTTTACCGAGTAATCCGTTTCAAGATCTCGCAGGTTTAAGGCAGACATCTATTATTGGTGTGGTCATTTTTTCTGTTTTTCTGGGGATTGCCGCGCTCAAATTAGTTAAAGATAATCCAGAGCAGGGCAATAAGCTATTAGCGGGTATCGACATAATTCAACTGTGGGTGATGAAATTAGTTAGACTGGTTATTCAATTAACGCCTTATGGTGTTTTTGCGTTAATGATTAAAATGTCAGCGACATCCGATGCGCGGAGTATTGTTTCACTCGGTTTGTTTATTATCGCTTCATATGTGGCGTTAGCGATTATGTTTGTGGTTCATGGTGTGTTGGTTACCTTGTCCGGTGAGTCATTTTTTAGCTATTTTAAAAAGATTATGCCGATGATGGCTTTTGCTTTTACCAGCCGCTCAAGCGCCGCATCGATTCCAATGAATATTCAAACCCAAGAAAAGCGTTTTGGTGTCGCAAATAGTATAGCGAGTTTTTCGGCCTCTTTTGGCGCAACAATCGGGCAAAATGGCTGTGCGGGGATTTATCCTGCGATGTTAGCGATGATGGTTGCCCCAACAGTTGGGGTTGAATTAAGTTTACATTTTATGGTTATGCTCGTTTTTATTGTCACCATTAGCTCTATTGGTGTTGCAGGTGTCGGTGGCGGTGCAACTTACGCTGCGTTGATCGTTCTACCTATGGTTGGTTTACCTATTGAAATTGTCGCGTTATTGATTTCAATTGAGCCGATTATTGATATGGGACGAACAGCATTGAATGTCAGCGGTTCAATGACAGCAGGGATTGTGACAAGTCATCTTTTACAACAGACCGATAAATCGCAAATAGAGGAAGAGTAAAACAAAATCACGAGCCAGTATTTTGACCATACTGGCTCGTTTTAGATAAATTATCGATAGTGATTATTTAAGTGTATATTTATTTATATGGTTAAATATCAATTAGCTATTTTAATAATTATTAATTATCAATGTAATAAAGTACCTGTTCCATTAACTTTAGTATATAATATAGGCAACATAACGACAGTAAGGTTTTGAATATATAATACTAAGTATTTGGAGCGTTGCATATCAAGCAATCACTATAGGTATGTTATTTATACGCTTGTCCAAATAAACAATAATATAAAATATTTTAACCTTGGGTCATTTTATTTGATAAATATGATGCATTTATTTTATTGCAATAACGTATTAAATCATTACTGGTTATGAGTATTTTTTATTGGAAACTTCTATTTATTGCCAAATTCATATTTTTCATTAGTTCAAACGATGGAGCAAGTATGGCTGGATAATTTACACTTAATAGAGCGGGAAAATTGATTCTTATATTAATAATTAGAACCAATTAATCTGGCTTACGAGTAACCGATATTAGTTATATATCGGGGAGTGGAATATTCTTTAAGTATTTAATAAGGCTTTATATATGCGTATTGGTTTACAACTATTATTAGGTTATGTGTTGGTTGCTATTTTAGCATGCTATTTGGTTTTTACTGTTTTTTTGAAAGAGGTAAAACCAACGGTTCGACATGCAACAGAAGAGATGTTAATTGATACCGCTTCTCTTTTAGCAAGCATTGTCGCCCAGGATTTAGCGAGTATCGATGAAGTTCAACGTAGTTCAGTCGTCCAAGTATTGACTGATAATAGTCATAAATCGCTTATTGAAGCAAATATCAATGGCATGATTAAAAATAA